>DASZFS010000487.1:0-7514 GCA_035939575.1 Vicinamibacterales bacterium | reverse complement strand
CGTCTGGGCGCGGTCGCCTCGAAGAAGCAGCTCGAGACCGATCTCCGCTACATCGAGGTCGCGAAGCGCGAAGGCGCGCAGCTCGTGGCGGGCGGCGGGCGCGCCGACATCGGGACGGGCAAGGGCTATTTCCTCCAGCCGACCATTTTCGACGGCGTCACCCCCGAGATGACGATCGCCCGAGAGGAGATCTTCGGGCCGGTGCTCGCGGCGATCGAGTTCGCCGACGTGGACGAGGCGATCGCGCGCGCCAACGACAGCGCGTATGGCCTCGCGGCCGCTGTCTGGACGAAAGACATCAAGAAAGCCCACCACGTGGCGCGCCGGCTCCAGGCCGGCACGGTCTGGATCAACACGTACAACGTGTACGACACCGCGGCACCGTTCGGCGGCTACAAGCAGAGCGGCTTCGGGCGCGAGATGAGCATCCATGCGCTCGAGCACTACACGCAGATCAAGAGCGTCTGGGTCGATCTGAATCAGGGGTGAGTTGTGTTCACTCCGGGGGCCCCTGCCCCCCGGAATTCCCCCGGGAATTCGACTTGACCGACCGAACCGGTCGGATATATCCTTCCATTTTGAAATTGAGACTCAGTCTCAATAAGACGTGAAAAGGCCCGCCTGGTGCTGATGACACCGGCGGGCCAGTCGAACGTCGGTCCGGAGAGACCTCGTCATTCGCTCGCGCGCCTGACGCGTCCGACCCCTGAATTGTAGGGAGCGGCGGCGCCTGGCGCAACAGCCCCTGGAGTGTTGCCGCCATGCGCTGCACGTTGTCCACCTTCGTCCTCGCCTCTGCTCTTGCCGCGCTCCCTGCCGCTGCGGCGCCCCCAGCTGACGGCGTTCGAGGGGAGGCCCAGGCGTTGGTCACGATCCACGGCAGCGTCCTCGACGCGACGGGCGCACCTATTTCCGGCGCGCGCGTCACGGCCGTTGGCGAGGGTCAGATCCCCGCCGCGTCCACGGTTACCAAACAGAGCGGCGACTTCACGCTGACCGTCGAACCGGGCCGTTACACGGTCAGGGCGATCGCCGACGGGTTTCTCGAGGGGCTCCAACGGATCACGGCCACCACCGGCACGGTATCCGCCGAGCTCGTGCTGCAGGTCGAGGGTGTGCACGAGGCGGTCACGGTGACGGCGCCGGCCCTGTACGGGACGCCGGCAACTTCCACGGCGACAAAAACGCTCACGCCGCTACGCGACGTGCCGCAGTCGGTGACCGTCGTGACCGAGGCGCTGATGAGAGACCAGCTCATGACCAGCCTCGGCGATGTCATGCGCTACGTGCCCGGCGTGATGGCTCACCAGGGGGAGAACAACCGCGACCAGGTGGTCATGCGCGGCAACACCTCGTCCGCTGACTTCTTCGTCAACGGCCTGCGCGACGACGTTCAGTACTATCGCGATCTGTACAACCTGGATCGCGTGGAGACCCTGAAGGGGCCGAACGCGATGATCTTCGGCCGGGGCGGCGCTGGCGGCGTGGTCAATCGCGTGACGAAGGAGGCGCAGTTTCAAGCGCTTCGCGAAGTCTCCCTGCAGGCGGGGATGTACGACAACCGGCGCCTCACCGCCGATCTCGACCAGCCGATCAACGACACGGTGGCGGTCAGGCTGAACGGCGTCTACGAGAACTCTGGCAGCTTCCGCAATTTCGTCGGGCTCGAGCGCTACGGTGTGACCCCGACCGTCACGGTGGCGCCGAGTGACCGGACCAGGATTACGCTGACCTACGAGTACCTCAACGACTCCCGCACCGCCGACCGCGGCATCACGTCCTTCCAGGGGCTCCCGGCCGACGTGGATGCGGGCACGTTCTACGGCAACCCGAGCGCGAGCGATGTCAAGGCGAGGGTCAACATCGGCTCGGGCCGGATCGAGCACCGCATCGGGAATTTGACCCTCCGGAACACGACGCTCGTCGCCAATTACGATCGGTCCTACCAGAACTTCGTGCCGGGAGCGGTCACGGCGGATCAGAGCCAGGTGGCGCTCTCCGCGTACAACAACGCCACAAACCGGACGAATGTCTTCAACCAGACCGACGCGACATATGCGCGTCAGACAGGGCGGGTCACGCACACGCTCGTCGCCGGCGCCGAGCTCGGTCGTCAACTGACGGACAATTTTCGCAATACGGGCTACTTCAACGCGACCGCGACATCCGTCCTGGTTCCGTCCGGGAACCCGACAACCTCCACGCCCGTGAACTTCCGCCAGAGCCCGACCGACGCAGACAATCATCTGACGACGAACGTCGCGGCGGTGTACGGACAGGATCAGATCGAGCTGTCCCGGCATGTGCAGGTCCTGGCCGGCGTCCGGTTCGACCGGTTCGACCTGCTGTACCGGGACAACCGCTCAGGGGGTACGCTCGATCGGCCTGACAATCTCGTCTCGCCGCGGGCCGGCGTCGTCTACAAGCCGATCGCACCGGTGTCGATCTATTCGAGCTACAGCGTGTCGTCTCTCCCGAGCTCCGGCGATCAGTTCTCATCGCTGACCACGGTCACCGAGCAGCTCAAGCCGGAGCAGTTCCGCAACTACGAGGTCGGGGCGAAATGGGACGCGCTCGGAGGGCTGTCGGCGACGCTGGCGGTCTATCGGCTGGATCGCACCAACACCCGGTCCACCGATCCCAACGATCCAACGCGCATCGTCCAGACAGGCCGCCAGCGCACCAACGGCTGCGAGATCGGAGTGAACGGACGCATGACCAGGCAGTGGAGCATCGCGGGGGGCTATGCGTACCAGGATGCCTCTGTGACGAGCGCGACGGCGGCGGCCCCGTCCGGCGCCGTGGTCGGGCAGGTGCCGCACCATACGTTGTCGCTCTGGAACAACTACCAGGTGCTCTCGCGGGTGTCGGCCGCCCTCGGGGTGGTCTATCGGAGCGACATGTTCGCCGCGATTGACGACACCGTGACCCTTCCCGGCTACACGCGCGTGGACGCCGCCGCCTTCTTCGCCGTTCGCCCCAAGCTGCGGCTCCAGGCCAACGTCGAAAACGTGTTCGACCGGAAATACTTCATCAACGCCGACAGCAACACCAACATCTCACCTGGCTCCCCGCGCGCGATCCGCGTGGGGCTGACGGCCGCGTTCTAGGGCTGAAGAGTCTGAGGTGGCCTGAAGACTCATGCCGCGTGCAGTTGCCTCGCCCCAAAATCAAGATTCTCGAGGGTCGTAAAGGGTCGTCAGAAATCGAGGGCGCGGCTAGCGAGGCAGAACGGGGCTGAAGACTCATGGTCGCGTGCAGTTGCCTCGCCCCAAAAATCGAGATTCTCGAGAGTTGTACAAGGTCATCAAAAATCGAGGGCGTAGGCAACTGCACGCGACCATGAGTCTTCAGGCCCTGCACGCGGCATGAGTCTTCAGCCCGATTCTGACCCATCAGCGTCGCTCCGCCTCTAGTGCCGGACCACGAGGACCAGTGTCAGGACAATCATGACGACCACGGTGATCCAGGCCACCACGTTGAAGCCGCGCGAGTTGACGTACTCGCCCATCAGCTCCCGGTCGTTGGTGAGCAGCAGCATGAAGATGAGCACGAACGGCAGCACGATGCCGTTGACGACCTGAGAGAGCACCGAGACGTAGACCAGCGGAACACGCGGGATGAGCAGCACGCCCGCGCCCGTGACGATGAGCAGGGTGTAGAGCCAGTAGAACGCGGGCGCCTCGTCGAAGCGCTTGTCGAGGCCCGATTCGAAGCCGAGACCTTCGCACACCGCGTAGGCCGTCGAAATAGGAAGGATCGATGCCGCAAACAACGAGGCGTTGAAGAGACCGGCCGCGAACAGCAGGTACGCGTATTCACCCGCGAGCGGGCGGAGCGCCTGCGCGGCGTCCGCGGCGGTCTCGATCGTGTGATGGCCGGCCGCGAACAGGGTCGCTGCGCACGCCACGATGATGAACCACGCGACGATGTCGGTGAACAGGCAGCCCAGGATGACGTCCCAGCGCGACGTCCGGTACTGCCTGATGGTCACGCCTTTTTCGACAATCGACGCCTGCAGGTAGAACTGCATCCACGGCGCAATCGTGGTCCCGACGAGCCCGATGACCATGTAGAGGTAGCCGTAGTTCCGGATCCCGATGTCCTTGGGGCGGCTGATGGTCGCGATGGCGGCGGTCTTCCAGTCAGGGTGAGCCAGCAGGCCCGCGATGATGTAACAGACGTAGAAACCTGACGCCGCGAGGAAGACCTTCTCGACACTCTGGTAGGTGCCGCGGACCACGAGCAACCAGACGACGACCGCAGCGAGCGGCACGACGATGTACTTCGAGATCCCGAACAGCTCGAGGCTGCTGGCGACGCCGGCGAACTCGGCGACGATATTGCCGAAGTTGGTGATGACCAGCGCGATCATCAGGAAGAATGTCACGCGGAAGCCGAACTCCTCGCGAATGAGATCGCTCAACCCCTTGCCGGTGACCGCACCCATCCGCGAGGACATTTCCTGCACGACGACGAGCGCGACGGTGATCGGGATCATCGTCCACAGGAGCGAGTACCCGAACTGGGCGCCGGCCACCGAGTACGTGTAGATGCCGCCGGCGTCGTTGTCGACGTTGGCCGTGATGAAGCCCGGGCCGACGATCGCGAGAAACACCGCCAGCCGCCCGCGCCAGGTCTTGAACACGTTCACGGCGGCCGCCTCAGTCCTTCCGCCGCAGCATCGAGATCACATCGTCGGCGGTGATAATGCCCGAGATGCGGCCGTGCTCGTCGACGACAGCGAGCGTGATGAGGTTGTACTTGTCGAAGAGCGCGGCGACCTCGCTCTGTGGCGTATCGGGTGCGCACGCGACGTAGGGCTCGGTCAGCGACGACAGCTGCACCGCGGGCGAGGAGATGGCGATCTTCACGAGCGGCACGGATCCGACCAGGCGGTGACCGGGGCCCGTCAGGTAGATTGTCGCCAGCGCCTCGCGGCTGCCTTCGAATGTCTTCAACGCCTCGATGGCGTCGTCCACCACCGCCGTCTCGTCGATGGCGACAAACTCCGTCGTCATGCGGCCGGCGGCCGTCCGTTCGCCGAACTCGAGGAGCTGTGTAACCTCCTGCCGCTCCTCGGGCTGCATCTCTTCGAGGATCTGTCCCGATCGATCCGCCGGCAGATCGCCGAGCAGGTCGGCCGCGGCGTCCGGGTCCATTTCTTCGACGATATCGGCCGCGCGATCCTTGTCGAGTGACTCGACGATCGAGACCTGGACGTCCGGGTCGAGCTCCTCGAGCGTCTCGGCCGCCACTTCCTCGTCGATCGTTTCGAACACCGCTTCGCGCTCGGCCCGCGGCAGGTCCTCGACGATGTCGGCGATGTCGGCGGGGTGCAGCTTGGAGAGTCCCTCGTAGGCAATCTTCAGCTTCACGCGTCGCGCGGGGTCGGTCTCGATGAGGTCGACAAACTGCCACGGGATGACCCGGGGCGGAATCCGTTCCAGGAGGGCGCGGAGCGTGAACGAGGGGACGACGCCCTTGGACAGCCGGCGAATCGCGCCGCGCGCTCCGACGTCCACCGCGACCACGTCGAGGAGCACGTGCCCGTTGACGGGCGTGCACTCGAGCTCGACGTCGTTCACGCGTACGACCTTGCGGCCGTGCACGTCGATAATCTGCTGGTCGAGCAGGTCGCGCTTGAGGAGCAGCAGGCCGTCCGAGGGCGTGTAGGGGAGCCAGGCGGCAGAGTCGTTCGCCGATCGCACGGCGGCGCCCGCCGCCGATTTCACAACGTCGGGAGGCAGCGTGCGCTCGCCGTCCGGTGTCCGGACGACGAGGAAGGCGATGCGCGTTGGATGGTCCTGCGGCGCGACGGCGATTTCGCGCACTCGTCCACGAACGGTGCCGGTGGCATCGCGCACAGTGGCGCCGAGCAGCTCCGAGAGAGCAACGACAGACATGGACCTGGGTCGCCTGACGCGTTCATGTCAAACACCCCATTGTAGCGCGGTCTCGATCGGCATCGCGCCCTCGCGAAGGAAGGCGTCGCGGAGCTCGCTCACCGTTGCGGGCGTGGCCGTGATGTCGGTCGCGTAGTCGGCAGGGGACGCGAAGCCGCGCGTGGCATCCGCCGGCTGCTGCGCGCCGAGTCCGGCCGTCGCGGCGAGCGCCAGCGCCGCAAGTGTCAGGTCTCTCGCGACTCTCATGATGGCTCCGAAGGGATAAGCTCTCTTATATTAGGGCGTTCTCAAGCGTGTAGAATCCTGTGCGCGGCCGCCGGGCGCGTCGGCCGGACCGCACGGACGCGTTGGCCGAACTGGCACGGAGATGATGCGATGACGCCCTGCAGGTTCCCGCTCGTGATCCCGTTCGCCCTGGCCACGGCCCTTGCCGCGTGCGGCCGCGCCGAGGCGCCGCCGCAGCCGGCCAAGCCGCCAGCGCCCGTGCCCGCCCCTCCAAAAATGCCCGCCGTGGGCCTGTACATCACCAACGAGACGTCGGGCGATCTCACGGTGATTGACGCCGCCACGCTCGCAACCGTCACCACCATTCCGCTGGGCAAGCGGCCGCGCGGCATCGCGCCCAGTCCGGACGGGACGCGGCTATACGTCGCGCTCACCGGGTCGCCCGCCGCGCCGCCAGGCGTGGACGAGAAGACGCTGCCCCCGCCGGACCGAAGCGCGGATGGCATCGGGGTCGTGGATCTTGTGGAGGGCAAGCTGCTCCGAGTGCTCCCGAGCGGCACGGATCCCGAGCAGCTGGCGGTCAGCCCGGATGGCAAGCGCGTGTACGTCGCCAACGAGGACGCGGGGCGCGCGAGCTTCATCGACGTCGAGAGCGGTCAGGTGGTCGAAACATTCAAGATCGGGAACGAGCCGGAAGGCGTTTCCGTGGAGCCCGCGACCGGCCGCGTCTGGGTGACATCGGAAGAAGACGGCGCAGTCTTTGTGATCGATCCTGTCCGAAAGACGGTGCGGTCGGTCAAAGTCGGTCCACGGCCCCGGTCGATCGCTTTTCTGCCTGACGGCTCGAAGGCTTACGTGCCCTCCGAGACCGGCGCCACGCTCACAGTCGTCGACGTCAAGAAGCTGAAATCGCTCAAAACGATCAAGCTCGAGGACGGTATGCGCCCGATGGGCACTCTTACGGCGCCCGACGGCAAGCACGTGTACGTTTCGACCGGGCGCAGCAAGATGCTGCTGGCCGTCAACACCTCAACCGACACGGTCGTCGGCTCGGTTGAAGCAGGGCAGAGGCCGTGGGGCATTGCGCTCTCGAAGGACGGCACCACGTTGTACACCGCCAACGGTCCGGCGAACGACGTCTCCGTGATCGACGTCGCGTCGATGCAGGTGCGCCGGCGCCTTCCGGCGGGACGCGGTCCGTGGGGTGTCGCCATCGTTGCGAGACCGGAAGCGCGCTGAAGGCTCTGAGGTGGGCTGAAGAATGTGAGGCGGGCCGAAGACTCTGAGGTGGGGCTGAAGACTCATGGTCGCGTGCAGTTGCCTCGCCCCAAGATCAAGGTTCTCAAAAGTTGAACAGGTTCATCAGAAATCGAGGGCGTAGGC
>DASZFS010000486.1:0-17308 GCA_035939575.1 Vicinamibacterales bacterium | reverse complement strand
CTGCCGCGCGCGCCATCAGGACCGCATTCGGGAATCTCCTCGGCTTGCCCGTACGCGCGATCATCTATACCCACTCTCACCCCGACCACACGGGCGGAGCGCGTGTGTTTGCCGGAAATGACGATCCTGAGATCTACAGCCACCAGCGGCTCCTGGGCGCCGTGCCGGACATCGGCCGCGCCGGGCGCGATGGCGCCGACCAGTTCGGTATGGCGCTGCCGGACTCGCTGTACATCAACGCAGGCGTTCAACTGGAATATGGGCGGGTCACGCCTCCGACTCGGGAAGGCTACCTGCCTCCCACCCGGACGTTCAGCGGCGACCAACTGTCGCTGACCGTTGCCGGCGTGCGGCTGCAGCTCCTGTACACGCCCGGCGAGACGATGGACGCGATCTCGGTCTGGCTGCCTGACACGCGCGTGCTGATGCCTGGAGACGACTTCTTGCGCTCGTTCCCGAACATCAGCCCGATCCGTGGCGCGCGGCTCCGTATTCCCGAGGATTGGATTGCCAGTCTCGAGAAGATGATCACGCTTGGACCGGAGCACGTGGTGCCGAGCCACACGCGGCCCGTCATGGGTGGCGCCGCTGCGCGCGCCGCGCTTACGGCGTACCGCGACGGTATCAAGTCCATTCTGGACCAGACGATTCAGGGCATGAGGCAGGGCGAGCGCCCCGACGAACTCGTGCAGCACGTCAAGCTTCCGCCCGATCTGGCCGAGAACCCGTATCTCCAGGAGTTCTACGGCAGCGTCGAGTGGACCGTGCGGGGCGTCTACGCGGACCGCGCGGGCTGGTTCGAGGGAGATGCCACGAAACTGTTTCCGCTTCCGGACAAGGATCGCGCGACAAAACTGGTCGGCCTCGTCGGTGGCCCCGACCAGGTATTGGCACGCGGGCGCGAGGCACTCGCTGCGCGCGAATTCAAATGGGCCGCGGAGCTCGCCGACTACGTGCTGGCGAACGACGGCGCAAACGCTGCGGCGAAGCGGATCAAGGCCCAGGCACTCATTGAGCTGGGCGAGCGGCAGATCAACGCCATCGCACGAAACTATTACCTGTCCTCGGCCATGTCTCTGTTGAAGGATCTTCCACCGCAGTGAGCTTCATCTGCCTGAGTGGCCTCCGAGGTGTCCTATGGTCGCCAGCGGTGTCACCGTCGCTCGAGCCCGCCTGGTGCTGATCGCTACCGACTCCTGGGAGCAGATCAACGGAATTACAACCCTATACCGCACAGTGATCGAGACGCTCGACAAGCATTTCAGAGGGCACTGTCGATTGGTGGTCGTCCACGCCGCCGAGTCTTCCCGCGAGACTCCCATCGGCTACGAACACCGGGCAGTCGCGGTTGTTCCACGATTCAGATTTCGGGTTCCGCACTACCCGGAGCTCCTGACCGGATACATCAGCCGCGCGCAGTTCGCGAAGATTGAACGGGACCACGGGAACATCGACGTGGTGCATGTGGCAACCCAGGGACTGGTGGGCTTGTCAGCTTCGAGATACGCGAAACGGCGTCGCAAGCCGTGCGTCGGCTTTTACCACACTCATTGGCCTGCGTACGTGTCGGCGTATCTCCCGAGCGCGGTGCCGTCATCGCTTCGGCAGCCGCTGGGCCGCGTGCTCGCTCAGCGATGGGACCAGCTCGTGTACGGACGGTGCAGTCCGATTGTTGTACACACGACGAGAAGCGAGCGGTGGTTGTCGGCGAGGTTGAAGGGACGCATACTCCGCGCATCGGAGTTTGTCGACTGCAGGCGTTTTGACCTGGATGAAGGCGCCGCTGATCGAGATCGAACACGAGGTGAAGTCGTGTTTGGATTTGTCGGCAGGATTGCACGGGAGAAGAACCTGCCCAGCATCCTGCGGCACGCCGACAGGATCAAGGACCTGGGTTGTCGATTGGTCATCGTCGGTGACGGTCCTGAACGTTCGACCCTCTCTTGTAACAGTGCCACGTTCGTGGGCTGGAAGAGCGGCCGCGAACTCGCGGCGATGTACAGAGAGATGGATTTTCTGTTGCTGCCCGCTGAGTCGGACACGTTGGGGTTGGTGTTGCTCGAAGCGGCCGCGTGCGGAACTCCGGCCGTCGCTTTGCGCGGCACGGTTGCGGCGGACTGCATCGGTCGGTACGGAAGCGGTGTTGTCGTCGATGCGTTCTACGAAGGCCTCTTTGAAGAGCTGCGCGCACTGGTCCAGTCGGAGCGTTTCACCAAGATGCGTATCCAGGCGAGAGCTATGGCAGCAGACCACGACATCCTGCGAGGAACTTCGACTTTGCTCCGGGCATGGTCTGGCACGCCTGAGCCATAGAAACTCTCCCGCTTATACCGGCCTTGCACCGGGCAGGTGCCGCGTCATACATGCAGCTGTCGTTTCCGCATGGAGGGTGGAGAGCATCGTTGCGTGGCTTCCCGCGGTCTCGACGACTATGACGGTTCCAGCATGCTTGCGCCAGATAGACTCGAGTGAGGGGAGGCCGGGCTCGCGTCCCGCGGGCGAGAACAGCGTGAGCTGCCCGCGATAGAACCCCGGGTGATACTTTGCGGAGGCGATGAGGGCGCTTGCCGCGACCCTGATTGCGATCGAAGGCGCGGCGCCGAGACTGCCACGCCAGGCGCGAAGTCGCTCGGATGACTTGCGCAATGTGGCGAGCCAGCTGCGGATTGGCGTGGCGCGCAACGCGGCGACGAGGAGTGCGATGCGCCGGGCGAGCATGGAGACCCAGGCCCGTAGTGGCCATCGCACCGGACTCATCGTCGTATCGAAGAGCCCGACCAAGCCGACCGCATCGCCCGACTCGGACAGCCGCCGTGCAATCTCGAACGCCACAAGCCCGCCGGAGGAATAGCCGCACAGGTAATACGGACCGTTCGGCTGGCGCTCCTTGATCGCTCTCAGATAGTCCGCGGCCATTGCCTCGATGCTCGTATGCGGCACTTCTCCGCGTACGACACCACGAGCCCGAATGCCAATCACGGCGCCGGGGTAGGTCACGCGCCGCGCCGCAGGCAGGATCTCGATGACGTTGCCGCCCACGCCATGGATGAAGAAAACCGGCGGCAGGCCGTCTCCTGCCTTGAGAGTCACCAGCGGAGTCGAGCCGGGCGCGCGCCGCTCGCTCAGCGCCTGGCAGAGCTGATCAAACCTCGGCGACTCGTTGATCAGCGTGAGTGAGATCTCGAGCCCCAGCGCACGCTCGAGCTCGATCACGAACGTGATCGCGTTGAGTGAGTCGCCGCCGCTGTCGAAGAAATCGTCCTCAGCTGCACGAACCGGCACGAGCAGCACCTGTTCCCAGATGCGAGCCACTGTCCGGGAGATGTGATCGCCGGCAATCGGCGCGCGCTCGGCCACATCGATCGGCCCGGCACGTTCGCTCTGAACGTGGGCCTCGTCCAACGCAACGAGCGCGCGAACGTCCAGTTTCGAGCTCGGCAGCCGTGGAATCGACGGTACAAGATAGAAGCGTGCGGGGCGCATTGGCGGCGGCGCGGAGCGCAGCAACGCCTTCAATTCGGCGATCAGCCCGGCAGGCGCCCCATCGCGCGCACTTACGTATGCGACGAGCGTCATCGTGCCATCGGCGCGATTCGGCCGTGCCGCTGCGGCAACATCCCGCACGGAGGGGTGCCCGCGAAGCATGGCCTCGATGCCGTCGAGATCGACGCGCGACCCGTGTATCTTGACCTGCCTGTCCTTGCGGCCGACTCGCTCCAGCAACCCGTCGGGCCTCTGGCGCCCGAGGTCCCCCGTGCGAAAAATCCGAAAAATCCGCTCTCCGCGCCCGCCGCCGCTTTCAACGCTCTCGTCAGCAAGATGCCCCCCGACCCAACGTCCCAACGAAACGTAGGGGCTTGCGACGATGACCTCGCCGACTTCGCCGGCGGGGGTGGCGCGATCCTTGTCATCGACCAATGCGAGATGGTTGCCGGGCAGCGGATAGCCGATGGGAATGCGGGCGTCGTCATGCCTGCACCTGTCGTCAACGAACCACTGCAGCATCGGCGCTTCCGTGGCGGCGTAGATCAGTTGGATGGCGGCTTCCGGTGCGAGCCACGCGCGCAGCGCTTCGATGTCGCTCCACAGCGTCGTGTCTCCGCCTATACGGACCAGCCTCAGAGAGGCTCCCTCGCGTTCTCCTCGAGCCGGAACGATGGACCGCAGAAGAGCCGGAAACGCGAACAGGATTGTGATGGCCTCCGTGGGGATCACGTCCAATATCTCGCGCGCGCCGACGCCGTGCGGATCGAGGAGGTGAATGCTTGCGCCGGCCAGGAGCGCGGTCATGACGTCGCGGACGGCGACGATCGTGGAAGCCGAAGCAAGAGTCAGCAATCTGTCCGCAGAGTTGATATGCGCGGCGTTGATCGATTGAGCCACGCGCTGCAGCAGGTTCCGCTGACTGTTCACGACGCCCTTGGGGCGCCCGGTGCTGCCCGATGTGAACAGGACGCACGCCGGTTCGTCCACGTCCATGGTGGCCGGTCGCCAACCGCTGTGCCCGGATCTGGGCAAGCCCGTCAGACGGATGACGCGCAGCGCGCGCGGCGTTGGTGGCGTTGACGCCAGGAGCGCCAGGGCCTCGACCCCGCAGAGGCCATCCTCCAGTGTGATGATCAGCGTGGGGCGCGCATCCTGGAGCACGTGATCGAGCCAGTCCGGCGGACAATGTGTATCGAGCGCGACAAACGCGCGTCCTGAGGCGAGGCACGCGAGCATCGCGAGCGGGAACAGTGGACATGCCGGCAGCAGGATGCCGATCAGGTCGCCGGGCTTCGTCTCGGCCGCCAGTGTTTCGGCCAGTCCCGAGACCCCGTCCCACAGTTCGCCGAAGGTGAGCGCGGTGTCCGCGTCCCTGATCGCGATGCGGCCTGGCTGCCGGCGGGCCACTCGCTCGAAGTGCTCGATGATCGGGCGTTCCAGATCCTGGTCGCGAAAGCGCGTAAAGGCCCGATCCGCAGGGCCGTTCCAGTCCAACGGGCGCCGATCGTCCGCGAGCCATGCGAGCGCCGGAAGCGTGTCGAGGGCGCCGCGCAGAAGCGTGTCGCCTCCCGTGGAGTGCGGGGTCATTGAGTACCGAGAGTCTCTCTCTAAGACGTAGAGAGTCTACATCCTGTTCCCGGAAGCGATGGAGCGCTGGAACTGCCTGAAAACACGGGCGACTCTGCATGGGCTGGCCGTCGGGTCGCGCCGCCCTGTTGGCGCAGACACGTTAGAATCGTGGCCGAAATGCCGTTAAACCCGGATGCGCTGGAAGCCAGGACGATGCGCCGAGTGACGCTGCGCATCGTGCCGTTCTTGATGGTCTGCTATTTCATTTCCTTTCTCGACAGGGTCAACCTGGGATTCGCCGCGCTTCAGATGGTCAAGGACCTGCACTTCTCTGCGACGGTATTCGGGTTCGGGGCCGGCATTTTCTTCCTGTCGTACTTCCTGTTCGAAGTGCCGAGCAACCTGCTCCTCGAGAAGTTCGGTGCCCGCCGGTGGATCGCGCGGATCATGATCACGTGGGGAGTGCTGGCCGGTGCCATGGCGTTGGTCACGGGTCCACGCTCGCTCTATCTCGTGCGGTTTCTGCTGGGGGCCGCCGAAGCAGGATTCTTCCCAGGCGTGATTCTCTATCTCACCTACTGGTTTCCGGCGGAGTACCGTGCCCGGATCGTGGGACTGTTCACGGTGGCGATTCCGGTGTCGAGCTTTCTCGGATCGCCGATCTCGGCAGCGCTGCTCGGAACCGACGGCTGGCTCGGGCTGCGTGGCTGGCAGTGGATGTTCATCCTCGAAGCTGCGCCGGCGGTCCTGTTGGGCTTCGCGTGCCTCGCTGTCCTCAGCGACCGGCCGGCCGACGCGCACTGGCTACACGGCGACGAGCGCCGCTGGCTGCTGGCGAAGCTCCAGGCGCAAGCCGGCCAGCAGCGCCCGGTGGGACAGTTGGGCCTCCTGCCGGTGCTATGGAACAAGCACGTCCTGGTGCTCAGCGTCGTCCTGGCGGGAAGCACCGCGGTGAGCAGCGGGCTTCAGCTCTGGCAGCCTCAGATCATCAAGTCCTACGGGCTGACGAACATGCAGACCGGGTTGCTCAACGCCATTCCGTTCGCGCTCGCGTCCGTCATCATGATCTGGTGGGGCAGCCGGTCGGATCGAACGGGCGAGCGGATCTGGCACGCGTCCGTCCCTCTGATGCTCACGGCCGTCAGCCTCGCGTCGGCGCTGCTGTTCACGTCGCTCTTCTCCATCATCGTCATTCTCTGCCTGGCGGTCATCGGCATTTACGCTGGCAAAGGGCCGGTGTGGGCGGTGTCGACGGAGTGGCTGTCGGCAGGAACGGCGGCCGCGGGCCTGGCGCAGATCAACGCGATCAGCAATCTCGCCGGCTTCGGGACGACCTACGTGATGGGCTACATCAAGGACGCGACCGGAAGCTTCTCGCTCGCACTCGTGCCTCTGGTCGCGCTGGCGGCGACCGGCGCGTGGGCCATCGTGTGGATCGGCGGCGGACAGAGGCCCGTCCCGCTGAGGGAGGGCAACGCCGCCACGCCGGCGTGACCCCAACCAAACGGCCGGCTCGACCGTCTCAACCCGGAAGGAGTCCGCATGGACACGTTGATCAGGGACCTCGGGTATGCGACGCGTACGCTGAGGAAGCGTCCCGTGTTCTCCGCGATTGCCGTGGTGACGCTCGCACTGGGCATCGGTGCGTCCACCGCGATCTTCAGCGTTGTCGATGCGGTGCTGTTGCGGCCGCTGCCGTACGCGGACGGCAGCCGGCTCGTCCTCGTGTGGGGCGAGCTGCGAACCAGGAACGTCCTCGATTTTCCGTTCTCGCCACCGGACTTCCGCGATATCAAGCAGCACGTTGCGGCGTTCGACGATCTTGCCGCGGTTACTCCGGCCGGGCGCGTGCCGATCGGCGGCGACGGCGTGCGGCCGGAACAGGCGCGGTCCGCGGGCGCGACGACCAATGCGTTCCAGCTGCTTGGCGCGCGCATCCTGATCGGGCGCGACTTCATCGCCTCCGACGGTGAAGCCCCCCCGCCTCCAGTAGCCGGGGCGCCGCCGCCGGCGCCAATTCCCGTGACGGCGATTCTCAGCTACGAATTCTGGCAGCGCCGCTACGGCGCCGATGCGGCGATCGTCGGCAAGACGATTGATTTCGGCGGCGGCAACGGGCGCGCCCAGATCGTCGGCGTGCTCGAGCCGGGCTTCGAGATTCTGTATCCGCCGCGCGCCAACATGACGACCCGCCCGGACATCTGGGTTGCGCTGCGCGTGAACTTCGACACCGCGATCCGCAACAACGTCTTCATGCGGCCGATCGCGCGGCTCAAGGCCGGCGCGACACTTCAGGATGCGCAGGGGCAGGTGGAGGCGCTGGCGGCCGATTGGCGGCAGCGGTATCCGATCGCGAAGACCGCTGACCATCACGTGCGCGTTATCGCGATGCGCGACGACCTGATCGGTGACGTCCGGCCGGCCATTCTTGCGCTGCTCGGCGCGGTGCTCTTCGTTCTGCTCATTGCCTGCGCCAACGTGGCCAACCTCCTCGTCGTGCGCGCGGCGGCGCGGGGCCGCGAGATCGCGGTCCGCGCGGCCATCGGCGGCACGCGCGGGCGCATCGTTCGTCAGCTGCTCGCTGAGAGTCTCCTCCTGGCGGCCCTTGGCACGGCACTGGGCCTCGGTCTCGCGTACGGCGGCATCGGCCTGCTCGTGGCGCTTGGTCCGGAAGACCTGCCGCGTCTGGCCCATGTGGCGATCGACCTGCGCGTGCTGTTGTTCACCATCGCGGCCGGCCTGCTGACGGCCATTGCCTGCGGGACCATCCCCGCGATCCGCGCGTCGCGGCCCAATCTGATGGACGTCCTTCGTCAAAGCGGTGGAGCGTCAGGCCTGCGCGCGGGCCGCTTCGTCCGCAACGCAGTCGTCGTCACCGAGGTCGCGCTCTCATTCGTGCTGCTCATCGGATCCGGACTGATGATCCGCAGCTTCGTGGCGGTCCAGCGCGCCGACCCGGGCTTCGATCCGAAGGGCGTGTTGACATTCCAGCTGCCCGCCCGCGGACAGCGACCCGAGGAGCGAGCGGTCTTTCTCCGTCGGGTGCGCGAGAGGCTGGGAGCGCTCCCCGGCGTGACCGCGGTGAGCGCCGGTACGGCGCTGCCGCTCGACGGATCGGTGGCCAACGGGCGCATCGGTCCGGAGGCGGCGATCGCGGACCAGAGTCTGTATCGGCAGGCAAACTTCAAGGCCGTGCTGCCGGAATACTTTGAAGCGCTGGGAACCCGGCTTCTGGCGGGCCGTACGTTCACTGACACCGACAACGGGTCGGTTCAGAAGCTGATCATCATCGACGAGAAGATCGCGGCGCGGCTTTTCCCGCGCGAGCCGGCCGTCGGCAGGCGCGTGGCGGCGCGTGTGAACACACCGGAGGCAGAGCTCTTCGAGGTCGTCGGCGTTGTCGCACACCAGCGACACGAGTCGATGGCGGATGACGGGTTCGACGGGATGTATTTCACCGACGGATACTTCGGCGGTGGCGCTGCGGGGCGGTGGGCTGTGAAAACGTCCGGCGATCCGGTGCAGCTGGCGGCGGCGGTTCGCGCCGCAGTGGCGGAAGTTGACACGAACGCCACGCTTGCGGAGGTGCAGCCGATGTCGGCGTTGGTCGCCAAGGCGACCGCCCCCATGCGCTTCTCGGTCCTGCTCATCGGCATCTTCGCCGTCATCGCCGTGGTCATGGCGGCGGTCGGCCTTTATGGCGTGCTCTCGACGGTGGTCCGACAGCGGACCGCGGAGCTCGGCATGCGCATGGTGCTCGGCGCGCCCAGCGCACGCATCTTCTCGCTCGTCGTTGGCGAGGGGCTTCGCCTGAGCGCCGCCGGCGTCGTGGCCGGGCTCGTGATTGCGCTTGGCATTACACGGCTCATGACGAAGCTGCTCGTTGGCGTCACCCCGAGCGACCCTGCGACCTTTGGCAGCATCACGGTGCTGTTCTTCTTCATCGCCGCGCTGGCGTCGTGGGTGCCTGCCGCACGCGCGGCCGCGCTTGACCCGAATGCGGCGCTGCGCGACGACGGCTAACGGGTAACAGTGACCGTGATGTTCTGACCCGAGGTCAGTGCACCATCGTCCGCCAGGACGCGCAGGACGTACGTGCCCGGCTCGCTGAATACCGCTTCTGCCGTGACCTTGTTGTCGGGCCCAATCGGCGGCGCAAACCATAACGGCGCCCACGGCGAGTTCGTGCCGGCGCGTGTGTCCTCCCACGCTTTGATCTGCGGGGGCGTGAAGGTTACGCTGCCTGCGCCTCGGTAGACGAACCAGGACTGGTGCAACCCGAGATTCTTCCCTACCGTGACGCGCGACGGCGGGAGCAACGCCGGGTTGACGGCGCGGCCTCCGGCCGGCGCCGCTGCCGGAGTTGGCGCCGCCGCCGGATTTGGCGCGGCTGCCGTTGAGCGCCCCTCGCCGCCCCCACTGCCAGCGACGCCAAGGGCTCGCGCCCGCGCCACGAGCGCCTGATTCAACTCGGCCTGTGTCAATGCCTTCGGAATGCCGTCGTCGGTCAGCGTCGTCACGAGCGTGAGCGGCTGACCGACCTTCACGGTTCGCGTTGCCGGACCTTCGAGTGTGACGATCGGCGGTTTGTTGGACCGCACCGTGGGACTGCTCGTGCCGGCGCCGAGCGCGCCGGTCTCCGACGCCTTGACCACGTCATCGACGTTGTAGTCGAGGCGGAGCGACGCATATGCCTTTTCGGTCTTCCCCCGGGTTGTCAGCGTCCACACCAGTTCGCTCTTTTCGGTGAAGTCCGGCGGCACCTTGACGTGGAAGACGAAGCGGTTCCGGCGCGGCAGGAAGTGCGTCGGCTGACCGAGGTCGGGTCCACCGACGTCGAAGTTGTTGTCGGGCCCGATCGGCACGTTCAATTCCTCTTCCCAATTGCGGTTCATGTAGCCGAAGAGGAAGTACTTCGAACCGTCCGCGCCCTGCTCCCACCCTTCGTACGCGGGGATCACGTTCTGACCGCTTGTATAGGAGGGCGACTGAGCGCGCAGGACGCCGTGGGCAATCGAAATCGCCGCGAGTGCGATGGCGAGCGTTGTGGCGTTCGCGGCCAGGCGCCTCCGGAGAGCGGGCTGTTCACTACTCATGGATTGCCGTCCAGACCGATGCTCCCCGGCGCCGGAGCTGGCGCCGGAGAGATCGGGGCTAAAGGTTCCGTGCGGGCGTTACTGCTGCTGCCGCACCTGCGGCTGATCGGTCGTTGACCTGGCGGCCGGCTTGGTGAGCGCGCAGAGCGGGCAGCCGAGGAAGAAGTCTTTTTCCGGATTGAGCGCGCGCCGCTTCGCCATCTCCTCCTGGAACTGCTCATCGGTCAGCGCGACGCGGTTGCCGAGGTCGATGAACATGTTCGCGACGGAACGATTACCCGAGCCCTGCCAGTTGCGGGGATCCGGCACGTTCTTGTTCGACGGCGAATTGTCCATGTACCCGATGATGTGCAGGATCGTCCCCTTCGGCAGCAGCGGCGCCGAGTCGTCCGTGTAGTCGTAGCCGCGGACCCAGTTGTGGTCGTACCCGACGCAATTCAGCGTCTGGATGTTGTAGCCCCAGATCGCCTCGAAGCACATCCGCATGCCGGGCGCGTGCAGGTGCGGCTCGAAGGAAAGGACCTTGATGTTGTCGTTCAACACCGTGTAGGCGTGAAGCTGCTGGCCGGCCTGCATCCCCTCGATGTCGATGTCGACGCCATTGCCGAGAGACACGAAGGCGGTGCGGTACTTCGGCTTGTAGTCTTTCGGCGCGAACTTGAAGCCGATCTCCAGGTGGGCCTTGGTATCGCGGCCATTCGAGTGCAGGTGGGCCGAGTCGGAGATGATGCTCGAGTTCGCTTTCAGGAGGCGCGCCGAGTCGGGACCGAAGAAATCGGCGTTGCGACCCACTTCGTGCACCGGCCAGGGCGTGCTGCCCTCGTCGAAAAACGACCCAAGCGCGGTCGGTTCCCGATCGGGATGCTGGTCGTCGATGACCCGCGTGCTCCAGATCATGTGGTGGAAGACGTAGTGTCCGCCAACCGTCGAGCGTCCCGAGCCGGTGCTCGGCAGGTCATTGACCTCCTTGACCTCGAGCGCCGTGACATAGCGATCCTCAGTGAGGCCAGTCGGCACGCGCGGAATCTCGCCCCACCAGTCGGGCGCGCCGGCTTTCACGACCACCTCGGGCGTCTTGATGACCAGATCGGGCGTGCCGATGGCCCACTTCGCCGAGTCTGCCCATTCTTTCGCGGGCGGCATGTCGGCCGGGTTGCCTCGCGGCGCACCATTGTCGCTCCACCTGGCGATCTTGGCGAGCTCCTCGGCGCTGAGCGACGGATCGTTCTGGAATTGCTGGATGCCGATGTTCTTCTCGAGATACCAGGGCGGCATGACGCCGGCGTGCGGCCCGATTGCGGTCCGCTGCCTGATGGAGCGTGCCCAGGGGCGAACTTCGTCGTACGAGGTCAACGGCATCGGGGCCACGCCGCCCGCGCGATGGCAGTTCTCACAACTGCGCTGCAGAATCGGCGCGATGTCCTTCGTGTATGTCACCTCGCCCGATCCCGCGGCCGATTGGGCCGTCAAGGTCAACGGCAGAATCGCGGCCACGGCAACCGCAGCCACAGCCGATCCGATCATCAGTTTCCAGCTGCCAAGTCTTCGAACGGTCATTGAACACGCTCCTTCAGCGTCCGAAACTTCGTCGCCCGCCGCCGCGCCGGGAACTGCCGCCACGTGTCGGCCTGGGACGGCTCCTGCAATCGGGCCTGTCCGGCCGGGAGCGCTTTCGCGCCATTCAGAAACTGATCGACGTGATCACGAACGAATGCGCCGCGATTCGCGACCAGCGGCCCGTTCGGATCGATTGCATGGAGATTTCGCCACAGGGAGAGCGGACCCATGAACTCCATGGCCAGCAATTCCGGTGCGCGCGGGCTCAAATCGCCGTTGGCGGTGAGACGCCGCATCAACTCGATCAAAGGTCCGGCGCAACTCGTCATCCGCTCGATGAGATCGACGCGGCCCTGTTTGGCGAGGCGCATGCCATCGGACATGATCACCAGGAACATCCGCTGTTGCCGTGGCGCACAGAACGTGTCGAGCACCAGGGACGCGAGCCGTTCCAGGACCGATCGCGCATCAGCCATCGGTTCCGCGAGGAAGCTCGCCAGTTGCCCGGCCTTGGCCTCGCGATCCGTTGCCAGCAGGGCGTTGAAGAGCGCCTCCTTGCTGTCGAAGTAGTTGTAGAGAGCGCTGTCGCGAATCCCGACTGACGCGGCAATATCGCGGAGGCTGGTGCCGAAGTATCCATTTTCGGCAAACAGATCGAGGGCGGCGTCGAGAATTGCCTGTCGCGTTTGCCGTCCGTCAGAGCGGAGAGGACGTCCCATTATATTAATGGTCGCTCATTTATTTAATCGTTGTCAACCGGCGAGTTGGCGCGGTTGGCTGACAGCGCTACGATCACGCGCTGACACACGACCGTGTGATCGCTTCACGAAAACCGAACACGAGCGCCATGCCCATTCGATGCGCGACAGCGCTCCTCGCCATCGTGATAAGTGTCGCGTGCGGCGGCGGACGGCCATCCGCCAGGCGCCCGGGCTCCGACGAACAATGGTTCACTGAACGCGCAGAAGAGACAGGGCTCGACTTCGTCCATTTCAACGGCATGTCGGGGCAGTTCTACCAGCCGGAAATCATGGGGCCCGGCGTCGCCTTGTTCGACTACGACAACGACGGCGATCTCGATGTGTTCATCGCGCAGGGCGCCATGCTCGGCACCGGCACGCCCTTGCTGCCTCCCCCTGCCGGCGCATCGCGTGGGGGGCGCCTTTATCGGAATGACCTCGAGATCAGACCGGATGGAACGCGCACCCTGCGTTTTACCGACGTGACCGAGCAGAGCGGCATCAAGACCATCGGGTACGGCATGGGGGCCGCCGTCGGCGATTTTGACAACGATGGGTGGCCGGACCTCTACGTGACCGGCTTCGGGCGCAGCCAGTTATTCCACAACAACGGCAACGGCACCTTCACCGACGTGTCCGATCGAAGCGGTACGAGCAACGCCGGCTCATGGGCCGTGTCCGCCGCGTTCGTCGATTTCGATCGCGACGGATGGCTGGACCTGTTCGTGGGCAACTATCTGGCGTACACACTCCAGACGCACATGCCCTGCTTCAGTGCGCCGGGCGTGCGCGACTACTGCCGGCCCGAGGTGTACCGTGCCGAGCCGAGCCGCCTGTACCGGAACCTCGGCAACGGGCACTTTTCAGACGTCACGATCGCGGCGGGGTTGGGGCGCAGTTTCGGCCCCGCGCTCGGCGTGTCCACGGCCGATTTCAACGGCGACGGCTGGCCGGACCTCTTCGTTGCCAATGACGAACAGGACAACCAGCTCTGGATCAACCAGCGGAACGGCACATTCAAAGACACAGCCGTCGCTGCCGGCGTGGCGCTCGGCGCGAACGGCGAGCGCAAGGCGAACATGGGGGTGGACGCGGGCGACTTCGACAACGACGGCGACGACGATCTCGTCGTCACCGAATTGATCAATCAAGGCACGTCGCTGTTCGTCAACGACGGGTCCGGCGCGTTCGAGGAGCAGAGCATCCGGTTGGGCATCCGGCACCCGAGCCTTCCATACACCGGCTTCGGGACGGCGTGGTTTGACTTCGACAACGATGGCTGGCTCGACATTCTGTCGGTGAACGGCGATGTGAACGAGAACATGCGGCGCGCCGGCCGGAACGCGGATCCCTTTCCGCTCGCACAACGGAACCTGCTGTTGCGGAACGTTGGCGGCCGATTCGAAGACGTCACTGATCGCGCGGGCCGGGCGTTCGATTTCGTGGAGGTCAGCCGGGGCGCAGCCTTCGGCGACATCGACAATGACGGTGATACCGATGTCGTCGTGGCGAACGACGCGGGCCACGTTCGGCTGCTGATCAACAACGTGGGGAACCGAAATCATTGGATTGGCCTGAGGCTCGTGAGCGCCGGTCGAATCGCCGCAGCAGGCACGCCGACCGCAAACGCGGCGGCCGCTCGAGACGCGCTGGGCGCTCGCGTCGCCGTCGTCCGCCGGAGCGGGCCGACCCTGTGGCGGCGTGCGCGAGCCGATGGGAGCTACGCCTCCTCCAATGACCCGAGAGTGCTCGTCGGGCTCGGGCAGTCCGCCGAGAGGCCGCGCGTCCGAGTCTTCTGGCCCGACGGGCGTACGGAAGAATGGCCCGATCTTCCCATCGATCGATACACGACGCTCGCCGAGGGTAGCCATCCGTGACTGGGCAGCGCTTCGTCGTCACGGCGGCGCTCCTGGTGCTCGGGGCGTGTTCACGGCAGGCACGCTCGACCTCTCCTGATCCCATCGCCCTGCCGGATCTCTCGTCGCTCGAGGCCTCCGTACAACGTCAGATCCGCGATCGGCATACGGTGCTCGACCTGAAGCTGCAGAATCCGGCCACCCCGCCGGCGGACCTGGCCGCCGTCTACGGTGACCTGGCGCGGTTGCTCATGGCCGTGGGAATGAACGATCTCGCTGTGTCCGGCTACATGCACGCTGAAGCGGAGGCGCCCACCGAGATGCGCTGGCCGTACTACCTCGGGCACGCATATCTCAGGAGCGGTGACCGGTCGCGAGCGGCAGCGGCGTTCCAGCACGCGTCGCGCCTCAGCCCTTCAGACCCCAGCCCGCTCATCTGGCTCGGCGCCACCTCCCTGGACGACGGGCGACCCGAAGACGCGCAGGCCGCGTTCAGCCGCGCGCTGGCGCTGCAACCACAGTTGGCGGCGGCGTGGTTCGGCGCCGGCCGCGCGGCCCTGGCGCTGAAGGCGTATACCGAGGCCGCACGGGATTTCGAGCGTGTTCTGGCGATTGATGGACGCGCATCAGCGGTGCAGTATCCACTCGCGGTCGCGTATCGGGCGCTTGGCGATCCGCAGAAGGCGGCCGCGCACTTGCGGCAGCGGGGCGACGTCACGCCCGAGCTCGACGATCCGTTGATGCAATCCGACGATGACGTCCTGGACAGCTCGGTGGGATCAGAGCATCGTGGGATGCAGGCGCTCAAGCGCGGGGACTGGCGGTTCGCCATTGCCGAATTTCGCAGAGGACTCGAGCTGAAGCCGGACGACGTCACGCTTCGGTACTGGCTCGGGGCGGCGCTGTACGCGTCGGGTGACGGACTGGCCGCGGAGCGGGAATTTCGCACGGTCGTTCAACGGGCGCCGGACAATACGAACGGGGCGAACGCGCACTTCAGCCTGGGCGCGATTGACGACGCGAAGGGACGCCGGCGCGAGGCGATCGAGGAGTACTCGGCGGCGGTGAAGGCGGATCCGACCCTCCCCGCTGCGAGGCTGCGGCTCGGCGACGCGCTGCGGACGTCGGGGCAGCCGGAGGCGTCGCTGGCGCAGTACGAACGCGCTGTCGATCTCGACCCGCGTCTCGTGGACGCGTGGATCGGCGGTGCGCGGAGCCTGATTGGCCTTGCCCGGTACGACCGGGCGCGTGACTGGCTGCTTCGTGCCCGACGCGTCCATCCCGAGCGGAACGAGCTGGCCGAGCTCGAGGCACGACTTCCGCCGCCGCGTCGATAGCCGTGCGGCATCCCCCCTGCGCCGGGCGTCGTGCCTCCGCCAATCTCAACGCAGGAGAGTCTGCACGAGGTCGCCGAGCTGCGTGGCGGTGAATTGATTGCCCTCGATGTTTGCCGCCAGTTTCTGCTTGCGGTCGATCAGCACGGTGTGCAGCGAATGGTCCAGCTGGCCCTCGTTCCCATAGGCGTGTACGCCGAACATGTCGCACACGCGTTCAATCTCGGCCGGCGGCCCCGTCAGGAAGTGCCACTTGACCGCGTCGGCGTTCCATTGGCTGGCGTATGTAGCCAGCACGTCGGGCGTGTCGTGCGTGGGATCGAACGTGACGGTCAACAGCACCAGATCCCGGCCCAGTGCGCGCTGAAAGCGTTTCTGGAGCACGTTGAAGTTGTTTGCGAGACGAAGGCAGAAATTCGGGAGCGGACAGCTTGTGTAGATGAAGTTCATCGCGAGGAGCTTGCCGGCGAAATCTGAGAGCCTGACCCGCCGCCGCTGCTGATCGGTCAGCGCAAAGTCGGCGACCTGCTCCCCGACCGCGACCTGTTTCACGGCCGAACCACGAAGGATGTCGTTCAGGAGCGTCAAACGGCTGGCCGTGAACGGGTCCTGCTCCACACTCTCGTAGCGGACGATGTGGATGTTCCGGGCGTACGACGAGTGCGCGCCGACGACGAGCGTGAACTCCACGATGGCGCCGGGCGCCAGACCATCCAGATCGCCGGCCGACGGCACGTCGAACGGCATCGTCATCGCCCGCATGTAGTTCGCGATCGCGTCGATCGAAGCGATAAAGGTCCGCGCCTGTCGATTCACGCTGGTCACCATCCCGCGGACCGGGAACTCCTGTTGCGCACCGGCGCCGCGGAGCGACAACAGCGTCAACAGAAGAGGGAGCAGCACCCGAAGGCGGCGGCCGTGCCGACGCGTTTTCAACGGCTCCTCCGCGGGCCGCCGAGATGGACGGGCTGCCGGACGAGTCTCTTGTAGTCGGACGTGAACTCGGTGATCTCCACGGCCTGATTCTTGGCAATCCCGCGGAAATGCTGCGTGGTGTTGCTCGCTGGCCACCGGATTTCCAGATCGAGGATGCGTGCTCCGTGTCCGAGGCCGATGTGCTGCTCGAGTGGCGAGGCGCCGAACGAGCCGCCGCTGGCGACCGAACGGTAAACGGCGCGCGCGGCGCGGCCATCGTTCTCCACCGTCACTTTGATTCGGGCGCCGATCGCGACCCGGTTGCTCTTGACGCCGACGAGCTTGACGCTGAGCCAGTCGTTCCCCTGTCCGGGGTTTTCGAAGAGCCGCATCGCGTGACTGTCGCCCGGCATCGCGCCGCCGACCTCCGCGAGGATGTCCTCGTCGCCGTCGTTGTCCAGGTCGGCGAACGCGATCCCATGGCCTTTGTGGAGCTCGCCGGTGCCGGACGAAGCCGTGACGTCGACGAACGACCGGCCCGCGTTGTTGCGGAGCAGGACGTGCGGCGCGAGCGCCGCATACGAGGGGCTGCCCATGCCGAGATACATGTCGAGGTATCCGTCGTTGTCGATGTCGCCGAAGTTGGCTCCCATCGGCATGTATACCTTATCGAGACCGACTTCCCTGGTCACGTCGCGGAATGTGCCGTTGCCGAGATTCCGGTAGAGCTTCAGCGTCGTCGCATTGTGCGGCAG
>DASZFS010000485.1:0-6125 GCA_035939575.1 Vicinamibacterales bacterium | reverse complement strand
AGTCCCTGCGGGCGCTTCTGACAACCTCATTCCGCACGGACGATCGCTTTCACGTCAACGTTCCATTCGAGATGGTCGAAGAGTACACACTTCAAAACCGGTCGCGGGTCTCTGGCCGCGCCGCTTATGGTCGATTCCGGCAATTTGACGCGAAGGCGACCGAGACGATCCCAAACGGACCGACGCGCTGGATGACCGAGCCGGTAACCGGGATGATCCTTGTCGAACTCACACCTGGGCAATTCCCGATGGGCAGTTCTCCCTCCGAGGCGGGGCGTCGTGCCGACGAACGCCTGCACGACGTGACGCTCACCTCGCCTTTCTACCTGGGCCGGTTTGAGGTCACGTTGCAAGAGTGGAAGACGATCATGGGAACGGCTCCCAGTCGCTCGGGCGGGTGCGGCCTGCGGTGCCCTGTCGAAAGCGTCAATTTCGACGATGTGCAGAAGTTCTTGACGAAGCTGAACGCCAGATCGGCCGCAGACATTCACCTCAGGCTGCCAACAGAAGCCGAATGGGAGTACGCGTGCCGTGCCGGCACTGCGTCGCCCTTCGTCTGGGGCGCGACGATGTCAGCGGGACAAGGCAATTACGGCAGCACACAGGCCGCGCCCGTAGGCTCGTTCGAATCAAATCCGTGGGGACTGAGCGACCTACACGGCAACGTCGCGGAATGGACGACCGATTGGTACGCCCCCTATGGCGACGCGCCGGCCGTCGATCCCCGGGGCCCGGCACTGGGGGACGCGCGCGTCGCGCGCGGGGGGAGTTGGGACACCGGCATGAACGATGCGCGGTGTGCGGCCAGGAGTCGCCACCCCCCCGATTATCGCGGACCCGGCCTTGGCTTTCGCGTCGCCGCGGACATCATCCCCCGCCCATGAGAGCTCCCGCGGACGTTTTGACAATACCCGCCTGCTCAGTCCGCCGATGCCGACCGTTTACGCTCTTCCTCGCCCATTCACGCAGGGGGATACAAGCCCGGAGGGTACCGCCCACATTCAGGACGCCTTCGGACCCACGTCCTGCTCAGGCTCGCCGGCAGGGCGGGGCAGCGGTTGCGGCAGAGCGGCCGCGGCGAGAGGCCTCGGCCAGAGCCTCGTGTGCGGTAGGCTGTACTCTTTCCTGCCGCAGCGGGGCGCTCGGCGGGCCAGACCCATCGGCGGTGCCGCATCACCCGCACCCGACGCGTTGGCCGGATGCCGGCGGTTCCTGACCGCCGCGGCGACACGGGAGGCGACGGCATCGTTGTTCCGACACGCAGACGGTGCCTGCGACTGGCTCGGATTCCCACCATCCCCACATTTCACATATCATCGGGTTGCCAGCCTCGCTCAAGGACTCAGCATGTCTACAGAGCGCTCTCGCGCTCGGGTGCTTTACGCCGCGATCGGTGTCACCGCAATCGGTGGAGCGCTCGCGGCCGTTCAGCAGCCGACATTCAAAGGCGGGAACCGCACCGTGGGGGTGTACGTCACGGTGACCAACGCCGAGGGCCGGCTCGTGCCTGACCTGACCCGGGATCTCTTCACGATCTTGGACAACGGCAAACGTCAGGATCTGACGCTCTTCGCGAGCGAGATCCAGCCGATCACCGTCGTGATGCTGCTGGATCGCAGTGCCAGCATGCGCGCGAATTTCACGCTCGTCGAAGAGGCCGCCGAGCAGTTCGTCACGGTGATGTTGCCGGCCGACAAGGCGCGGATCGGCAGCTTCTCCGATCGCATCCAGGTCGACCCGCGTGACTTCACGTCGGACCACGAGGAGCTGCTCAGGATCCTGCGCACGGAGCTGCAGCCCGAGGGCCCGACGCCGCTCTGGAACGCCGTCAATGTCGGCATCACCGATCTGCTGCACCAGCAGGGCCGGCGCGTGGTCCTCGTCTTCACGGATGGCGTCGACAGCCCCATGAATTTCAGCAACAACAACAGCTCGCTCAAGGACGTGATGAAACGCGCGGAGGAAGAAGATGTAATGGTCTATGCGATCGGCCTCGCAGGGGAGAACGGTCCCGGTGGCAGTGGATACGGCGGTGGACCGGGCGGCGGGTACGGCCATGGCGGCGGGATGGGTCGCGGGGGAATGGGGCGTGGCGGGATGGGCCGCGGCGGCTTTGGTGGTGGCGGCTATGGTGGGGGCCGTTCGAGTGGCGGCCGCCGACAGGTCGACGACAAGCCGGACGATGGGTTGCCGAAGATTGCGGCCGCGACTGGCGGTGGCTACTTCGAGCTGAAGTCGACCAACGATCTTGCGTCGACCTTCGCACGCGTCGCCGACGAGCTGCACCGCCAGTATGCGCTCGGCTTCACACCGCTGGCGCTGGATGGCAAGATGCACTCGCTCGAAGTGCGGCTGGGGGGCACGGGCATGACGGCGCGCGCGCGGAGGAGCTATCTCGCGCGGAACGAACGGTAACCGGGTCAGGCGAGCGATACGATGGCCAGCAGGCGCCGACAAGTTGCGCAGAATTCTGGCGAGATCTCGAGCGCGGGCCTGCCGCGCCGAAGCCAGCACACTGATGTACGCTTGCGAAGGCGGGAGGGATGGCCGAGTGGTCGATGGCGGTGGTCTTGAAAACGCGTCGGATCGGTTATGACGCAGCGGTTATATTTGGCCGCCAGGTGCCAGGCCACAATCTTCAAGAACAGGCCAGAATCCGCGCATTCTGACCTCCTTCCGAGCTAATCCTGATAACCGATCGAGCAAACGCTCTCGCAGTTCTCAAACACTCGGCCGTTTTTCAAGCGCCCCTCGCACTGCGACGACACGTGACTTTGATTGTCAGGCTTCGTGGTGGTGCCGCACGCCTGAGATCAGATCGCGGACGAGTCGCTGCAAGCTGGTCACACGTCGAGAGTTAGCACGCTCCGGCAAACGACTTCATGTAAAGCAACGTGGATCGCTTCTCGGAACCCACGCATTCAATGCGGCTGATCTCCAGTACGCGTTTTCCGACTTCCTGGCGGAGTTCCACGCCGCGGCCGGAACAAGGTGCGTTGCAGCAGCCTGAACACGTTGGCATTCGCCAACGTCTATGCCAATGCTGTCGGACTGACCAACTCGCGGAGCTGCGTCGCCGTCGGCCTGACGGTGGGGTCCGGAACGAGGGCCTCGCCGAGAACGGTGAGCAAGCGCCGTCGGTCAGGAGCAAACTGACCGACGTCCAGTCTCGGCGCCTTCGGCGGGCTGCCCGTCAGGAAATCCCATAATGTCGCGGCCATTTGGTACACATCGGTGGCGGCGCTCACCCTGGCACCTGCGGTCTGTTCTGGCGCCATGTAGGCCGGAGTGCCCACTGGCTTGATTTGCAGCGCGGCACCGCCCATGCTCGAGAAACGGGCCAGACCAAAATCGCCTAATTTGGCGGACTCTCCGGCGGGATCGACGAAGATGTTACTCGGCTTGATGTCGAGATGAAGGACTCGTCGACTGTGGGCGTACGCCAGGGCATCGCACACGCGGACGCCGACATCTTGGACGGCGCGAATGGGCAGCCCACTCTCCCCAGCATCCGCGATCCACTTTTCCCCGGACCGCCAGGCCAAGTACTCCATGACGAGGTACGGCTCGGTCTGAGCGTGCGCCGGTTCGAAGTGATACAGCCGCACGATCCCATCGTGGGTGAGCTCGAAGGCCGTGGCGGCTTCGCGCTCCAATGACTGGCGATCGACGCAGTCCGGTCGCAGAATCTTCACGGCGACCGCGCGGCGCAACACCAAGTCCCACCCGAGATTCACAACCGCCATTCCTCCGCGACCAATCTCTTCGAGCAATACGTAACGGCCGTCGAGCAAGGGTCGAGATAAATGGCTCTCGATCCACGACTGACCCTTACTCTGGCCTGTAACGTCGGCGCAAACGGGAGCCGATTGTGTTGATCGTCGATCCTGCCGTTCGGTTGAACGTGAAGGCCAACGCAACCGTGTGAGCCAGGATCGACTTTTGCCTGCTGGCTGGGGTTCTGAACGAGGAGCGCCAATCCGAGCATCCCCGAGATATTCGTCTGCACGGCCCCATGGAACGCGGCCACGCCCCAGATTCTCGGCGCTTGCGTCTTCCGGCGTTCTCGCCTGTGACCCTTCTTCTCTGTCTTCGCCCACGGGCGGTGTGAGGGCTCGCGCAAACGCCTCAAACACCTCGGGGTTGGGAATCGGCAAGACAACAGTCTTGAGGACGGTCGGGTTGACCGTGTGCTCCCGGATGGTTCCCGCGAGGATCTGTGCAGAGACAGTTGGCGCCACTCCTGCGGTGCCGGTTGCGAGAGCCGGGATCGCAACCCGCTCAATCCCAAGCGCTTCGCATCGACTCAGAATGTCACGAGTGAGCTGTCGGATCGTTCTTGAAGTCGGAGTGACACGGTTGTCCGAGTCGATGGTCACCGCGTGGATGACGTACTTGATCGGCAGCCGGCCGGCTGACGTGACGGCGATAGCCCCTACAGGGAGCGGAAGGTCGGAAGCGACTTCGTCCCGGATCGCAGATCCCGCCAGAGATTTAATCGCCGCGGAAACTCCTCCGCCCATTGACAGCATCGAGTCGTCGCTGGAAACAATCGCGTCGAGATCAGTGTTAACGACGATCGCTTCCAGCGGTTCGGACCGAATCTGGATCTCGACCGTACCCACCAGGATGGTTGCTCCTGACGCCGACGTTCGACGGGTGAATCGTGCGTCCATGTCGTGAGTCCACCCTTGCCAAGGCGCTCCTCGGCTGACTGCGGTTCGGTCCGTCGTCAGAGACACCCTCATTGCGGAGCGGCGACCAGCGAACAGTGGCGCAATGGTAGCGCACAGCCAGCGTTCCCGTGACAATCGCCGGCTCGCGCCCAGACGCGGCCCTCCCGGATTCGACGCGGGCGTGCCGCCCCGAACAAGCACACTGATGTACGCTTTCGATGCGGGCGTGCCGCGCCGTCCGACTGTGCAGATCGACTGGCAGCTGACGCGCCATCTATCGGCGCACGTCAACGGCATCTACGCCTTCAACGGCCGGTTCGAAGAGCGGTCCGTCCATGCCACGCCGACGATGAGCTACGTGTCGCCGTGGGTGACCTATCGATTCAGAGGGAGGCTGTGGTTTTCCAAGCTTCCGATGACTTCGATCGGCCACTCCGAACAGTGGCGCGACGTCCTTCGGCACGCCACACGGGTGGCCGACACCGACACGACGGTGCTCCTTACTGGTGAATCCGGTACAGGCAAAGAGGTCGCGGCGCGTTTCATTCACCGTGCGTCGCGCCGACGCACCGGGCCGTTCGTCGCGCTCAACTGCGCCGCGCTGCCCGAACAGCGGCTCGAATCAGAATTGTTTGGTTACGACCGCGGCGCATTCACCGGCGCGCAGAGGCCGAAGCCAGGGCAGATCGAACTCGCCGGCCCGGCGGTGTTCTGTTTCTCGCCGAAGTGAGCGAGATGAGCCTCGCGGCGACGCGCGGACATCCTGCCGCTCAGCGAATCGTTTCTCAACGAGATCGCCGGTTCGCTCGGTTGCCCGCCGGGGTTGTGTCCAGCCGCGCGCGCGAAGCGCTGGTCGCGCACGACTGGCCGGGGAACGTACGTGAACTGCGCAATGCGCTTGAACGCGCGGCGATCTTGGCCGGTGGCGACATCATCGAGCCCGAGCATCTCGCGCTCGACGCCAATACGCCTCCGGCGCCGGTAGTGCTGCCCGATGCGACGAACCTGAGTTCCGTTGTGGAGCCTTTCTCCGATGAACCCGCGAATTCTGGCCTAGTGAAAGGAGGCGACCGGGTTTCCCCGGTCGCCCGTCATTACCGCCTTTCGTTTTCGTCGCGCCCGCGGTTCCGATCGAAATCACGAGCTGACTGTGCAATGTTCAGTGAACGTTCTAACTCGAACGACACGACCCTGTCACGTGGCACGCGGACCGCTGGTCCGTGGATCGCGCGGCCAAGCAAGGCAGCGGCGATCGCCCCGCCGATGTTGTCGTCGGAGATGTTGTCGTCGGAGGAAAACCGACTCGGGGTACCTTCTACGTCGTAACGCCGACCATTTACCATGACGGCATCGACGTGCAAGACCGGATCATTGTTCGGACGAACCGCCACCCGCATTTCGACTTGAGCACCGCGCGGAATTGCAATTCGCCCGTCGTCGCCCCAGACC
>DASZFS010000484.1:0-6467 GCA_035939575.1 Vicinamibacterales bacterium | reverse complement strand
GCCAACTGCACGCGACCATGAGTCTCCAGGCCGTTCTCATCGCCAACTGCACGCGGCCATGAGTCTTCGGCCCCGTTCTGCGTCATCAGTGTCGCTTCTGCCGAGGCACTTCACGAGGTGGCTTCTCGTCCATCACTCGAGCAGGCGGGTCAGAATGCGGACCAGCGTCCGTTGCTCGCGCACCGAGAGGCGGGCGATCAGGACGGGCGGCGCGGTCATGCGATTGATGAGCTGCGCGCGGAGACGGGAGCCGGTCGGTGTGAGGTCCAGCACTTTCATCCGGCGGTCTTCGGCCGACGGGCGGCGGCGCACGAGGCCACGCGATTCCAGCCGGTCCACCAACCCCGTCACGTTCGACGCGTCGCAGGCGAGGGTCTCCGCGAGCCGGCCCATCGGGATTGGCCGGCCGGGCTCGATCAGGTGCAGCACATGACACTGCGCCGGCGAGAGCTCGAGCTCTGCCGCGAGCACTGGCAGATGCGCGCGCTGGCTGAAGAAGAACTGGACCAGGAGGTGCCAGGCGTTGCAGGCGTCGCGGCCCGTGTGCGTCATCTCCGCCAGTATAGTTGATTTACTAAATAATTGACATCATCAACTATAAAGCGTAGACTTGGTGCCATGGCAGCCCTCAAACTGGTTCCCCTTGAAGATGCAGTGGTGTTTCCCGGCATGGTCGTGACCCTGCCGGCGGATGTCGGCGGTGAGACGCGTGTCCTGCTCATCCCCCAGCGCGGCAGCGGCTACGCCCGGGTCGGTGTGGTCGCGGAAGTGTCCGAGCGCGTCGGGCGGCGGGGCCGCAACCCCGGCGTGACCGCGGCGGCGTCGCTCACGGCCCTCCACCGGGGCGTGCCCGGGGCGGCGCACGCCGACCAGGACGGCGTCCTCCGCGTGGAAGTGGACGAACGGCCGGACGTGGCTCCGCCGCCGAGCCTGACGCGTGAGCTCGAACGGGAGTATCGGGCGGTCGTCGAGGAGATTCTCGAGCTCCGCGACGACGATGGCCGGATCAGCGCGTTCGTGCGCTCGATTACCGATCCGGGCGCCCTGGCGGATACGGCGGGCTACTCGCCCGATCTGAACGTCGCCCAGAAGATCGAGCTCCTGGAGACGCTCGACGTCGTCGAGCGGCTGACGCTCGCGCTGCAATTTCAGCAGGAGCGCCTGGCGGAGCTGCGCGTCCGGAAGCGCATTCGCGAAGACGTCGAATCGGGCGCGCAGAAGCAGCAGCGCGAGTATTTCCTCCACCGGCAGATGGACGCGATTCGAAAGGAGCTCGGCGAAAACGAGGCGTCAATCGCCGAGGAATATCGGAAGAAGATCGCCGCCGCCGGCATGCCTGCGGCCGTGAAGGAGCAAGCCGAGCGTGAGCTGTCGCGATTCGAGCGGATGGGTGACTCGAATGCCGAAGCGTCGATGATCAGAACCTATCTCGACTGGCTGCTGGCCGTCCCGTGGTCGAAGCGGTCCGAGGAGCGTCTCGATCCGCAGCACGCGCGAGAGGTGCTGGACCAGGACCACGCGGGTCTCGACGCCGTCAAGCAACGCATCACCGAATACCTGGCGGTCCGTAAGCTGCGTGCCGAGCGCGGGCTGGCCGACGATCGCCGGTCGGGTGCGATCCTGACGCTGATCGGCCCGCCGGGAACCGGCAAGACCTCGATTGGGGAGTCAATCGCCCGGGCGACCGGCCGGCAGTTCGTCCGCATGTCGCTCGGTGGCGTGCGAGACGAGGCTGAAATCCGGGGCCATCGTCGCACGTACATCGGCGCCCTGCCGGGCCGGCTCGTCCGCGCGTTGCGCGACGCCGGCACGATGAATCCGGTGATCCTGCTCGACGAGGTCGACAAGTTGGGTGCCGACTGGCGCGGTGATCCGTCGGCGGCGTTGCTCGAGGTGCTGGATCCCGCACAGAACCACGCCTTCCAGGATCACTACCTCGACGTGGCGCTCGATCTGTCGCACGTCCTGTTCGTGGCAACCGCCAACGTGGCGGACACGATTCCCGGACCGCTGCTCGACCGGATGGAGGTCATCCGGTTCGACGGCTACACGATCGACGAAAAGGTCGCCATCGGGCGTGGCTACCTCTGGCCGCGCCAGGTGGAGCGGAACGGCTTGACCGCGGAGGACGTCACGACCGACGACGCGGCGCTGCGTCTGGTGATCAGCGACTACACACGCGAGGCCGGCGTGCGCCAGTTGGAGCGCGAGCTGGGCAAGGTGCTCCGGAAGACAGCGGCCCGGGTCGCCACGGGCGATCAGCCGAAGCCGGTGGTGATCGATTCAGCGGCGGTGCTGGAGGCGCTGGGACGCCCGAAGGTGCACCGCGAGGTCGCCGCGCGCACGGCGGTCCCGGGCGTGGCGACCGGACTCGCCGTCACCGGCACCGGCGGAGATGTCCTGTTTGTCGAAGCGGCGTCGATGCCCGGCAAAGGCGGGCTGGTCCTGACCGGGCAGCTCGGCGACGTCATGAAGGAATCCGCTCGGATTGCGCTCACCTACATCCACAGCCACGCGGGCGATCTCGGGATCGACGAACGCGGCTTCGGGGAGCGTGAGTTTCACGTCCACGTGCCTGCCGGCGCCATCCCCAAGGACGGTCCGAGCGCGGGCGTGACGATGGTCGCCGCGCTCGCGTCGCTCTTGACCGGCCGGCCGGTGAAGAGCACGGTCGGGATGACGGGCGAGGTGACGCTGCAGGGGCGAGTGCTCCCAATCGGGGGCCTGAAGCAGAAGGCGCTGGCGGCGCACGCGGCGGGCTTGACCGAGGTCATCATTCCCGAGCGCAACGCGCCAGACCTGGACGACCTGCCAACGGAGGTACGCGACTGCATGCACTTCCATCCAGTCGCGTCCGTGGACGAGGTGATCGCGCTCGCGTTGGAGCCGAAGGTCCTGGCGATGGTCGCTTAGAGCCGGACGCGCGCGACACTGACGACTCAGCGTGGGGCTGGAGACTCATGGTCGCGTGCAGTTGCCTACGCCCTCGATTCTTGACGACATCCCACACCTTTTCACAATTTTGAATTTGGGGCGAGGCAACTGCACGCGGCCATGAGTCTTCAGCCCGCCTCAGAGTCTTCACCCTATGGGTCAAACAGAACGCTGACCGACCGCCCCAGGTGGATGCGGCGGATCGCTTCCGCGAGGAGCGGCGCGATTGAGAGAATCTTCATGTTGGGCAGCCGCTTCTCCACTGGAACCGGCACGGTGTCGGTCGTGACGATCTCCACGATGTCGGGCTGAGCGCCAAGGCGCGCAATGGCCTTTCCCGTGAAGAGCCCGTGCGTGCACGCAACCGCAATACGCTTCACCCGCCGCTCTCGCAGCTTGCTCAACACCTCCAGGATCGTCCCCCCGTTGGCAATCTCATCGTCGAGGACGATCACGTTCTTTCCGTCGACGTCGCCGACGAGCGTGTCGATCACCACGCGATCGTCGGCCAGGCGTTTCTTGCTCCCCGCGGCCAGGGGGAGCCCGAGGCTGCGCGCAAAGTGCGACGCTTCCTTCACGTTGCCGAGGTCCGGCGAGACGACGACGGTGTGCGTGAGTCTCTGGCGGCGAAAGTACGCGGCCAGCACCTTGAGCGCGTTCATGTGATCGACCGGCACGCTGAAGAATCCGTGCACCTGCGGAGCATGCAGCGTCATCGCGAGGACGCGGGTCGCGCCGGCCGTGGCAAGAAGATCCGCCACGAGGCGAGCGGCGATCGAGATGCGCGGGGCGTCCTTCTTGTCCGATCGCGCGTACGCGAAATGCGGAATCACGGCGGTAATCCGCGCAGCTGACGCACCCCGCGCGGCGTCCAGCATCAGGAGCAGCTCCATCAGGTGATGCTGCACCGGCGGCGCCAGCGGCTGCACGATGAACACGTCGGCCTCGCGGCAGTTGGCTCCGAGCTGAACGCCCAGGCAATCGTTGCTGAACGTCGTGGTGGTCGAAGGGCTGAGCGGCACCTTCAAGCGCCTGCAGAGCCCCCGGGCCAGCTCGGGGTGCGCTTGCCCGCTGAACACGACGATTCTGTTCATGGAACGGGACGGATCATAGCCTGCTTCGAGCCCCACGACCCCCGCGTGCCGTCACTTACGACCTGGCTCGGAGATGGGCATCGTCCAAGATGTGACGCTCGATCCGTCCCCCGAGGTCACCGCGGCGCTGAAGGATGTGACAAGCCTGACCATCATCGGGCAGTTCGACTACCAGGCGTGCGATGACAGGGTCTGCTTCACGCCGCAGTCCGTGCCGCTGTCGTGGACGATCGGCGTGAAGCCGCTGGACCGCGAACGCGTGAAGCGGGACTGAGCGGGTCCGACATCACAAGAAATCTGTCCGAAGCGGTGTTGCCAGTGTAGGATGCTGCGGGGATATGTTGACTCCGCAGGCGATTTTCCACTGGTTCGCCCCGCCCGAATTCTCACATCCCGACATCCGGCACCGCGCTCGCGCGCTTTGGATCGCGTCGTGGCCGTTCTTCGCCGTGGTCACAGTGGTGCTCGGGATCGCCGTGCTCGTCGAGCCGGACACGCTCACGCGCCGGGCCGTCACAATCGCCGCCGTCGGCGCTCTTATAACCGGCCTGCACACGATCAGTCGCGCTGGACGACCGACGCTGGCGAGCTGGATACTCGTTATTGGGCTCTCGCTCCTAGTGACGCAACGTGCGTGGATCACTGGGGGCATTTACGCACCAGTCCCTGTGTTCTACGCGTTCTTCATTGTCATGGGCGGCGTGCTGCTCGGCCGCCGCGGTGGCGTCGCGACTGCTGCGGTGTGCTTCATTGGCGCGATTGTCCTCACCGTCGGCACATCGCTCGAATTGCTTGCAACGCAGCCGGGCGCTGGCTCGCCGCTCGGCGCCTTTGTTTTCGTGACGCTTGGAATCGGCCTTGCGTTGGTGTGCCAGGAGCTGGTGCTGGCGAACTTCAGCCATGGCAGTGAATGGCTGGGTCGGGATGCGGTTCCGATGCTTGTTCACGACATGCGGTCTCCCATACAGGTCCTGCTCGCACACCTCGAGTTACTGAGAAAGGACATCCGCGGCGAAAGCGTCGACGATGTCGAGGCGGCGATCGAAGGCGCGACAATCCTGCATCGGCTCACGAACGACCTTCTTGACATCAGCAGGCTCGAGGCAGGGCGGATGCCAGTTCGGCGATCCGTCAACGACCTGTCGGTACTTGCGTATTCCGTCGTGACGGCCGTCCGTGTCCTCCAGCGGACTCGCGACATCGCGGTCGAAACCCTTGGTGATTCGACGTGCAGCTGCGATCCGGAGCTCACCCGACGTATCATCGAAAATCTCGTGAGCAACGCGATGAAGCACACGCCGATCAAGGGGCGGGTACGCGTGGTCGTCTCCGGATCCCGAAGCAGTGCTTCTATCGCGATTCACGATGAAGGGCCTGGAGTCCCGCTGGAAAAGCGGACGCGGATCTTCGAGCCGTACAGCGCCGAGCGGCTGCGAAGTGTCACTGGCTACGAATCGTCGGGGCTCGGCCTCGCGTTCTGTAAGCTCGCGGTCGAAGCGCAGGGCGGTGCGATCCGAATTGAGGACGGCACGCCACGCGGCAGCATCTTCGTCGTTGAACTTCCACGCTAAGGACGCCTTCGTGGCCCCCGCGCGCGCGCCGGCTGTACAATCGCCCGCGGCCCGCCAGGCGTTATGGACCCCCTCACTCCCTACCTCATCGCCATTCCCGCCCTCCTGGTCCTGAGCGTAGTCGTCAGCAAAGGCGCCGGGCGTTTCGGCATTCCCGCGCTGTCGATCTTCCTGCTCATCGGGATGGCGGTCGGACGCGAGGGACCAGGAGGCGTTCCGTTCTCCAACTACCTGCTGGCGCAAACGCTCGGCATCCTCGCGCTCATTCAGATCCTTCACTCGGGTGGCCTCGGCACGCGGATCGAAGACGTTCGGACGGTCCGCGGCCCCGGGCTGGTGCTCTCGACGCTGGGAGTCGTGGCCGCCACCACGCTCGTCGGGGCGTTCTCCGTACGGTTTCTGGGCCTCGGATGGCCGCACGGCCTGCTGCTGGGCGCGGCAGTCGCGTCAACGGACGTCGCGGCGGTGTTCACGATCCTGCGGTCGAGAAACGTCAGTCTCCAGGGCCGCATCCGGCCGTTGCTCGAGCTCGAGTCGGCGCTGAACGACCCGATGACCGTCTTCCTCAGCGTCGGCCTGCTTCGACTGATTGTCGAACCACGCGGTGCATCGATCGTGACACTCATCCCGACGTTCTTTCAGCAAATGCTCGTCGGGACGCTCGCCGGCGTCGCCGCCGGCCACGCCACCCGCTGGGCAATCAACCGGGTCAGACTGGAGTTCGAAGGGCTGTACCCCGTACTGAGCGTCGCGCTCGTGGTCCTGACGTATGGCGTGACGCAGACCGTGGGCGGCAGCGGGTTTCTGGCGGTGTACGTGTCGGGGATCGTTCTGGGCAACAGGAACTATGTACTCAAGCGCAGCCTGA
>DASZFS010000483.1:0-3035 GCA_035939575.1 Vicinamibacterales bacterium | reverse complement strand
TGGACGAACTGCTGCCAGAGTTGATCGAGATGATCAAACACGAGCTCCAGTGACCGCGCATCGAGAATGTTCGCGAACTCCTGGGTTTGGTCCGTGATCAAATGGCTGAACGAGACGCCGATGCCTGGGATCGGTGACTGGTAAAACGCGATCAGGGCGTACCCGAAGGAGATGAAGAGCAGCAGCTTCGCGAACTCGAACATGTGGTCCCCGAGCGAGTCCTGGGTGAGCATCATCCGAATCCCCTGCCAGACAATCAGGATGGTCGCGAACGAGATGAACAGCGAGTTGCCAAAGCGAAGGAACGCGGGTTCGGAGGTCGTGAGCAGGCTGGTGATCGCCTGCTGGATGGTCGCGACGATAGCGAGGTTCGGTTGGGGTTCCATTTCGATGTCCTCAGGGCTGCCGCCAGGTGCGTAGCGCGTCGGCCGCGCCGGCGACGAGGCTGCTGTTTGCGGCGCGACCCCAGCGCAGGCGCTCCAGTTGCATGTTCATCGTGGCGGCCTCGGTGTCTCGGGCGCGCTTGTTGTCGACGAGGAGCTGCTCCACGATCGACGCGAGAAATTGCATACGCGCCTGTTGCTGCCGGGCGCCGATGAGGCCGGCTCCGCTGATCTTGTCGAGCACCGCCGTCGCGCTCTGGCCGGACGACGGATCCAGCGCGTCACCCTGGAGTGCGTCGATCGCGGCCAACTCGCGGCGACCGTTGTAGCGAAGCTGCCCGGTCTGGTCCGTCCCCGCGATGATGGTGCTGTCGGCGGCATCCAGTGTCGCAAGTCCCGCAACGATTGCCGCTTCTGCGTTTGGTGCCAGCTCAGCAAGTCCAGTCAGCTCCGAGGCTGGCTCCCGCCGGGGTCGCGCGACTTCCGCGTAGCCCGCGCCATTGCGATCCCCATAATTCAAGGCCGCGTTGTACGGGTTCGCGAACACGAACTGTTCGCCCAGAAACAAGTGGATGCGCCACATCGGAATGTCGTCGTCAGTCAATGCGTACTTGTCCAGATTCGTCGACGCGCTCAGACGCTTCGCCATGCGCTGAAAGCGATCGGCCTGCTGGCTCAGCGTGTCGAGCACCTGGCGTTTCAAGACCGCAATGACGACATTCCGCAGCGTGACCGCGGGATCCGTGATCACGAGTTGTGCGCGAGCGACGCCGGCGGCAAGCACGACGGCGGCGATCGCCGCGATCAGAACGGTTCGAGGGCGTGACATCGTGAAGACCCCCTACGGCTGGCGCCACGTGCGCAGGTCATCGGCGGCGCCGCGGATCAGATTCGAGCCAGCGGTGCGTCCGTCGCGCATCCCGAGCAGTCGCATGTTCATCGTGGCGGCTTCGGTGTCGCGCATCCGCTTGCTGCGCGCGAGGAGTTGCTCGAGCGCATGCGAGAGCAACTGGTTGGTCGCCATGTCCTGCCGGCGTGCGAGCAGTTCGCCGGCCGCGACTTTGTCCAGCACGGCGGTCATCTCGTGGTAGCGCGGCAGCGTGCTCAGGACGTCTTGCTCGAACGCCTGAGCCGCCTGCTGCAGCTTGCCGTTATAGCCGCGCACCAACGCGACTTGATGGCCGCCGATCTCCGCGATGGAGTCGGTAATTTCGATGGTGGCATACGCGTCCTCCACGGCTTTTCGCGCGGACGGAGGCAGCTGATCGAGCAGTCCCCCGGGTCGTTCCAGACGACGCGCGGTTTGCTCGTACAGCGTGCCGCGGGCGTCCCCGGAATTGAGCCCCTGCAGCCATGGGGCGGCATACGGCCAGCGACCCGGATCGTGTCCGGTGATGCCGATCGTCGGAATCCGATACTGGTCGAGCGAGCCGAGACTTTGCGCCATCCGTTGGATCGTTTGGTACTGCTGGAGGAGCGTGTTGTATTCCGAAAGCGTGCGGTCGGCGATCAAGATGGCCTGCGCGAGATTGCCGGGATCGATGACCACAAATTGCGCGCGAGCAGACACCGCGAACAGCAGCACTGTGAGCGTGAGCGACATGATGCGGAACATGGGTGACTCCTATGGGACGCGTGCCGCCGCTGACGGCGGGACGGGTGTCCGTTCTTCATACGCTGGCAATTCCAAATCGCTCGTCAGATAGACCTTGACGCGGTGACCCTCGCGAATGGTGACGGTCGGGAGTCGATTGAGAAAGCGATTCATCACCTGCGCCGTCGCCTCAGACGTCGCGTTCCCAAACCCACCGGCGATCACCATGGTGCGATCGCCGGAGCCCTGGCCGAATCCGATGGTGCTCAGGTACTGACCGAGGCCACTAATCAGTCCCACCGCGCTGGCCGCGCCAAAGGTCGACCAATAGTGGTGATTCACCTGGTCGCGCAGCGCCGCATCCCCACGCTGGTTCAGGCCCGTGAACTGATCCAGACCGACCGTGCGGCCATCCGGCAGGATGAGCCGATGGAAGGCGACGGCCAGCCGAGATTCGCCGACGGATTGCACCGGCTTCGTCTCGCCGAGCACGCGCGATCCCGCCGGGATCACGACCTGCTGCCCGCTGTGCGAGTAGATCGGATTCGTCACGAGACAGTTCACCGGGGCAGCGTTCGCGCCGTCCAGCCGATTCGTGAGCACGGTGTCAATCACCGTTCCTTCCAGGAGCCGATGCAAGGGACCTGTGGGACTGATGGGGTCGGTACTGGCCGGAATGCGTCGGCCACCCGTCGATACAGCGGCTGACATCGACGCGGGCGCGGGTGACACGATCGAGGGACTGGGCGTCTGTCCGGGCACGCTCGTGGGCCCGTATCGGGCTGTGGCGCGAACGACGGCGTCGGCGACCTCATCGAGGTTGGGTGGCGCGGGCGGAGCGCCGTCGCGCACGGCGGTCGGTGAGGTACTGCGGGTGCCCGCGTCCCGGTCGGAGAGTGGTTGTTGGCCTGTGGGTCGCCTGCTGACCGCGACATTGGCGGCAAACAGACTCTCGTATTCGCGACGCTTTCGCTCGGCTTCCAGCGGATCGGTCGGTCGCGCGGGTCGCTCGTCCTGGCCCGGCTGGCCGACCGTGGTGGGCCGCGCGGGTTCGGTCG
>DASZFS010000482.1:0-52798 GCA_035939575.1 Vicinamibacterales bacterium | reverse complement strand
GCCGCGCGCAGTTGCCTCGCCTCTCCAGTCCCGCTACAGTCGCATGTCAAAGAAACTTGACAGCAGACCTCGTTAATGTCAAAGATCTTTGACATACACCATGACGATTGAGATGTCCTTTCGAGAGAAAAGCGCCTGGATCTCCTTCGTCTCGATCCTGCTCGTCTTCGGAGCGTACTTCTGGAATGTCGCCCGCGTGCTCGGGGGACGGGTGGGGCAAGACGCCGCGTACGGAATCTCGATCGGACTGCTCATCGCGTTTGTCCTCCTCGAGATCGTGCTGCACATCGCCGTCGCGATTCAGGCGCCGGACGAGGCGCGAGCCCCACGCGACGAACGCGAGCGGTTGATCGAGATGAGGGCCACGCGCGTGGCGTTTCAGGTGCTTGTGGTCGGCGCGCTCGCCGGGGTCGGCACGTTGCACGTGACGCGGAGCGCGTGGGTGATGTCGCAGGTTGTTCTCCTCGCGGTCGTGGTGGCTGAGCTCGTGAAGTTCGGGGGGCAGATCTTCTACTTCCGCCGCGGAGTGTGAGATGGGCGACTGCTCGATTGCGAACCGGATTCGCCAGCTCCGGTTCGATCACGGCGAAATGACGCAGCAGTCACTCGCGGACCGTATCGGCGTGACCCGCCAGACAGTGAACGCGATCGAGCTCTGCAAGTATTCGCCGTCGCTCGAAGTTGCCTTCCGCATCGCTGCCGTCTTCGGCGTCTCACTCGACGCCGTGTTCCAGTACGAGGGAAGGGGCGCAAAACGTGGATGAAACCGGGGCTGCCCCCGTGATCCACCTCCGCCACGTGACGAAGACCTACGACACGCCGGCGGGCCCGTTCCAGGCCCTCCGCGAGGTCGACCTCGACATCGCGGCGGGCGAGCTGGTGGCCATCACGGGCAAATCCGGCAGCGGGAAATCGACGCTGCTCAACCTGATCGGCGGCATCGACCGCCCAACGGCCGGCGACGTCACCGTCGCGGGCGAGGCGCTCAATCGATCGTCCGAGCGCGTCCTGGCCCGCTGGCGCGGGGCGACGGTGGGCGTGGTGTTTCAGTTCTTCCAGCTGCTGCCGACGCTCACGGTCGCCGAGAACGTGATGCTGCCCATGGACTTCCTCGGCGCCCGGCCGGCGAAGGCGCGCCGCCGGCACGCGCTCGACCTCCTCGCACGAGTCGGATTGGCCGATCAGGCCGACAAGCTGCCGTCGACCCTCTCGGGCGGCCAGCAGCAGCGCGTGGCAATCGCGCGGGCGCTCGCCAACGGCCCGCCGATCGTCACGGCCGACGAGCCGACGGGCAACCTCGATTCGGAGACGGCGGGCGCGGTGCTCGAGTTGTTCCGCGCGCTTGCCGCGGACGGCACGACCGTGGTCATGGCGACGCATGAACGCGACATCGCGCGCCTCGCCGCGCGCACGTTCGCGCTGGACGATGGCCGGATCGCCGGAGGGGCGCGGCCGTGACCGCCGCCTGGCACAAGATCGTCCGCGACGTCTCGCGCGAACGCACACGCGCCGCGCTGGTGGTTCTCGCGATCGCGATCGGTCTGGCGGGCTTTCTCGCGGTGCTCTCGACGTACGCGATTCTCCGCCGGGAACTGAACCGCGGCTATCTCGCCACGAACCCGGCGTCCGCCGTGCTGCTCACCGATGCCATCGACGATACGCTACTCGCGTCTGTCGTCGCCCGCCACGACGTCAGCGACGCGGACGCGCGACGGATCCTTACCGGGCGCATCCTCGCGGGCCCGGCGCGCCGCCTCATCCTGTTCGTCATCCGTGACTTCAACAGTCTCCGCATCAGCACGATCGACCACGAAGCCGGCACATGGCCGCCCGCGGCCGGCGACCTCCTGATCGAGCGCGACGCGTTTCAGGTCGCGAAGGCACGGATCGGCGACGTCGTAACCATCGAGATGACGCCAGGCCGTGAGCGGACGCTGCGCGTCGCCGGGCGCGTGCACGACGCCGGCCAGGCGCAAGCGCGCATGGAGAACGTGGTCTACGGCTACATCACCCCGGAGACGCTCGCGACGCTCGGTGAAACGGCGGCGCTCGATCGGCTGTACGTGATAGCGAGCGGAAACCGGTTCGATGAGAAGCGCGTGCGCCGCGTCGCCGGCGACGTCAAAGCGTGGCTCGAAGGCCAGGGGCACGCGGTCCGCCGGATGGATGTGCCGCCGCCAGGGGAGCATCCCCACGCCGCGATCATGGGCGTGCTGCTTCTGGCGATGGCGGCCTTTGGCGTGATCGCGCTCGCGTTGAGCGGCGTGATTGTCGTCAACCTGCTCCTGGCCATCATGGCCGCTGAGCGCCGGCAGATTGGCGTCATGAAGGCCATCGGCGGAAGCCGCGGTCAGATCGCGCGCATCTATCTCGCCGAAGCGACGCTTTTCGGCATTGCGGCCACCGCGCTGGGCGCTCCGGCAGGCATGGTCGGCGGCCGTGTGTTGAGCAAGCGGTTCGCCGTCCTGCTGAACTTCGATCTGGCGAGCCTGGCCGTGCCCGCGTGGGTCTATCTGCTCGTCGCTGTGATCGGTCTCATCGTACCGCTTGCGGCTGCCGCGTATCCCGTAGCGGCGGCAACTGCGGTGACGGTGCGCGCAGCACTGGCCGCTGCTGTCGGCACAGTACCCTTCGCATCGGGACGTCTGGATCGGCTGCTCTGCGGTGTGGTTGGCGCCGGGCATCCGGTGCTGCTCGGCATCCGCAACAGCCTGCGGCGCCGCGCGCGCACAGCGCTGACGGTGGCCACGCTCTCAGCTGCCGGAGCGTTCTTCATCTCGGCCTTGAACGTCCGGACGTCGATGATGATCACGCTGGATCGACGCTTCGGCGCGGGGACCTATGGCGCGGCCGATCGCTACGCGTTCGACCAGCACATGCTGATGATCTACGTCTTCCTGATTGTCGCCTCCGGTGTGCTGGCCGCCGTCGGCGGGCTTGGGCTCATGACCGCTACCAGCCTCAACGTGCTCGATCGCCGCCGCGAGCTCGGCGTGCTGCGCGCGATTGGCGCGTCTCCCGCGATGGTCGCGGCCATCGTGGTCGTCGAGGCGGTCTTCCTCGCAGTGCTTGCGTGGGGCGTGGCCGTGCTGGCTGCCTGGCCCGTCAGTGACCTCGTCGGCCGTTTTCTCACCGCTGCGCTGTTCCCACGGGGACTCGACATTGCGTTCGCCCGCGCGGGTATCGCGGGCTGGCTCCTCATCTCGACCGCTCTCGCCGTCCTCTCGAGCCTCGTTCCCGCCGTGAGCGCGTCGCGGCGTCCCGTCCGGGAGGCTGTCAGTTATGAGTAAACGCTCGATTGCCGTCATCGTTGCCGTTATCGCCGTGGCCACGGCGCTGTGGATCGGTGGAAGGGCGACTGGGGCTCATGGCCCCGTCATTTATGTGCGAACGGCTTCAATCCGTGTGGCGCGTCCTGCCGCGACAGGTGCGAGCCGGAGGCTCACGCACGGCAATCACCCGGCCGGCATGCGGAATTGGAGGGCCTCGGCGACGTGGTCCGCGACGACGCGGTCCGCGTTGGCGAGATCCGCGATCGTCCGCGCCACCTTGCGCACTCGATCGTAGCCCCGGGCGCTGAGAGCCAGGCTGCGCATCGCCATCGACAGCACGCGGCGGCCACGGGCGTCGATGCTGCCGTAGCGCGCGAGCCACGCCGGCGTCAGCTCCGCGTTCGTGCGGATGCTCGCATCGGCGTACCGCGCCCGCTGGCGCTCGCGCGCCGCCACGACCCGGGCGCGGACTGCCGCTGACGGTTCTCCGCGCGCGGCACCCTGCAAGACTTCCGGCGGGAGCGCAGGCACTTCGACAGTGATATCCAGCCGGTCGCGCAGCGGACCCGACAACCGCTCCCGATAGCGCAACAACTGAGTCGGTGTGCACCGGCATGTGCGGGTCGGATCGCCATGGAATCCGCACGGGCACGGGTTCATCGCGCCGACGAGCGTGAACCGCGCAGGGAACTGCGCGCTTCGAGCCGCCCGAGCGATGGTGACGTGGCCTTCTTCGAGCGGTTGGCGGAGCACTTCGAGCACGTGACGGCTGAACTCCAGCATCTCGTCGAGGAACAGGACGCCATGGTGGGCGAGGCTGACCTCGCCAGGGCGCGGATGCGATCCGCCTCCGATGAGCGCAACGTTCGAGATCGTGTGGTGGGGCGCGCGGAACGGCCGCTCGACGAGAAGGCCCGCGCCCGGAGCCAGTAGCCCGGCGACCGAATGAACGGCCGTCGCTTCGATCGCTTCGTCGAACGTAAGCGGGGGAAGAATCCCCGCCATCCGCCTGGCCAGCATGGTCTTACCCGAGCCGGGCGGACCGACGAGCAGCAGATTGTGACCGCCCGCCGCCGCGATCTCGATTGCGCGGCGCGCGAGCAGTTGACCGCGAACGTCAGCGAGATCGGCTCCGGTCGACGCCGATGCCGCGGCCGGCGGCGTGACAACCGCAGCGGCAGCCGCAGCCGGCGGGTCGTTCAGCGCCCGCACGGCCTCCGCCAGCGACGAGACCGGGAGAATGCGCAGGCCCGAGACGACCGCGGCCTCCCGCGCGTTGGACGCCGGCAGAAGGATGCCGAACAACCCGTCGCGCTTTGCCGCCGCTGCAATCGGCAGAACGCCGCGGCTCGGATGGATAGACCCGTCCAATGACAGCTCGCCGAGCAGCACGAGATCGACCACCTCACGCCGTTCGAGGACGCCGGATGCGGCGAGGATGCCGAGCGCGATCGGCAAGTCGAATGAGGCGCCCGCTTTGCGGAGATCGGCGGGCGCAAGGTTCACGGTGATCCGGTGCGGCGGAAATTCGAACCCGGAGTTGCGAATCGCGCTTCGGACCCGATCCCGGCTCTCGCGCACGCTCGCGTCGGGCAGCCCGACCATCGCGAACGACGGAATCCCGAACGACACGTCGACCTCGACATGGACGGTGAAGGACTCGACACCAAGGATCGTGGCGGTCCGCAGGCTCGCGAGCACGCCGCAGCCGCTGCAATTGTCGCTTCGTCGGCGAGCGCGCTGTGCTTTCAGGGAGTTATGACGGGCCGCGCGCGCGTGGGCGGCATTTCTTGACCAGCGCCGGGACCACGCAGCAGGCAGAAACTGCCGCTATCACCGGCTGAGCGGTCTCAGCGAGAGCGAGACCTGCTGGCCGTCGGCGAGGCGAACACGAGTGGCGCTGGCCGCGAGTTTCTCGAGAACGGCCGGATCCTGCCACTCACCTGGGTCCTGGGGCGCCTCGGATGCGACGACGTAGTAGTCGCCCGGCGGCAGCCCCTCGATCGCGAAGGTCCCGGCCGCTGCGGGAGCCACGCGACGCCGGTAACGGCTCCCCTGATACCAGGATTCCCGGTCCGTAGCGAATGCGAGGACCGCGACATCGGCCGACGCGAGTGAACCGGTAGGAGATCCGATACCGCTGATGCTGCCCGCAATGCGCGTGACATGGCTCGTGAGCACGATCTCGACATCGTCGGTCGACTGATCCTCACGACCGAACGATTGCGGCTGGTCGGTGACCTCGACGCCGTGAACGAGAATCGTCTTCGTTGTCCAGCCTGTGGGCATGCGCACCACCTGGAGGCGGCGCGGTCCGCTGATTCCGTCGAGCTCGAAGCTGCCGTCTGGCGCAACGCGCGCACGCGCGGGAGGCCCACCGAAGCGCGGAGCCCGATCGAGGTCCGTCGGGAGAGCCGACAGCTCGATGCCGTCCAGCTTCGGGCCGTCGCCGCCGTCCGACGTAATGTGACCGGTCAACGTCGAGCCCGTGGACGATTGAATCTCAAGGTCAGTCACGTCGCGGTCGGTCACTGTCACGAATTGGTACGCAAACTCGCCTTCGTTCCCGTCCGATCGGCCGTGGACGACTTGCAGGACATAGTCTCCTGGCGGGACATTCGGAAACTCGAACGCGCCGTCTCGATCGATCCGGGCGCCCATCTGCACTTCAGTGTTCGATCCCGAGCGCTGGCTGGGCATCAGCGCAATCCCCCCCGTGATCGGATCGCCGGCCGCGTCGAGTGCGTGGCCGGCGACGCGGAGTGACTTCATCCGGGAAAGCGCGAAGTCAATCCCGGTCACATCCTGGCCGACGCCGAGACGAACGAACTGAATCTCCGGCGGGTTGGGCGTGCCTGGGAAGTAGGTCGTACCGTACCCGGGAAGCTCCGCAGACATTTCCATGCCGACGATCTGCCCGACGGTGGCGCTGATCGCGTACTGCCCTGGACGCAGGCCGAACAAGCGATAGCGGCCAAGGTCGTCCGTCTGTCGCGCCTGGCCAACGTCCACCAGCTGGCGGCGTCCGTTGACGTAGCGGAGCGTCGCCGCGCGCACGGACACGCCTTCCACAGGCTCGCCGAGGTCGTCGAGGATCCGTCCCGCGATGCCGGCCAGGCGCTGAAGCATGATGTCCGTGCGCTCCTGGGCCTCGCCTGGCTCCAGGCCAATCGGCTCGCCGCGCCCGGTCGAAGTCGACGCGTTGCGCTGGCCGTAGTCCGCCGACTGGTAGCCGGGCTTCGACGCGGTAATTCGAAAGCGATCTCCGGGCGCGACGTTCGAGACCGTCAGCTCCCAGCTCCCGTCTGCGCCGGTCGAGGTAACCGCCGCCGGCCGTTGGACGCCGAAGGGTGCGGCGATCACTTGCGCGGACGAAAGAGGACCGCCATCCGCCCGCAGCACACGGCCCCGAACGACCGCCGTCGTTTTCACATCGCGCGCGGAGGGGCTGGCGGGATCCAGTCTCGCCGGCGAGGGGCCGAACGAATCCACTCTCGGCGGCGGGGTCGCCAGCCCGTTGCTACGACCCGGGACCGTCAACGAGATGCCGGCTCGTTCGTCGCCCGCGCGAACCACGACTGGCTGCGCCGCCGCCGGATCGGTGACACCGGGAAAGTAGAATCGACCGCGCCCCCGGCCGAAGGACATCGTTCCCGTAATCCGTTCGTCAGACACCAACAGGCGGACGCCCGGCATGGTACTGACGATATAAGTGCCGGCGGAAAGGCCGGCGACGCGATACGCACCAAGGTCGTCGGTTTGCGCGGCAGCCGCGGCGCTGGCCCGGTTCACGCTGCCATCCGCCGCCACTCGCTGCACGACGACGTTGGCGTCGATCGCCGGGTCGCCGAAGTCGTCGGTCAGGACGCCCGAAATGACGGCAGCCTTCGTCAACGCCACGTCGAGCCCGTCCATCGCGGCGCCGCGTTTGAGGGCAAGAGCAGTGGTTTGCTTCACATAACCGGGCTTGCTGACGGTCAACACGTAGCCGCCGGGTGGGAGCGCAAACGAAAAGCGCCCCTCCTCGTCCGTGAGGGTTGCTGGAATCAGGACATTCGTCGAGGTCAGGCTGACGCGCGCGTGGCGGACCGCGTCACCCGTCACCAGACCCGTTACCCTCCCGTGGACCGCCACGGTACCGGCAACTGGCGAGCGCGAGACGTCGGCAGTCTGGGACTGCTGCGCCAGAAGCGTGGCGCCGCAAATGACACCGTAAATAAGGACGAGAGGAAGAGCCAGGCGGCTCATCCCCTCCAGTGTAGACCCAGAATGGGGCTGGAGATTCATGACCGCGTGCAGTTGCCTACGCCCTCGATTTCCTGACGACGTTCTGCAACCCTTAGAGCGGTCCGTCTCAGTTCGCCAACCGGTAGACCGTCAAACGCTGGCCGGTCGTCAAGCGGTCGCCCGCGAGACGCGGATTCCAGGTCTTGACCGACGCGATCGTGGTCTGGAACAGCCGCGCGACCGATGCGAGCGTGTCTCCTCGCTTGACCTGGTAGGAGGCCTTGACACGGTTCGTGACCGTCGCCTCCGCGAGCTGCCCGGCTTCGGTGACGGTGCGGTGGGCGTCGGCCACGGGCACGCCGCGATCCGCCCGCGCCGCGATCAGGACCGTTGCCTCGTGCGGCACCATGAGCTTCTGGCCCACGGTCAGGTGCGCCGCCGTTGAGAGATAGTTGGCCTCCGCCAGGTCGGCCTTGCCGACGCTCAACCTGCGCGCGACCATGGCCAGCGTCTCGCCGCGCCTGACGGTGTAGTACTTCAAGGAGGCGAGGTCGGCAGACGACGCTTCTTCGAGGCGAGCGAGCACGACATCGGCGGTGCCTGACGGCACTTTCAGCTCGTAGTTGGTGTCCCGAACGGGCGTCGTCCAGCGCCTGAGCTCCGGATTGAGCGTCTGGATTTCATCGATGGTCGTGTCGGTCCATTCGGCAACTCGACGAAGGTCGACCGGGCGAGGCAGCGTGACGCGCTCGTAGGTCGGCGCCGCCTCCGAGTCAAACGCGAAGCCATACTGCCACGGGTTTCGCGCGATGACGATCGCGGCAAGAATCATCGGCACGTACTCGCGGGTCTCGCGGGGCAGCAGCCGCGGTTTTTCGGCCAGCGTCCAGAAATCGTCCATGCGGGCGCTCTTCATCGCGCGCTGCAGGCGTCCCGGGCCGCCGTTGTACGACGCGAGCGCGAGGTGCCAGTCGCCCTTGAAGATGGTGCTCAGTGTCCGCAGGTACTTGGCGGCGGCGACGGTTGCCTTTTCGGGGTCGGACCGCTCGTCGATGTACCAGTCGCGCCGCAAGCCGTTCTCGACCGCCGTGCCGGTCATGAACTGCCAGACGCCCTTTGCCTTGACGCGCGACAGGGCGTTCGGCTTGAACGCGCTCTCGACCAGCGGCACGTACGCGAGATCCAGCGGCAGACCCTCTGCCCGGAAGACGCCCTGGATCATCGGCAGGTATTGGCTGCCACGGCGCATGCCTTCCTCGATGAACTCATGCAGACGCCCCTGAAACAGCTCGATGTACGCCAGGACGCGCTGGTTCAGCGGAATGGGGATGTCGTGGCCGGCGTTCGCCAGGTCTGATTGGACCCTGTCCTTCAGCTGGGAAGTGGCATCCGGCGTGCCGAAAGTCGTCGAGACCGCGAGGAGCTCGTCAATGCTTGCGGGCTCGTACTTGGTCTCCGTGAAACCATCGCCGTCGGCCAGCGCTCGGACCTCATAAGCACTGATGCGGTCAACCAGACGGTCGAAATGCTCGCGGATTCTCGGCTCCGTACGGGCGCCATAAGGCGACTCCAGGAGCACATTGACCGCCCGATTGAAATCCTGCTTCGCGGCCTCGAAATGCCCTTGTTCGAGCTCCGCTTGAGCGGCCTTGAAGTAGCGGTCGGAGGTCTCAATCAGCGTGACAACTGGGTCCCCGGGGTGCTGGACGTCATCTTTGGCCGACGCCGCCTGTTCCAGGGAAGCGGGCCCCGGAGTGGCCGCCACACGCTGCGGGACGGCCGGCGCCGGCGAGACCGCCGGTGCCTGAGACTTCACGGTCGAGCCGCAGGCAGCGACGAGGGGAAACAGGGCTAACAGCGTCCGACGCTGCCAATGTCCTACCATCCGGGCGCTCCGCGATGACGACAGACCGAGCGTCTCGGTGCCGCATCGTAAGTCGCCCCCACTGCCACTGCGGGGGCGCCGTCCTTCGGCGTTTCTCAGAATTTACCCTGAGGGTCGACGAAGGCCGTCGTGAGTCACGCGGGGAGGCTGGGGCCGCCCCCGCACCATGGTTGAGGCAGTCTAACATTCGCTCATTCAGGGGGTCAACAATAAGTCCAACCGCCTCAGCAGTTGGCAAAATTTCACCCCTGGTCGGGCAAGTTGGTTGGCGCCGTCGAAACAGCCACAACCGTGAAGACCCGGTGCTCCTCAGCAAGGTCGCGAGCAGCCGGCGTGATGATGGCGCGCTCGGCAACCACCAGCTTTCGTCCAACCTTGATAGCGAGCCTGACATCTTCTTCAGACACGAAATCCAACGGTTTGGTCTGCGCCGCCTTCACATTTGTAACGGGTCTGACCGCTGTCAGGCCTGTTGACCCTGTCAAGCCGCGGGCCCCCAGGAATTGCTCGATGCGGCGGGAAAGGGATTCTGCGCTGATGCCCGGGGGGACGGCCGGGCGCTCCGGAGCCTTCGGCAGAACCGGGGCCCCGGCAACGCGATCCCATCTGCTGATCACAGGTGTCACCTCGTACGCGAGGCGCTTGATGTTCAGCAGATGACGAGGCGAGATGTTGTCGGACGTGATGTTGCCGCCGAACCCGCCACATCCGAGCGTCATCGCCGGATCGAGGCCGGTCGACAGCCCCACCGACCCATGCGTCGTTGGCGAATTGACGATGATGCGGAAGGCAGGCTTGTGGAGACCAAACTCGAGGATGACCTGCTCGTTCTGCGAGTGGATGGCCATCGTATGGCCCATCCCGCCGTAGCGCAGAATCTGCTTGCAGCGCTCACATCCTTCCCGCCAGTCACGGACGATGTAGTACGACAAGACGGGACAGAGCTTCTCGATGGACAGTGGGTAGTCGCGGCCGACACCGTCGAGCGGCGCGAGCAGGACCCGCGTCTCGGCAGGCACGCGGACACCGCATTTCTCGGCGATGTAAACGGCTGACCGGCCTACAAGCGCCGGATTCGGGAGGCGCTGCGGCGTAACCAGCTCTTTCGCGACGGCGTCGATCTCCGCCCCGGACATGAAGTATCCGCCCTGCAACTGGAATTCACGCTTGACCAGGTCGGCCACCGGCTGGTCCACGACGACGGAATTCTCGGACGAACAGAGCACGCCGTTGTCGAAGGTCTTGCCGGTCACGATGTCGTGAACCGCTTTTGCGACGTTCGCCGTCCGCTCGATGAAGGCCGGCGCGTTCCCGGGCCCGACGCCGTACGCGGGCTTCCCGGCGCTGTACGCGGCGCGCACGAGCCCCATGCCCCCGGTCGCGAGGATCACGGCGACGTCGCGATGCTTCATCAGCTCCTGGGTCCCCTCGAGCGTCACGGTCGTCATCCAGGCGATCGCTCCGGCGGGCGCGCCCGCGCGCCGCGCGGCTTCCTCCATGACTTCGGCCACGCGCGTGATGCACTTGACGGCCGATGGGTGAGGGCTGATCACGATAGAGCAGCGGGCCTTCAGCGCGATCAGGATTTTGTAGATCGCCGTGGAAGTCGGGTTCGTCGAGGGCACGATGGCGGCGACGACGCCGAACGGCTCGGCGATCTCGACGACGCGGCGGTCCGCATGACGCGCAATGACGCCTACGGTCTTCATCGGCCGGATGAAGTCGTACACCTTCTGGGAGCTGAACAGGTTCTTCTGGATCTTGTCTTCGACGACGCCGTAGCCGGTTTCCTCGACGGCGAGACGCGCGAACGCTTCAGCGGACGCCGTCGCGGCGGCGGCCATCGCGTCCACGACGCCGTCGATCCGCTCCTGGCTGAACTCCGCCAGCTCGCCCCACGCCTGCTTCGCTCGCTTCGCCAGCTCGCGCGCTTCGGCTATCGAGGCCAGATCGCGGTCGGACACACTAACCCCTGGGGAGGATCTTTTCGACTTCGGCGTGAGGTCGGGGGATGACATGAACCGACACGAGCTCGCCGACGCGTCGTGCGGCCGCGGCGCCCGCGTCGGTCGCCGCTTTGACGGCGCCCACGTCGCCGCGCACCATGACGGTCACATAACCCGCGCCGATGTACTCCTTGGCGATCAGCGTGACGTTCGCCGCCTTGACCATCGCATCGGCTGCCTCCACCGATCCGATCAGTCCCCTGGTCTCGATGAGACCGAGCGCGTCTCTGTCCATTACCGCCGGAACTCTAACAGATTGCGGGAGATGCGACAACTGACGTAGAGTCTCAAACACCATGAGAAACGTCGCAACTTCTCTTGCGGCGGTCCTGACGCTCGCCAGCGTCGCCGCGTGCAGCCACAAAGAACCCGATGCGCCGCCGGTCGCAACACCGAGCCTGACGCTCAATCACGAACGCGCGCCGCTCGGGAGCCCCCTCGACATCACATACAAGTTCGCCGTCGCCAACGATGCGAAGTTCGACGAAGACTATCGCGTGATGGTCCACGTGATGGACACCGACGAGCAGATGATCTGGACCGACGACCACAACCCGCCCGTGCCGACGCGACAGTGGAAGCCGGGGCAGGCGGTCGAGTACACACGCACCGTCTTCGTGCCCGTGTACCCGTACGTGGGCGAGGCGACAATACAGGTTGGCCTGTATTCAACCGGCAGCCAGAAGCGCCTGCCGTTGAACGGCGAGAACGTTGGACAGCGTGCCTACAAGGTCGGGCGCGTGCAGCTGCAGCCGCAAACGGAGAATCTGCCGTCGGTCTTCAAGGACGGCTGGCACGCGGCGGAAGTGGTCGAGCACAACACCGCCATCCAGTGGCAGTGGACCAAGAAGGAAGCCACGTTCGCGTTCAAGAACCCCAGAAAAGACTGTATCTTCTACTTTGACGTCGACAACCCGACCAGTGTCTTGAACGAGCCGCGCCACGTGCAGCTGACCTTGAACGGCCAGCCGCTCGAAGAGTTCACGCTTCAGCCTGGTGTGCAGGAGTTGAAGAAGATACCGCTGAAAGCGGATCAGCTTGGCCCCGGGGACAACGCAGAACTGCACATTTTGGTCGACAAGTCTTACATCCCGGCGCTGATTCCGGCCGCGAACAACAAGGATCCGCGCGAGCTCGGCATTCGCGTATTTCACGCGTTCGTCGACCCGCGGTAAACTAGCCGGGCCCCAATGAGGAAAGGATTGAGGAAAGGATCCTCTGGCACCCTCGCATGTGCCCTGCTGATGGCGTTGGCCGCGAGGCCGGCGAGCGCTGAGCTCGCGTTCTTCGCAAACGGCAGCAGCCTGTCGATCAAAGCGCATCGGATCGAGGGTGACTCGCTCGTGCTCGCGCTGCGGGGCGGGGGAGAGATGGTCCTGGCGGTGTCGGCCATCGTGCGCATCGCGCCGGACGAGGTCCCCTATCCGGAGCCCGAAGCACCGAAGACGGACGTCGCTGCAGACACCAGACACGAGACGCCGAGCGCGGTGACGGCGTACGCCGACATCATTGACCGCGTGTCGCGGGAGCAAGGGGTCGACGCCAGGCTCGTCCGCGCGGTCATCCAGGTGGAATCGGCGTATCAGCAGGGCGCACGGTCCCGGAAGGGTGCGATGGGCCTCATGCAGCTGATGCCGCAGACGGCCCGTCAGTATGCGGTCGCGGATCCGTACGATCCGGCCGCGAACATCGAGGGCGGGATCAAGCACCTCAAGGCGTTGCTCGAGCGCTGGCCGCGCGAGTTGGCGCTGGCGGCCTACAACGCGGGAGAAGCCGCCGTACAGAAGTTTCGCGGCATTCCACCTTATCCGGAGACGCGGGCGTACGTCGCCCGCATCCTGCAACTCGTCAGCCGCTGAAAAAGCGGGAAATCCTACCCAGCTTTTCCCGGCGGCGCGCGGTCTAAGCGAAGTGACCGCGTTTTCAGCGGCCCAAGCGAAGTGACCGCGTTTTAAGCGGTCTAAGAGAAAATGACCGCGTCATAAGTTGATACAATTGCGAGCAGATCCGATGGAGTTTCGCTGTCGTCTTGCGTCGCCCAGCGGCGAAATCACAGAAGGCGTCTTCGTCGCCGAGGACGAGGCGCGCCTGCGTCATGAGCTCGAGGACAAGGGCCTGTACGTCCTGTCGCTGCACGCCAAAGGTGCGATTGGCGGCCTGTCGCTCCGGCTTCCGCAGCGCCGCGCGATCAACACGGCCGAGTTCCTCGTCTTCAACCAGGAGCTGGCGACGCTCCTCAAGGCGGGCATGCCGCTCGTCCAGTCACTGGACCTGCTGAAGCGTCGCGTCACGTCGCCGGCGTTCCGCGCTGTGCTGGACGACGTACACGACAAGGTGCGGTCGGGCACCGCGCTGTCCGACGCGTTCGCCGCCCAGGGCGACCTGTTTCCGCGGGTGTATACGGCGTCGCTGCTCGCCGGCGAGCGGAGCGGCAACCTCGACGCGGTCTTGCGGCGCTACGTCGAGTATTCCAAGATCATCGCGACCGTGAAGCGAAGGACGGTTTCGGCGCTGGTCTACCCCGCGATCCTCATCTCACTGGCGCTCGCGCTCGTCACGATCATCATCCTGAAGGTCGTGCCGGCCTTTTCGGACTTCTACAGCTCGTTCGGCGCCCAGCTGCCGCTCGTCACCCGCATCATCGTCCGCGTCTCCGACGTGATTCGAAACCAGTTCCCCTATCTGGTGATCGGGCTCGCCGCGCTCGTTCTCGGCGTCGCGGCTGCGGTGCGGCACAGGACGCAGCGCGCGCGGCTGGACCACCTGCTGCTGCGCCTGCCGATGCTGGGGCAGGTCGCCAGAAAATTTGCGACATCGCAAATGGCCCGAACGCTCGCGACGCTGCTCGGCGGCGGTCTGCCGCTCGTCAACGCGCTCGACATCGCCGCGAAGTCGGTGGGCAACCGGTTCATGGCCGCTCAGCTCGATATCGTCAGCGCGCGCGTCCGCGAAGGCGAATCGTTCGCGGCGGCGCTCGACGCGCGCCGCGCGTTTCCGGAAGTGGCGGTGAAGATGGCCGAAGTGGGGGAGTCGACCGGAGCCCTTCAGGACATGCTGAACACCGTCGCCGACTTTTACGACGAGGAGATCTCGACGACGATGGAGCGGTTCGTGACGCTCATCGAGCCGGCGCTCCTCGTCATCATGGGCATCGTGATCGCCGGCCTGCTGCTGGCGCTGTACATGCCGCTGTTCCAGTTGAGCTCGGTGCTCGGACAATAACCTGATGGCCTCCAATCCCCACGCCCCGGATCTGCCGACCGAGTTCGGACCGGTTGCCGACGTCGATCACCGCGCCGAGCTCGAGCAGGCCCGCCGGCTCGCCGAGCGCTACCGGCTCGAGTTCGTGGACATGGACACGTTCAGGATCGACCAGGATCTCTTCAGATCGATTCCGGCCGATCTCATGCTGCGATACGGCTTCGTGCCGCACCGGCGCGCGGGCAAAGCGCTCGAGATCGTGGTGTCCGATCCGAGCGACCTGCCGATGATCGACGAGCTCGCAGTGCTGCTGGCGACGCCCATCAAGGTCGCGGTGGGCCCCAAGTCCGCGATCGAATCGATCCTGAAGAAGAGCGAGAGCTCCCAGCGCGTGCTCGAGGAGGCGACGGAAAGCTTCCAGCTGCAGCTGCTCAAGGAAGAAGAGAACGGCGACGAGAGCCTGACGGTCGAGCGGCTGACGAGCGATATCAGCCCGGTGATCCGGCTGGTCGATTCGACCATCTACACGGCGATTCAGCGGCGGGCGAGCGACATCCACATCGAGACGCAGGACGACGCGGTGCACGTCAAGTATCGAATCGACGGGGTCCTGCAGCCCGCCATGCGGCCGATCGCCAAGCAGTTCCACAGCTCGATCATCTCCCGCATCAAGGTCATGGCGGAGCTCGACATCGCCGAGAAGCGCGTGCCGCAGGACGGCCGGTTCAGGCTGCGCATGCCGGGGAAGACCATCGATTTCCGCGTCTCGATCATGCCGAGCGTGCATGGGGAGGACTCGGTCATCCGTATTCTCGACAAGGAATCGATCAGCGAGCAGTTCACCGAGCTGCGGCTCGACATCCTCGGCTTCCCCGAGGCCGAGCTGAAGCGATTCCGGAAGTACATCGCCGAGCCGTACGGGATGGTGCTCGTGACCGGCCCGACGGGCAGCGGCAAGACAACCACGCTGTACGCGGCGCTGTCGGAGATCAAGTCGGTCGAGGACAAGATCATCACCATCGAGGACCCGGTCGAGTACCAGCTGCGCGGCATCACACAGATTCCGATCAACGAAAAGAAGGGCCTGACGTTCGCTCGAGGCCTGCGGTCGATTCTGCGGCACGACCCGGACAAGATCATGGTCGGCGAGATCCGCGATTCGGAAACCGCGCAGATCGCGATCAACTCGGCGCTGACCGGACACCTGGTCTTCACGACGGTGCACGCCAACAACGTGCTCGACGTCCTCGGGCGCTTCCTCAACATGGGGGTCGAGGCCTATCAGTTCGTGTCGGCGCTCAACTGCGTCCTGGCGCAGCGGCTCGTGCGCAACATCTGTCACCACTGCAAACGGCCGGCGAAGGTGACACGCGCGCAGCTGGAGGAGTCGGGGCTCGATCCGGCGCTCGAGCACGCGCACGTCTTCTACGAGGGCCTCGGCTGCATCGAGTGCGGCGGCACCGGATACAAGGGACGCACCGCCATCTGCGAGCTGCTGGACCTCTCGGACCACATCCGGGAGATGATTCTCGAAAAGCGGCCGACGTCTGAAATCAAGAAGGCCGCGCGCGAAGAAGGGATGCGCTTTCTGCGGGAATCGGCGGTCGAGCAGGTCATGGCGGGCGTGACCACGCTCCGAGAGATTAACAAGGTGACGTTCGTCGAATGAGCAGCCTGTTCTCGATCACGGAGGGCGCCGCCCCGGAGGTCGCCGTGGAGATCGCCGCCGGACGCGTCTCCGCGGCGATGCTCGAGTGGCGCGCCGGACGGCCGACGATCGCCGTCCACGCGGTGGAGCCGCTGCCGCCGACCGCGATCGTCCCGTCGCTGACGTCCGCCAACACCGGCGACCGTCCGGCGGTCATGACCGCGCTCAACCGCGTCCTCGAGCGAGTGGGCCGGCCCCGCCGGATCGGACTGATCCTGCCGGACGTCGTCGCCAGGGTCTCGCTGATCCGGTTCGAGCAGGTGCCTGCGCGGACGACGGACCTCGATCAGCTCGTGCGCTGGCAGGTCCGCAAGAGCGCGCCGTTCCCCATCGAGGACGCCCAGGTAAGCTACGCACGGGGCCTGCGGATGCCCGACGGCCAGGACTTCATCGTCGCGCTCGCGCGGCGAGCCGTGATCGAGGAATATGAGGCGCTCTGCGCAGAGGCCGGCGCGAGCGCCGGCTTGGTCGACCTGGCGACGCTCAACGTCATCAACGCGGTGGTGGCCGGGCCCGCGGTGCCGTCCGATGACTGGCTGCTCGTCAACGTCGCCGCCGACTCGGCCTCCATTGCGATCCTGCGCGGCGCGGATCTGATCTTCTTCCGCAATCGCGCGTCGGACACCGACGGGACCGTTGCCGACCTCATGCATCAGACGGCCATGTACTACGAGGACCGGTTGAAGGGCGGCGGGTTCGCGCGCGTCATGCTCGCGGGGAGCAGCCAGGTCGGCGCGGACATCGATGTGATCCGCCGGAGCCTCGAGGAGCGCGCGGGGACGGCGGTCGAAACGGTCGATCCCCGCCAGGCGGCGGCGTTGACCGATCGTATTTCCGCCTCGCCGGCCTTCCTCGACACGCTGGCGCCGCTGGTGGGACTCCTGCTGCGCGACCGGCAGACGGACGTGGTGACCGGGTGATCCGCACGAACCTGTCGACGCGGCCGTTCTACAACGAGCGCGCCGTTCATACGTGGCTCCTGCTCGCCGCGGCGCTCGTCGCGCTCGCGACGCTGTTCAACGTCACGCGCGTGCTCCGCTATTCACGCAGCGACACGCGTCTGGCAGGCGAAGCGTCGCGTGACGAGGCGCGCGCCGGTGACCTGCGGCAGCAGGCGGCGCGCCTGCGCGGCTCGGTCGACCCGAAACAGATCGACTTCGCGTCGAACGAGGCCAGGCGCGCGAACGACCTCATCGATCGGCGCACGTTCTCGTGGACCGAGCTCTTCAACAAATTCGAAACCACGCTCCCCGATGACGTGCGCATCACATCGGTCAGACCGCGCGTGGAGAAGCGCGGCATCGTCCTGTCCGTGTCCGTCGTGGCGCGCGGCGTGGACGACGTACACACGTTCATCAATCGCCTGGCCGCCACCGGCGCGTTCCACGACCTGCTCACCGTCGAAGAGCGTGAAAACGAGGCCGGGCTGCTGGAGTCGTCGCTCGAATCGATCTACGCGCCAGGCGGCGCCGCGGCGGCCGCCCGCGAAGGCACGGACCCCCGATGACATCCGCCCTCTGGAAGCGCATCTCCGCCGAGAAACGGTCGCTCGTCGTGCCGCTCATCGTCGGCGCGGTCGTGAACGTCGGCGTGTATGCGCTCGTGGTCTATCCGCTTGGCGTGAAGTCGGCAGGCGCGGCGGATCGCGCCAGGAACGCCGTCGAGTCGCTTCGATCGGCCGAGCAGGACTACGCGGCGGCGCGCGCGCTGGTTGCCGGTAAATCGCGCGCTGAGCAGGAGCTGACCACCTTCTACGGAAAGGTACTGCCCTCCGATCAGATGGCCGCGCTCGAGCTGACCTACCTGCCGCTGCCCAACATCGCCAGGAAGGCAAACGTCCGCGTGGTGACTCGCCGGTGGACACCGGAGCCGCCGGCCAAGACCGAGCGGCTCGGCCGGCTCCGCATCGTGGCCGCGCTGCAGGGTGACTACGAGGCGTTCCGTCGGTTCGTCTACGAGCTCGAGACCTCGCCCGAATTCGTGATCATCGACGATGTGACGCTGCTGCAGGGAGAAGTCGGCAAGCCGCTGACCTTCACGCTCGAGTTGTCGACGTACTACCCGCTGGATCCGCATGGCGACTGATCGACGCAAGCAGATGCTGCTCGGCGCGCTGGTCGTCGTCCTGGGCGCGATCGCCTTTCGCGTGTGGGACCCGCTCGCCCTGGGGACGACGTCAACAACGTCAACGACGTCAACAACATCAACAACGACCACAACCCCGTCACCGGCGTCGACGACGTCCCCGGGGCCCGGCTCGTCGTCTAACTCCGTCAGAGGGGCAGTGGCGCCGGCGCGGGCCGGCCAGACCGGCACGATGACGGCGCCGGACGTCCATCTGAGCGCCCTCGAGGGGAACCGGCCGAAGCCAGTGGACGCACAGCGAAACCTTTTCAGGTTCAAGCCGAAGCCGGCCCCGGTCGCAACAGCGCGCACGGCGCCGGAGGTGGTGCCGGTCGCGCCGCCCGCTCCACCCGGACCGCCGCCGCTTCCGCCGATCCCTTTGAAGTTCATTGGCACGGTGCAGCCGGGCAGGATGACGATCGCCGTGCTGAGCGACGGCGTGGGCCAGCCGATGTACGGGAAGGAAGGCGACACGATTGCCGGCCGGTACCGCATCCTGCGGATCGGTGTCGAATCGATTGAGATGTCGTATCTGGACGGCCAGGGACGCCAGACCATTCGACGTACAGGATCATGAGATTGCTGATGGCTGATGGCAGATGGCAGATGGGCGCGGCCGGCATCCTGGCCGCCGCGCTGGCGCTTGGCGGCTGCGCGGCCGGGCAGGCGTTCCGTCAGGGCAATGATGCCTCGCGCGCCGGCGATCTGGACGAGGCGGTGGCCGCCTATCGTAAGGCGGCGCAGGCCGCGCCCGACAACCCCAACTACAAGATCGCGCTCCAGCGCGCCCAGCTTGCGGCGTCCCGGGCGCACCTCGACAAGGCGCGCGACTTCGAATCGAAGGATCAGCTCGAGGCCGCGCTCGGCGAGTATCGGCAGGCCAGCGAGTACGACCCGACCAACCGGCAGGCGACCGCGAAAGTGGCGGAGCTCGATCGGACGATCCGCGAGCGGATCGAGGCGTCACGCCCGAGGCCGGCGATCGAACAGCTGCGCGATCGCGCGCGCGCGGCGTCGGCGCCGCCGATGCTCAATCCCGCGTCGCGCGATCCCATCCGCGTGGTCTTCACCAGCGCGAGCCTGCGCGACATCCTGAACGCAATCGCCGGGATGACCGGCATCAACGTGACGTACGACCGCGATGTGCAGGATCGCGCCACGACCGTGAACCTGGACGGCTTGACGCTCGAGCAGGCGCTCAACCAGCTGATGACCATGAACCAGCTGTCGTACAAGGTCGTGAGCGACCGATCGATCTTCGTGTTCCCCGATACGACCGTCAAGCACGCGCAGTACGACGAGCAGGTCATCAGGACGTTCTACCTGTCGCACGCCGATGCGACGGAGGTGTCGCAGATTCTCAGCTCGGTCGTCCGCCTGCCCGGCATCGCGGTGCAGCCCATCATGGTCGCGAACAAGACCGCGAACACGCTGACGGTGCGCGGCACCGCATCGATGGTGCAGATTCTCGAGAAGATCATCCAGCAGAACGACAAGCCGCGCGCCGAGATCGTCGTGGACGTCGAGATCCTGGAAGTCGATCGCACCCGCGCGAAGACCTACGGCCTGAACCTGTCGGAGTACGCGCTCGGCGGCGTCTTCTCGCCGGAGGTCTCGCCCAGCGCGACGACAACGCCCAGCACGGGAACGGGAACTGGCACGGGAACCCCAACGCCGACGACAGCGGCGACCGGAACGTCCACGCCCCCAAGCGGTGTGAAGTCGCCGCCGCCGTTCAACCTCAATACCATCTCGCGCGGCGTCAGCACCGCCGACTTCTATCTCGCCGTGCCCACGGCGATCGTGCGGTTTCTCGAGAGCGACACCCGGAACAAAGTGATCGCCAAGCCGCAGCTGCGCGGCGCCGAAGGCGCAAAGCTCTCGCTGAAGCTCGGTGACCAGATCCCGATCATCTCCACGAGCTACACGCCCATCGCGACGGGCGGCGCGGGCGTCAATCCCCTGAGCTCGTATCAGTACAAGGACGTTGGCGTGACCGTGGATATGACGCCGACGGTAACGCTCGAGGGCGACGTCCGGCTGGACCTCACGGTCATCAGCAGCACGCGCAAGGCGGACGTGGTCATCGCGGGCGTGAACATCCCGTCGTTCGGCAACCGCGAGGTCACGACGCGCCTGCGCCTCCGGGACGGCGAATCGAACCTGCTGGCGGGTCTTCTTCAGGAGAACGAGCGGAAGGTCCTGACCGGGTTCCCCGGAGCGATCCACGTGCCGGTCCTGAGCCAGCTTTTCTCGAGCAACGACCAGCAGATCGACCAGACCGACATCGTGATGCTGCTGACGCCGCACGTCATCCGGACGCACGAGATCACGGAAGAGGACCTCAAGCCGATCTACATCGGGTCGCAGCAGAACCTCGGCCTGAACGGCCCGCCACCGCTCATCGCGGCGCCGCCGATCGAGCCCATCCAGCCGGCCGCCGCTCAGGCGCCTGGGACGAATGTCCCGGCCGTGCCGGCCGCAACGCCGACGACGGCTGTTCCGTCCCAGCCGAACCCGCAGCGCGCGCCGGGCCCGGGCGGGACCGGCCCGACCGTCGCGCCGCCGCCTGGCTCGTCGCCTGTGCCGGGAACCGTCGTGATACAGCCGCCTCCTGGCCAGCCGCCCGCCGGTCAGCCGGCGCCCGCACCGTCACCGGACACGCCGCCCGTCGCGCCACCGATCACGCCGGAGCCGCCGGCACCGGCGGCGCCCGTGGCGGCGCCAGGACAGCCGCCGCCGCAGGGACAGCCGCCGCAGGCACAACCGTCGCCGGGAGCGGCGGCCTCGCCGCCAGCGGTTCCGACCACGTCGAGCGGCATCGGATCGGCACAGGTACTCATCTCGGCGCCGAGCACACCCTTCCGCGTCGGCGGCGGGCCGTACACGGTGCCGCTGGCCATCACGGATGCGTCACGGCTCTCAACGGTCACCCTGACGCTGATCTTCGACCCGGCCAGACTGCGCGTGCGGACCGTGCAGGAGGGCAGCTTCATGCGCGCCGGCGGGGCGACCGTCACGTTCTCCCAGCAGGTGAACAACAACCGCATCGATATCACGCTCGTGCGGTCGGCGGATGCGACCGGCGCGTCGGGCACGGGCCTTCTCGCCGCGATTCTGTTCGACGCCATCGCGCCTGGCAGCGCGACCCTGTCGTTGAGCGGTAGCGCGACAGGCCCCGGAGGCACGCCGATGGGGCTGCGGTTCACGCCGGTCACGATCACGGTGCAGCAGTAGGGCACCCATGAAGGAGTCGGTGAACGACGCGGGCTTCACGTTCGTCGAGATGCTCGTCGTCGCGACGCTGATCCTGATTCTTGCGGCGGGCATCATGCCGCTCGCGAAGGTGACGGCGCAGCGCTCGCGGGAGGCCGAGCTCCGGCGCGCGCTGCGAGAGGTGCGGACCGCGATCGACAAATACAAGGATGCCGCCGATACCGGTCAGATTGGCTCGCTCGACATCAAGGTCGGCAGCGAAAATTATCCGCCGGATCTGCAGACACTGGTCGACGGCGTGGCCGCGGCGAACGACGCGACTGGACGGAAGCTGAGGTACCTGCGCCGCATCCCGACCGACCCGATGACCCGCAGCACGGAATGGGGGATGCGGTCGTATCAGGACAAACCGGATTCGACGCGGTGGGGCGGGCAGAATGTCTTCGATGTCTACACGACATTCGACGGCAAGGCGCTCGACGGAACGAAGTACAGGGATTGGTAGAATTGTGAATCTGGTTGTTTGGTTATCTGGTGATCTGGTGATTGAAAGACGGATTGAAAGGCGGAGCGCGCGGCGCCTGGAGCGAGGTTTCACCCTCATCGAGCTCCTGATCGTCCTCACGCTCATCACCATCCTGTCGACGATCGGCATGGCGCAGTACCAGCGCAGCGTCGTGTACGCGCGCGAGGCAACGCTGAAGGAAGATCTCTTCCGGATGCGCGATGCGATCGATCAGTACTACGCCGACAAGAACCAGTACCCGAGCACGCTGGATGCGCTGGTGAGCGAGGGCTACATGCGGAAGGTGCCGGAGGATCCGTTCACCAAGAGCAACTCCACCTGGCAGACGGTTCCTGCGGAGCCCGATCCCAACAACCCGGCCGCCGAAGCCGGCATCTACGACGTCAAAAGCGGATCGGATCAGACCGCGCTCGACGGCACGGCCTATTCGGAGTGGGACTAGCTCAAGCTACCGGGCGGCTTCCAATTCCAGCCTCATGGCGGTGAAGTCAAACTTGAACGCCCGGCCCTGCTGAAAAATGTCCAGGCCGAAATTGCCGATATAGGACCTGATACCCCGACTCATCAGCACGTCCTGGGAACGCAGGGTCGCCTGGATTCCCCCAATTTCAAACGTAATTTCGGGAAGAGTCACAGACGCGTACGATTCCGCTCCGCCGACCCCGCGGACTTGGGTTGAGCCCCTCGTGCCCGATTCCAGAATCGATGGAAACTGCACAGCGAGTTCGCGAAAGAGATCCGTGCCTTGAGCTCCCGTGTCCACCGCGCCGAATACCGTGCGTCCCTCCAGCCGGACGCTGACCGCAAGATGATCGTTGTCCAACATCAAGTTCGCCTTGCGCACGTCGAATGACGCCGGCCTCTCACCGATCCGAACCGTCCCATCCTCCCCCCATCGGAGCGTTCGAAATGCGAGGATGACGGGAATCCCAATCAGTCCGCGCCGCCCTGGTGGCAGCAACGACCACGGCTCGCCGTCGTCGGGTAGTACAGTGAACGAAACATTCTTAAGCCGCACGCCGCCTACGACCAGTTCGTCGGCCACCGCAGTGCGGAAGCTGGTGCGATTGGTCATGGTGCCCATGGAGCCCGATGCCGCGGCAATCCGCAATCCCAGGCGTTTGGCCTCCGATTCACCCATTACATTCGGCCAGGCTCCAGTGTCGATGAAGAAGGTCGCCGCCTTCCCATTCACAGAGAGAGGAATGAAAATGCTGTGCTCCTCGTGCCGCAGGGTGGTGGGGAGGACGCTCACAGTGACTTGGTCGGGCAGACCACGAAAACCCGCGACCTCAGCCCTCTCCTGGTCCTCTCCGGGCCTTCCGGGGAAGGCTGACCAGCGAGCGTCCAGCGCCGAAACCAGACGCTGATATTGTCCGGAGTAGGAATACAGGTGGCTCAGCCACCCATAGGCCTCGTACGCTTCCTCGGACTTCGGCGCAGCCCTGATGACCGAGCGGAGATGAGACTCGGCTTGAAGAGGGCCTTGATGGAAGGTGACGGCGACGGCTCCGCGATAGAGGTCATGTCCCTTGGCCTTTGAAAGGGCCTCTTGCAGCTCAGCCCATTTCTTGGCGTCGTACAACGCCCTTAGACTCGGCGCAGGCGAGCGCTGGGCGACCAGGGTTGAGGCCGCGAGCAGACCGCACAGGATGCACCGAAACACGCTTTCATTCTAGAACCTCGAGCACGGACACCTCAACGAAGCCGTCGGAGCTCCGCCTCCGACACGATGAATCCGAAGCCGGGCCAACCGCCCGACTGGATCGATCGCTCGAACCACGTCCGCGCCTGCGCCTTGTCGCCCCGCAGCAGGTACCAATTGCCAAGGCCGTAGGCGAGCGTGGCCACCTGCACGTCGTCGGTATCCGCCGGCGCGAGCACGGCGTCCGGACCAATCTCGCCACGATAGAGCTGCAGGCGCCGCGTGTACGCGTTGGTCACAGGCTTCGAATCCGGCCGCCGATCGAGCATCGCCTTCGCTTCCGCGCCGCGCCCGGCTCGGCTGAGCGACATCCACAACCAGTCCGTGGAACCCGCCAGTTCGCCGGCGTCCGGGGCGATCGGTTGAGCCTTGGCGAACGATGCGGCCGCCTCGGCAAAGTCTCCGCGCAGGTACTGGACGATACCGAGGTGGTACCAGATTCCGTAGATCGTGCTGTCGATGGCGCCGCCGCGCGTGAGATCGGCGAACGCACGATCGAATTCACGCACGGAAAGGTATCGATGCCCGCGCCATCGAAGAAGCAGCGCGTTGTTCGGCTCGATCTCGAGCCCCCGCGTGAATGTCGCGATGGCTTCGCGAAATTGTCGCGCACCGGACTGGGCGACGCCGAGATCGATGATGCGCGCAATGTTCCTCGGGTTGGCCTCGAGAGCGGCTCGCGCGCTCTTGACGGCGTCAGTATCGGGAAGCGAGCGATACTCCACCCCCTCGGGTGACCGGTATTGCACCGATTGCAAGCCTGTCTGGCCCGCATCAAGCGCAGGCCCGAGGGCGATCACCGCGGCGATGATGGACGTCAATGCGGCACCGTGAATGTCTCTAAATGACATAAGGCGGATTCTACTGGAGGAACGACTGACTGGATCAGACGGCGGCGATGCATTAATCTCCCATCTCGCCGGGCCCAAATGTCTGTCAGGACACGGACGTGTGATGCTGGCTAACGGCGCCTGAGGGGCGGGAACATTTCAGGAGGAACACCATGAAAAACACTGCACTGAAAGTTTGGCTTGCGGCGACGATTCTGATCCCTGCGGCGATCTACGCCCAGCCCAGGCCGGGAAACCCGACGACCGCCACCGTCATCACCAAGGCTGAGATCGACAAGATCAGCGCCACGGAACAATCTCAGCGGGTCCGTGACGAGAATGCCAAGGTGATCGATATCGGCGACGGCTGGAGCATGGAGTTGGGCATCATTCATCGCGCCTCCACTCGGAACCCGCCGGCTGCGCCCGCCGCCGGGGCGGGGGCGCAGGCAGCGACCCAACCCACACCGTGTGGAGAACGAATGGCAAGTCCACCGGCGGATGCAATTCCGGGCGCCATTACCCATGACAATCAGACCGAAGGCTATTACATCGTCTCGGGCGCCGGCACGGCGTTCATTGATGGCCATGTCGTCAATGGCCGGAAGAGCACGGCCAACCCTGACGGCGGACCGAACGGTCCGGGCTGCGGCGGCTTGGCGGTTGGCTCACGCAAGGTCGAGTTGAAGGTCGGTGACGTGCTGATCGTTCCCCCGGGCGTCATACATGGCTGGGCCGATATTCCCGATCATGTGGACTATCTCAGCTTCCGTCCGTCGCATGGCGTGATGAAGAACGGCTGGGTGAACCCCACCATCGCCTCGAAGTAATGCTTTCAACGTTCTGGCGCAGGGGGACCACAGTGCGCCGCGGCCGATAAGGCCACTGCGGTCAACCTGCGCCGGAGGAAGATGACACGCACCTGGCCTGATGATTGGGAATCTCGCAAGAGGGGGGAGTCGTGTCCCTTCTGCTGCCATGTGAACTACCTGCTATTGGGCAATATCGTGCCTCACCTCCATGTTCACGTCGTACCACGCTATCTCGACGACGCTGCCCCAGAACGACCGTTGCCATGGAATCCGTCTCCGGTCCCAGAGAAGATCTTTGCCGAGCAATTCAGACTCTTGAGAGAGGCCGCGTCGTCTTTGAGGGCTGAATGAATCGCCACGGCAGCGCAGTGCGTACCAATTCCGGAGGAGTCATGATTCGCTTCGTCCTCCTCACGGCGTTGTTTTCGATGCTGATTCTCCTGGCGCTCATGAGGTTGGGCGACGCCGCCTATGGTGTGCCGATTTCAAGAGAGATCGAAAAGACAAGCGGTCGGGTCGTGGCGCTGGCCACGTTGTATGCCACGCTGGCGCGGCTGGAAAAGAAGGGCCTCGTCGCCTCACGATTGGGTGAACCGACCCCGGAACGCGGCGGCCGGGCAAAGCGGTATTTCTGCGTCACGGCGAGGGGCGTTCGCGAGGTTCCGGCGTCTGGTATTGGAGGCAGGTGTTGACAGCCGTTGTCATTCACCGTTCGAAAGAGGCCTTACTGGTTCTCGGCATGGTAGCTCTCTTTCTTAGTGGCAGTCGGTTCTCTGTCCCGGGAGCACACGCCGACACCCCGACGCTCCTCGCGAGCCGAGCCGCGGGCACGCCGTTCGGTCCGCTCAGTGTTGTCACAGGAGGTCAACTTTTGGGAGTGACCATCTTTGCGCTCGGCATCATGCCCTATGTCAGCGCGGCGCTCATCGTGCAGGGGTGAAGACGGGCAACGGAACCACCGTTAGGAGGAGCGAGCAGTGTTGCAAGCAACACCTGATGCGGCCGTGGTTCGTCAGCTCGAAATGATTGAAGACCAGCTCGCGTCGACGTGTTCGTACAGCGCAATGGACACTGGATCGTAGTTGCCTCCCACGCGACGCGACTCGCCGAGTAGAGGTTCTCGTGCGAGCGGCAGTGCTTCTACCGAGCTCAAGGAAACCTCCGCGCGCAGGTCTCGCGCATAGCCGGTGTACGGCGTGCCGTGCGAAGATCTATTTCACCGGCCAGGCGATCTCTGTTTTCCAATCCTTCGGGTCAGGATGTTCAGCCGGGTCAGTGATGTACGATTCCCATGGGGCGCCGGCGGATTGGAGCCCATGCGACTCGATCCACGTTTCAACGGCCGCGTATGCGTCTGAGAGTGTTTCATACGGACCTGCGTGCAGCGTCACCACCGCCGGCCCTCCCGGCAAGGTGTCTTGGACAACATCTGAAGGAGCCGCGCCGGTCGGATCCGCTGCGGCGCCGAGCGAGGGAGGCGCCTGCTGTGGGCCGCTCACTCGGATACCGGGTTCAATGGTCAGCAGGCCAGGCCCTACCTCCACGTAACGAGTGAACGGGTGACCCGTTAGCGCGAGGCCGTGCTGCTGCGCGTATTGGAAGATGTGCGGCAGCGCCCCGCCGATGGCCGCCGCGATGTCCGCACGCCTCACGCGCCGTCGCACGACGAGCACAGTCTGCGGAACGAGGTCTTTTTTGACGATGGAATAAGTCACGTCGCTCCCTCGAGGTGTATCCAGATCCATGTGAAAGAAGTGAAGGCAGGGACCCACATTCCTGACAAAGGCCACGTGTGCGGCGGCGGCGGAAGCGATGTCTGCCGCAAACCCGCGGCGGCGGTAGGCGCTCGGCGACATTCCGAACCGTCTTCTGAACGCGCGCGTGAACGCTTCGTGGCTCTTGAAGCCGCACGATAGCGCGATGTCGAGGATCGACGACTTGCTCGTCAATAGCAGCGCCGCGCCGCGGCTTATGCGGAGGCGCAGCGTATATTGTTTTGGAGTTTCGCCGGCGATCCGGGCGAAGAGCCGATGGAGATGGAATCTGGATAACCCCACCCCGGCGGCGAGCGCTGACAGCGGAAGATCTGAATCCACGCCGGCCGCGGCGAGCGCCAGCCCAGGCTGTACTCGGGTAAACGACGCGCGACCGCGCCCTGCGTTCTTGTGGCCCGACATCCTGATCGCTGTGAGTCTAGACGATGGGAGCTGAGCGAATCTTGACGTTTCTTGCGATTCGGACCTCTAGACGATCTGATATTCCGGCGTGCTCATGATCAGGTGCGCCGCCATGCGGAGCGGGTCTTCCATGTACGTTTTCGCGCGGTCGATGCTGTCCGTCCCCAACTCCTTGGTCAGGAATGTCACGAACGCATCGCGCGTGACCGTCGCAGTCGGCACTCGGAGCATCCGCCACATCAGATAGTCGACCGCCTCGCCGGTCGTCTTGGAGCCGCTCTCCAACACTATCCGGGTGAGGTCGAACTGCGCCGCATTGCGCGGCGTGGGAATGAGCTTGCGGGCGGCCTGCTCCCAGCCGATGTAGCCCGAGATGCGTGTGTTGAACTGCTCGTCGCGCTCCAGGGCAACCATGTCGAACGTGCTCATCTTCGCCGGGTCGTTGACCGCTGTGGCGGCGCCGATGTCGTACCCGTCACGCAACCGGCGGCCGAGGATGTCGTCGGTCCCCGCGGAAAAATTCCAGTCCCTGAAGCCGGTCATGTCGGGGATCAAGACATCGCGGGCGACGTTGCCGCGCGCGATGAGCAGGCCCGGCGTGATCCACGCCTTGCCGCCAGCCCAGCCGGCCACTGACGGCGGGTTCAACAGATGCTGGCCCATCGCAATGGTCGACTGGTTGAAGTCGGGCACGCCTGGTATGGCGTCCACGCCCAGGTGCTTCATGATCGCCACAAAGTGCTCGACCGGTCCCTTGATGTGAGCCCCGTAGCTGGCCTGGCTGTAGAAATCCTTGGACGAGAGGATCACGGCCAGCAGCGGCTTGACCTGGTAATCGTTGTCACGCAGGATCGTGCCGAGCTTCTTTCTCAGATCCTGGGAGAGCTCATCCCGCACCAGGAAGCGATAGATCCTCCCGGCCAAGTACTCCGCCGTCACCGGCTGTTGGAAGATGATCTTCAGCGCGTCCACGCCGTCAAGGTTGCCGGTTCTACCCAGGAACGTTTTCAGCCCGTCGTCATGTTTGTCCGGGTCCACTTTGAACGTGAGGTCATCGAAGTACCAGCCGGTGAACGCCCGCGCGCCCTCGCGCACGTCCTTCTCCGAGTAGTTCCCGACGCCCATGGTGAACAGTTCCATCACCTCGCGGGCGAAGTTCTCGTTCGCGGCCCCTTTGACGTTGTACTGGGCGTCGAGAAAGTACAGCATCGCCGGGTTCTGGGCGACCTGGATGGCCAGATCCCGAATGTTGCCCGTCGCGCCCTTTTCGAACAGGTCGATCTGCTGCATCATCTTGCGGTAATCGCGGACCTTGTTCTCGTGGGTCGCGAAGTGGCCGTGCCACAGCAAGGCCATCTTCTCTTCCACGGGATGCGTCGTCTGAAGCATCCGGTTCGCCCACCAGCAGCCGAGCCGGCGCGTTTCGAGCATTGTGGCGCGCAGCCAATAGAAGAAACGGTCCGACGTCGGCTGGATCGGACGGCTGCCCGCAGGCTTGTTCTCGACGCCCATCGAGGTGCCATGCTTGAGGGCCCGATCGGTCGCGTCCGGCCGGCTCTCGGGAAACCCGTTCAGCGTCGGATCCCACAGCCCCGATTCGACGAACGGCTGCATCCTCGGATTCGGGATGCTCTCGTAGTGCACGAGCGAACCGACCGCGCGCTCGAGGCCTGCGTCGGTCAGTTTCTGGATCTCCGCCGGCGTTCCGCCGAACCCCGCGTGCGCCAGCAAGTGCGCGGCGCGGTCGTAGTTCCAGTCCGCCGCGCTGATGGGCGCGAGGTCATCCTTCCAGGTTGCCGGCCCCGGAGACCAACGCATGCGAGCGGCCATCATTGCCTCCAGTATGCGCCGGGCATCACGCGCGGAACATCCCCAGCGCCTTGAACTTCTGGCCGAGCACTTTCGCCGAATCCGCGCCCATCCATTCTTCGATCAGGCTCGCGTACACCTGGCGGAAGTCGGTGGTGTTTTCGAGGTTGCCATCGAGAACGAGCTCGGTGAGACTCGGCGGCGTCCCGTACATGCCGCCCTTCACCGCGTTGCCGACGACGAAGTTCACCTGTGCTGTGCCGTGATCGGTGCCAAGACTGGTGTTCTCCGGCACGCGCCGCCCGAACTCGCTGTGGACGTACAGCACGACGTCATCGGCTCGGCCGATCCGCGTCATCTCTCTGAAGAAGCCCGCAATCGCATCCGAGCAGTACTCGAGCTGCCGATCGTGCGGAGCCGCCTGGTTCACGTGCGTATCGAACAGGCTGTTGCGTAGCGGCACGTAGTACAGCATCGTCGGGAAGTCCGCCTCGATCAACGCCACCACTTTGTCCAGGTCCAGCAGACGCAGATCCGGGTTGTCTTTCCCTTTGTAGTTGCTCCACGCGGTCCGCACCACTTCCGAGGCTTGCGCCGCACTCCTGGTGACCTCCAGCACGTACTTGTGCGCGTCGCCCACGGGGACGGTCTGCGCGCTCAACGCATCCAGCGCGGCGTGCTCCTGCGCGAACGTCCCGCGCCGGAACTTCGCCGGGTCGATGAACACGAGCGGCACGTGCTTCTCCGCCTTCACCGCCAGCGTCTGGCTGTCGGCGATGTTCACGATCATGTTCGCGCGCGCCCCGGCCGGGTCGAGAACCGAGGCTGTTCGCCCAATCCACCCGTACTCGTTGCCGCTGTTGGGCGCCGCGGTGTGCCAGAACGACATCGACGTGAAGTGCGAGAACGACGGCTGGCCGTAGCCGACGCCCTGCACGATCGCAACCTTGCCCTCGTCGTACAGGTTCTTCATGCCGCGCATCGATTTCTGCCAGCCGAAATGGGCGTCGATCTTCAGCACGTCCTTCTCTTTGATGCCGATCGTGGGGCGGTGCTTGTAGTACATCGCGTCGCCGTACGGCACGATCGTGTTCAGCCCGTCGTTGCCGCCGAACCACTCGAAGACGACGAGGATCTTGTTCGACGCGGCCTGCGCGACGGCTTCGCTCGCCCTGCTGAAGACGTAGGGGACGGGGCCGATGCCGCCGAACAGGCCAAAACCGAGGCCGCCGGCGCCGATTCGCAGCATGTCGCGACGCGAGACGCCGCAGGCTGACAATCGGGTCTTGGTCGTCATGGTGTTCGGCCCTCGAATGTTCTTCGCGAGAATCGACTCGCCTCTGCCCCAGGCGATTCAGGTGTTCCGGCGCGTCACGATCGAGCGTGTTGGGGTGCCTAAGAATAGCGCCGTTCGAGATCGTTCGCCACGGGTAGGGTAGACCGATCCTAAGGCACTGGCCCCCCGGAAGCCGCCGGAGCGGCGGCGTGGACGCAATTGCCTCAGGAGAACCGCTGCGGGACGTTGGAGGAACGGGGACGGGTGGCACCGTCCCCACTGCGCGAATAAACCATCGATAACCAGTAAAGCAGATAGCCTACCAGATCACGGGTTCGTGATCGCCACCACTGCCGTCCCGATTGTTGTCTGACCCGATGTATCCAGCACCGTGACGGTTACATTGAACGTCGCGTTGGTGCCCGTGGGTGTGTTGTAGATGTGCGGTATCGAGGCAGTGCTCGCGCCACCAAGATCGGACGACTGGCCATCTCCGAAGTTGACCGACAAGTCCTGAACACCGATGCCCGTCGGGATAGTCACCTGAATCGTAATCGTCGTCGGGTTGCCCGAGTGGCCGGGCTGAGGCGACGCGCTGATGATGATCGCGGGTCTCTGCACGGGCACGACTACGATCGATGCCGTCTGGCTCACCTGATTGTTCAGCGTGTCAATCAGGGTCGCCGACACCACGTAATTGCCCACCGATCTGAAGACGTGCGTCTGTGTCGAGGTCGAGCTGACAGCGCCGACGTCTTGCGGCGGGCTGCCGTCGCCCCAATTCACGGTCAGATCGCGAATGGCACTGCCATTCGTCGTGGGAATCGTCACGGTGAAGGTAAAGGTTGCCGGAAGCCCCGCACTGATGGTCGCGGGCGGCGCGATGACCAGCGTCGGCGCAGCCGCGACATTGACCGTCACGCTCCCGGATGCCTGGCCGGTAGAGGCGGGCGCCGTCGGCGTTGTCGGCGTCGTTGGCGTTGTCCCGCCACCGCCCGATCCGCCCCCGCCGCCCGAACCTGTCCCGCTGCCCCCCGTCGCGCCGACAGTCGCCGTGACCGTCGCGGTCGTCGACGTCCGCAGGCTCGACGTTGCGACGCCGTTCGAGTCCGTCGTCGCAATCGCCGGATCGATGACACCCGCCGTGGTGGAAAACGCGACCGGCGCGGCCGAGAGGGGATTGCCGTTGACATCTGCGACGACCGCCGAAATGACCGACGTCCCGCCAGCGGCCGGAATCAGCGTCGGATTCGCCGTGACGCTGACGCGCCCCACAGCCGCCGTGCCAATTGCAATCTTGAGCGCACCCGCAGTCGGAACGACAGCTCCGCCGGAAGAGGCGCTGATGGTCGCCGTACCGTTGGAGGTGCCTGCCTTGAAGGTGACGACCGCGCGGCCGTCGATGTCGGTGTCGATCTCCGGCGGCTGAATGCTGCCCAGCGTCGTCGTAAAGATGATGTGCGTGCCGGAGTGAGGCGGGTTTCCGCTCGCCGCAATCACTTGAGCAATCAACTGGGCGGTGCCGTTCAACGAGAGCGCCGTCGCCGACGCAGTGAGCGTGATCGTCGACCCGGATGGCGCCAGCAGCGGCACCTTCTCGCAGCCAACGGCGCAGACAGCAACGACGAGCCACGCAGCAAGGACCGGCAGGAGGACGACGTGACGGCGACGTGCTATATTCAAGATTCTAAGCATCTTAGTGCCATGAGGTTACGCGGTCAAGGCAGCCCGGTGAATCGCGTGAATGACGACAATCAATCGCTGAGTAAAGACAATCAAGACGGTTACGCGATGGCCGCCCTCCTGGTGGCCATGAGCGTCGCCGCGGTGATGATGACCGTCGCCATGCCGGTCTGGAAACAGATGGCCCGGCGCGACAAGGAAGAGGAGCTCATCTTCCGGGGAACGCAATACGTGCGCGCTTTGCGCCTGTTTGGCACGAAATACGCGAACGCAAGCCCGCCGAACGTCGACATCCTGGTAGAGCAGCGCTTCATTCGCAAGAAGTTCAAGGACCCCATCACTAACGACGATTTCCAACCGATTCTGGCCGGCCAGGCCGTTCCGGGCGCACCCGCCAGCCCACAGCCAGGATCAGGCGGCCGAGGCCAAACGGGCCAACCGAGCCCATCAGGCGGTCAGTCTGGAAGTCAGTCTGGAAGCTCGCCATTCGGAAACGGCATCGGTGGGAGCACGCGAGCTGGCGGCGCGGGAACCGGCAATGCCGGCGGCCCCACGACGCCGCTCTCTCCAGGCGGTGTCTCCGGCGGCGGCATTTCTTCGATCGGAACGCCGGGCGCCGGTGCGACTGGCGGGGTCATCGGCGTCGTCAGCAAGAGTAAGGACAAATCGCTCAGGCTCTACAACGGGCGAAGCCATTACAACGAGTGGGCGTTCATCGGCACCCAGCAGACGCAGACACCAGGCGCGGGTGGGCGAGGTACCGCGACGCCAGGCAACGGAGGCCGCCGCGGGCAGCCGCCGAACCAACCTCCGAATGCCCCTGGCGGGCGTAACTTCGGTCCGGGCACGTCGCCGTTTCCTCCGGGGACTCCACCTCCGCCAGTCCAACCGATCCAGCCGCCGCGCCGCCCCGGGGACTAGCGCCTCATGCGTCGAGGTTCTTTGCGATCGCGACCGCGCTGAGCGCCGAGACAGCGAGCAGGAAGGCGCCGAATGCCGCGCTGCGCAGCAAGATGTGTCCAACGCCGAAGAGGGCGCTGTAGACGAGAACGCAGCCGAGCGCGGCATTCGCGAGCTCACGACCGAGCGATCCCGACGCCGGCACGTCCTGCGCGGTCTTCGCGACTTCTCGCCAGCCCGCGCCGTGTGGCCGCACGCGCTGATAGAAGCGCCTCAAGGTCTCGTCCGGCTCCGGCGGCGTCAGCATCGTGACGGCCAGCCATACGATCGTTGTCAAGCCGACGGTGACGATCATGATGTACGCGAACTCTCGCGGTCTGTCGCTGTCCCATGCGAGCCCCAGCTGAAGATAGAGCGACACCGCCGCCGCGGCGGCCATAGCCGACACCTCTGACCACGCATTGATCCGCCACCAGAACCACCGCAGGAGCAGCACCGTTCCCGTCCCGGCGCCCGTGACGATGAGGAGCTTCCACGCCTGCTCTATGGACGCCAGGTGCAACGTCACGTAGATCGACACGCACATCAGCGCGACGGTCACGGCCTGCGAGACCGCGACGTATTCGCGCTCCGTGCCGCGAGATCGCACGAACCGGCGATAGAAGTCGTTCACAACGTACGATGCGCCCCAGTTCAACTGTGTGCCGATGGTGGACATGTAGGCAGCGGCGAACGCGGCGAGCATGACGCCCCGCAGGGCAGGCGGAAACACCGCAGGGTCCATCAGCGTCCTGACGTAGCCTGATTCTTTGTCGGCTAGCGTCGGGTACAGGACCAGCGACGCCAACGCAGTCAGGATCCACGGCCAGGGACGCAAGGCGTAGTGCGCGATGTTGAACCAGAGCGTCGCGAACAGGCCGTGGCGCTCGTTCCTCGCGGAGAAGATGCGCTGCGCCACGTAGCCGCCGCCGCCTGGCTCCGCCCCGGGGTACCAGCTGGCCCACCAGTTCACGCCGAGGTACACGAACAGCGTGATCGCTGGCATCCACGCGGAATCGGCGGACGGAAAGAACGCGAGCCGGGAGCCGCCGCGCGATGCGGCTTCGAGGCCTCCGCTGGCTCCCAGCGCGTCGAGCGCGCGAACTTTCGACTCGAGCGCCGCGAGTCCACCGACCGCCCGCACCGAGAAATAGGCAAGGGCGACGACCATCCCCATCTTGAGAACGAACTGGACCAGATCGGTGACGAGCACGCCCCACAGGCCCGCGAGCGTCGTGTAGAACGCCGTGAAGGCGAGCATGGCGAGCAGCGCCCACAACGCGCCGGCGTCGCCGAGCCCGAGCGTCACCCGCAGAATCTTCATCATCGCGAGGTTGACCCAGCCGATGACGATGCAGTTGATGGGAATGCCGAGATAGAGCGCGCGAAACCCTCGCAGAAACGCGGCGGGCTTGCCGGCGTACCGCAGCTCGGCAAACTCGACATCAGTCATCACCCCCGCGCGGCGCCACAACCTGGCGTACACGAAGACGGTGAGCATGCCGCTCGCGGCCATATTCCACCAGAGCCAGTTGCCCGCGATGCCGTTGCGCGCGACCATCCCGGTCACGACGAGCGGTGTGTCTGCCGCGAACGTCGTGGCGACCATCGATGTTCCGGCAAGCCACCAGGGAACGTCGCGCCCGGACAGGAAGAACTCGTCCGTGCTCCCTCGCGCCCGGCGCGCGTAGAACAGGCCGATCGCCAGGTTCAGCGCGAAGTACCCGACGATCACGAGCCAGTCCGTCGCGCTGACCGTCATATGTCGCCGCGGGTCACACGTCTCCCAGCGCGTCGTGAAACGACTGGCGCACCACCCGCATGTCGTCGATCGTCCCTCCACCGCAGGCGCGATTGGTCAACAACACGAAGTAGCGGTCGCGAACCGGATCGATCCACAAGGAGGTGCCTGTGAATCCGACGTGGCCGAACGCCGCCGTGGACATCCGCGTGCCGCACGACGAGGTCGGGAGCATTGTGTCCCAGCCGAGCGCGCGCGAGCTGCCCGGCACAGTCGATCGCGTCGTGAACTGCGCGATCATCGCCGCGGAGAACGGCTCACGTTCACTCTCGTCCCCGCGCGCCGCGCGCAGAATCGTGCGCGCGAAAGCGCCCACCGCCGGGGCGTCGCCAAACAGGCCCGCATGACCGGCAACGCCGCCGAGCGCAGCCGCGTAGTTATCGTGCACCTCGCCGACCAGCGTGCGACCTCGCCGCAAGTCCTCCTCCAGGGGTTGCGTCGGCGCCGCGCGGCGCCGCGCGCCGCCCGAGAGCCCGAACGTCAACGAGGGATCGGGCCAGATCGCAGAAAACCGCGCATCGAGCGCCTCGCCTGTGACGTCGGCCACCAGAAATCCGAGGAGGATGAATCCCAGGTCGCTGTAGATCGACTGCCTGCGCGGGGCGCATTCCAGCCGGATCGTGCAGATCTCGTGCTCGAACTCCCGCCGCGCGACCGGCGGCGCGTCCACGAGGCGAGCCGGGAGACCCGACGCGTGCTCGAGCAGGTCGCGGACGGTCGCTGCCTCGCGATCGTGGCCGCGCCACTCGCCGAAGTGAAGCTCCAGGTGATCGTCGAGGCGCACCCCGGGAGCGATGTCGCCCCTGGGGGAACCGACGAGGCTCATCACGGCCGTTGTCGTCGCGATGACCTTCGTCAGGGACGCCAGATCGAACGGCGTGTGCAGGTCGATTGGCGTCGGATCATCGAACGTCAGGGTCCCCACCACGTCTCGCCAGAGCACACCGCCGCTGCTGCCGACTTCGGCGGCGGCACCCGGGAAAATCCTCGATGCCTGCGCCGCGACCAGGACGTGTCGGGCGTCGTCAGTCATGCCCGCTGCACAGCAGACCGACGGACCAACAGACGCTGGCGCCGGCCAGGACATACCAGGTCCACGCGAGCGGTGTGAACAGACGTACCGCAATCATCACCGCGAGCGACGCCGCCATCCCGACTGTCACACCGCGCCCGGTCGCCCGCGTGGTGAGGACCCCGAGGAGAAACGCCCCAAGCATCGGTCCATACACAATGGACGCGATGGTCAGCCCGACGGTGAAGACCGAGCCCCAGCTGCGCGCCAGGATGGCGATGCCGATGAGGACGACGCCCCAGACCGCGGTGAGCCACCGAGAGATGCTCAAGAGCCGGAGTTCGCCGAGCTGGCGTCCGGCGAGCGGCTGGTAGAAATCGAGAAGGGTCGTCGACGCGAGCGAGTTGAGCGATCCACTGAGGTTCGACATCGCCGCGGCGAAGACAGCCGCGATCACCAGGCCGGCGATGCCGTGGGGCAGGGCGCGTACGATGAATGCGGGAAAAATCTCGTCGTTCGTCGTCATCGGCGGCAATGCATGGACGGCATAGTACGCGTGGAGCATCAGCCCGATCGTCAGGAACAGCGCGAACTGGGCTAGAACGACGAATCCGCTGGCGACGAGCGCCCGTTGACCTTCACGCTCATTGCGGCATGCGAGCACACGCTGGACGAGCAGCTGATCTGTCCCATGCGAGGCCATTGTCAGAAAGCAGCCGCCGACGACGCCCGCCCAGAACGTGAACGGTAGTCTCAGGTCCCACGACCACGATAGGAGCTGCAGTTTTCCCGCCGCGCGGGCATCATTCAGGATCGCCCCCCAGCCACCGGGGACGAGCCGCAGCAGCATGACGGCCGCAAGCGTCGAGCCGCCGATGTATATCACGAGCTGTACGAGATCGGTCCAGATCACCGCCGCGATTCCGCCCTCGAACGTATACACGAGCGTCAACAGCCCGACGATCACAATGGACCAGAGCCAGAGGTGCGGCCATCCGGGCGCGCTCGCGCTCAGGACGGCCGCGAGCACGAGCGACGCGGCGAACACGCGCACGCCCTCGGCCAGCGCGCGCATGACGAGGAAGAGCGACGCCGCGAAACGTTTCGTCCCGGGTCCGAAGCGCCGGTTCAGCAGCTCGTACGCCGTGAGCATGTCTCCATGGAAGTACGCGGGTATCAGGAGCCAGCTGACGACGAATCGGGCGATCACATATCCGAACACGACCTGCAGGTACGTGAAGCTGCCGCCCTGCTCGGGCCGCGAGTACACCGTGTACGCGAGCGCCGGGACGCCGATGAGCGTCAGCGTGCTGGTTTCCGTTGCAACGATGGACAGGCTGATCACCGCCCAGGACGTCTGGCGCGTGCCGAGGAAGTAGTCTCTGACCGAGCGGTTGGCGTGGCGGAATCGAGCTCCGAACCACGTGATCCCGGTCAAGTAGATCGCCAGGACGGCGTAGTCGAGAGCCGAAAAGCCCATCTACCGGCTGCTGAAGGCGGCGCGCCCGACGCGTGCGAGGAAGTCGGGGCCGCGCGAGGGATCCGCCAGGCTGTCGTAGGAAAAAAGGACGATTCCGCCCGCGCCCAGCCGGCGCGCGGTCTGCACGTCGTCCACGATCTGCGCGCGCGACAGCCGATACGCGCCGATGCCTGCCCACACCGGATGCGAGCCCGCCACGTGGCCGGCCGCAGCGACCTGCGCCGCAAACACGCTCGCATCGGTCGTGTACGCCATGGGGCAGACAACATCGACGAGATTGGCAGCCGTCCACGCGCGCCAGTCCTGAAGGCGATGCGTCGCGGCGGCGTCTGCGTCGGGCGCGACCGCCGCGCTCAGCACAGCCGAGGGCCTCGCGCGCTTGACGACGGCTCGCAGGCGCGCCACCAGCGCGGTCAAGCGGTCCGCGCGGAACTCCCGCCAGCGCTCAGGAAACGCGCGGGGGTAGATCAGCGGATCGGTCGCTCGCCGGGCGTCATATCGACCGCGCTCGGATGGGCCCAGATCGCGGACGAGGCTCGCCCGGAACGCGGCGACGGTCTCGCGGCCGTAGTCGAAGTCCTCGTCCGGATAGCGGATGTAATCGAGGTGAATGCCGTCCACGCCGTATCGCTCCGCGATGTCGCGGACGATGGCGACGGTGTAGTCTGCGGCCGCCGGATTCACAGGTGAGAGATACAGACCCTCGGCCTCGCCGGGGCGATCGTGGACATATTGCGCGAGTCGTGCAAGGAACTCCGGGCGGTGCGGGTCGAGGCGCGAGAGGTCGCCGGCAATCGCGCGCGGGACCATCACCCACTCCGGGTGGCGACGGACCACGTGGCCGCGCGCGGACGGCAGGTCGGCGCCGGCCACCAGGTTGATGTTGATCCACGCGTGCACCCGGAGCCCGGCGTCGTGCCCGCGTGCGATCGCCGTCGCGAGCGGATCGAACGACGGCTGCGAGGACAGCGTGGTGGGGCGCGGTTCGACGCCGCCCTCGTAGTACGCGTCGCCGCGCCCGCGGACCTGCACCAGTAAGGTATTGAAGCTGCCGGCCCTGGCCGACGAGACCATCGCGGCGATCGCTGCCGGCGAGGTCAGCGACGTGCGCACGACCCACAGCGCGCGGACCTCGACGTCGCGGACGTCACCGACGTCACCGACGTCACCTTCAGGGGGACCAGGAGAGGCGGCCGGCGAGGCGCATGCGCACAGGACCGCCACCGCCGCGACATGCGTCGCGATCGTATTCCGGACAACTGCACTGAACATGGATGCGGGGAGAGTACCATACAATTCCGCTTTCCATGCATGTCCTTGGCATCGACGCCGGCGGCACGAAGACCGTGTGCCTGCTCGCGGACGAGACCGGCGCGATTCTCGCCGAAGCCCGCGGGCCCGGCGCAAACCTGCACGCGGCCGGCGAGCTCGCCGTCGAGAAAGTTCTGCACGAAGTCATGGAAGATGTGATGGAAGCCGCGATGGATTCGGTGACCGGAAGCCGCGCGGTCACGCCGGCCGTCATCTGCCTCGGCATCGCCGGCGTGGATCGAGACGATGAAGAGCGGACCGTTCGCGCGATCATGCGGCGCATCGGCTACAAGTCGCGCGTGCTCGTCGTCAACGACGCGCTCATCGCCCTCGTCGCCGGCGCCGGCGACGCGCCAGCCGTCGTGATCATCGCCGGCACCGGCGCGATCGTGTACGGACGCAACGCCGCCGGGGAAGCCGCCCGCGCGGGCGGCTGGGGACACATGCTGGGCGACGAGGGCAGCGGCTATTGGATCGGCCGCGAGGCGCTGGCGGCCGTCATGCGCGCCGCCGACGGCCGCGGGCCTCAAACGCGGCTGACGGACGACATCCTGGCGCAGTTCGAGGTCACTGACGTCTCGCGCCTGCCCAGCATTGTCTACGATCGGGCGCAGCCGCGAACCGCCGTCGCGCTGCTCGGCCCGCTGGTGCAGCGGGTCAGCGAGCAGGGCGATGCGGTGGCGACACGGATCCTGGAACGGGCCGCCGAAGAGCTGGTCCTGGCGGCGCGGTCGGTCACGGCGAGCCTGGAGATGCGAGGCGAGGCGTTCACGTTCTATCTCGCCGGCGGAATCTTTCGTGGGGTGCCCTGGCTGGCGTCCGAGCTGCCGGGCCGGCTCGCGGAGGTCGCGCCCCGAAGTCTGGTCGAGATCCTCGATCGGGAGCCGGCGGCGGGCGCCGTCTGGCTGGCGCTCGCGGAGGCGCGCGGCGGCGCCAAAGTCCCGAAGTACAAGAATGTCCCGAAGTACACGACGTGAGGGGACGATCGAGGTGAGGGGACGATCGAGTGCGCGTGCGTCTGTTTTCGACAGCTGAGTCCCTGGCGCGATCGCTCGCCGCCGACGTCGCCCGGACGACCGCGGTGGCACCGCGGGCAGTGCTCGGTCTTCCCGCCGGTCGAACGCCGATTCCGCTCTATCGTCAGCTCGTGCGGCTCCATCGGGCGGGGCGTCTCGACCTCACCAGGGTCTCCACGTTCAATCTGGACGAGTTCCTCGGGCTGTCGCCGCACGATCCGCGCAGCTACCAGGCGTTCATGCGCGCGCATCTTTTCGACCACGTCGGGATCTCGAGAGAGCAGGCGCACTTCCTGAACGGCCTCCCGCGCGATGTCGATGCGGAGTGCGCCCGCTACGACCGGGCGATCGACCGCGCCGGAGGCATCGACCTGCAGATCCTCGGCGTCGGCGCGAACGGCCACATCGGCTTCAACGAGCCCGGCCTGGCTCTCGTCGCGCGAACGCACCGATCGCGCCTCCGGGCGGCGACGCGGCGGGCGAACGCCGGCCTCTTTGGCAGCGCGCGCGCGGTGCCGAAGGAAGCTTTGTCGATGGGGATGGGCACGATCCTCCGGGCCAGACGGATCGTTCTGGTGGCGACCGGTGTCGGGAAGGCCCGATGCGTCGATCGCCTCGTTCACGGACCGGTCACGCCGATGCTGCCCGCCTCGTTCCTCCAGCTGCACCAACGGGCCGAGGTCTGGCTGGACGCCGGCGCCGCGTCGCGCGTCAGCCGACCTTGAGCACGGCTTTCAAGCGCGCTTCCACGTCCTCGCCAATCGCATCCTTGACGAAATCGTGCGCCCGGCGGAGGCGCGAAAGCGATTGGGTGTAGGTGAGGCCCGTTTTCTGCATGACGATCGCCGCCTTCACGTTCCAATGCGCCTTCCGCAGCAGTTTGTCGGCCGCGTCGTACTCGAGCCCCGTGACGATGGTGATGATGCGGCGGGCCCGATCCTTGAGCTTCTCGGATCCCATCTGGACGTCGACCATCAGATTGCCGTACGTCTTCCCGATGCGGATCATCGACGCCGTCGTGAGCATGTTCAGAACGATCTTGGTCGCCGTGCCGGCCTTCAGCCTCGTCGAGCCCGCGATGACCTCTGGGCCCACCGCCGGCGCGATGGTGAGGTCGACGAACGTCTGGAGCTCGGTCCGCGGATCGCAGGTCACGAAGATGATCTTGGATGCCGCGCGCCGCGCGCGTGTCAGGGCCCCGCGCACGAACGGCGTCATGCCGCTCGCCGACACGCCGATGACGACGTCCTTCCGCGTCGGCCGCAGCCGGTTGATGGAGCGCGCGCCTTCCTCGTAGTTGTCCTCGACGCCCTCGCGCGCGCGGAGCACGGCGCTCTGCCCGCCGGCCATGACGGCGAGGACCAGCTGGGGGCTCGTGCCGAACGTGGGCGGCATCTCCGCCGACTCGAGCACACCCAGACGGCCGCTCGTGCCGGCGCCGACGAAAATGATCCGCCCGCCCTTGCGCAGGCTCTGCGTGATGATCTCGACGCCCACGGCGATGCGCTCTTTCTCGCGCTGCACCGCGGCGAGCATCTTCCGGTCTTCGGCGAGCATGCCTTCGACGATGTCGGCCGGGTCGAGCTTGTCGATCGCGAGCGTGGCGGGGTTGATCTGCTCGGTGGGAAGCGACTGCCACTTGGACCGGGACGTCATTACCTTCAGACTCTCAAGCAACGAGCGGCGAATACTATCATAGTAGTCACCGTGTCGTCGGTACTCATGGTCGACGCCTACCTGGATCATCTTCGCGTCGAGCGGCGGCTGGCCGATCACACTCTCGAGAGCTACGCGCGGGACCTGGCGGCGCTGGCGCAGTATGCGGCCGGGGCGACGCGCGCGCTCGAGGCGCTCGATCGCGCGGATCTCGAAGCGTTCGTTCGCGAACAGCGCGCGCGCGGTCTGTCTCCGCGATCGGTCGCCCGTCGCGTCGCCGCCGTCCGCGGTTTCTACCGTTTTCTCGCGGTCGACCGGCGCATCGCGCGCAATCCCGCCGACGACCTCCGGCCGCCGCGCGCATGGCCGTCGCTGCCGAAATTTCTCTCGCTCGACGACGTGGACCGGCTCCTGGCCCGGCCGGACGTCGAGACGCCGCTCGGCCTGCGCGACCGCGCGATGATCGAGCTCCTGTACGCGACCGGCTTGCGCGTCTCGGAGCTCGTGGGCGTCCGCGTCGCGGACCTGCACCTCGATGAGGAGTATCTGACCTGCGTGGGAAAGGGCAACAAGGAGCGGCTCGTCCCGCTCGGGCTCGAGGCTGCCGGCTGGATCCGGAAGTACCAGGCCACCGCGCGCCGGACGCTGCTCAAGAGCCGGACCTCGCCGCGACTCTTCGTCAACGCCCGCGGAGGGCCGCTCAGCCGCGTCGGCTTCTGGAAGATCCTGAAGCAGCATGGACGGCGGGCGCAGCTGCCGTCCATGCTCAGCCCGCACGTCGTGCGGCACTCGTTTGCCACACACCTGCTCGAGCGTGGAGCCGACCTGCGGGCGATCCAGATGATGCTCGGACACGCCGACCTCTCGACCACGCAGATCTACACGCACGTGCTCGAGGCGCGGCTGCGAACGATTTACGACCGGTTCCATCCGCGCCCGTGATAAGCTAAAGCGTTTGCCGCTCAGGGTTTTTCGGGATCATCGACGCGATTGAGATCATCGACTCTATTGACATCATCACCAGTAAGGAGCGCGCGGCATGAGCCGTAAGGGACGGCACCTCTTCACCTCGGAATCGGTCACCGAAGGACACCCCGACAAGATTGCGGATCAGATCTCGGACTCGATCCTCGACGCCATCCTCACGCAGGATCCCGTCAGCCGCGTCGCGTGTGAAACGCTCGTCACGACTGGCCTGGCCATCGTCGCGGGAGAAATCACCACGAGCGCCTACGTCGACTTCCAGGAGGTCGTCCGCAGCACGATCACGGAAGTGGGCTACAACCGGGGCAAGTACGGCTTCGACGCGGAGACATGCGCGGTGCTGTCGTCGATCCACAGCCAGTCGCCGGATATCGCCATGGGCGTCGACACGGGTGGCGCCGGCGACCAGGGGCTGATGTTTGGTTTCGCGTGCACCGAGACCGAAGAGCTCATGCCGCTGCCGATCATGCTCGCGCACAAGCTCGTGCGCGGCCTCTCGTGCGCGCGCCGCGACGGCGTGCTCGACTACCTCAGGCCGGACGGCAAGTCACAGGTGACGATCGAATACGACGGTAACCGCCCGCTCCGCGTGGACGCCGTCGTCGTCTCGAGCCAGCACAGCCCCCTCGTGACCCAGGAGACGATGAAGGAGGACATCGTCGAGAAGATCATCAACCGCGTGATCCCCGACGGCCTCCGAGACAAGAACACGAAGATCTACGTCAACCCCACCGGACGCTTCGTCGTCGGCGGTCCGCACGGCGACGCGGGCGTCACGGGGCGCAAGATCATTGTCGACACCTACGGCGGTGCCGCGCCCCATGGCGGCGGCGCGTTCTCCGGCAAAGACCCCACCAAGGTGGATCGCTCGGCGTGCTACATGGCGCGCTACATCGCCAAGAACGTGGTGGCGGCCGGCATCGCCGAGCGCGCGCTCGTTCAGCTCGCGTACGCCATTGGCGTGGCCGACCCGGTATCGGTGATGGTGCATACGGAGGATACCGGCCGCATCCCCGAAGAGAAGATCACGCAGGTCGTCCGCGACCACTTCAAGCTGACGCCCCGCGGCATCATGGAAGAGCTCGACCTCCGCAGGCCGATCTACAAGAAGACGGCGGCGTTCGGTCACTTCGGCCGGACCGAGCCCGAATTCACCTGGGAGCGCACCGACAAAGCGGCGGCACTCAAGGCCGCGGCCGGCGTGTAGCGACCGCCAGCCCAGCGTCGAGTCGGGTGAAGAAGCTTCTGCTCGCAACGGCGGCTGTCCTGGCCGCCGTTTTCTTTTGGGTCCTGCTGACACTGCCGCCCGCGCGGATCGCCGTCGCTGCAGCGGACGACGGGACGATCGCCGGGATCATCCATGTGCATACGAGCCGGTCGGACGGCCTGAGCAGCCCGGAGCACGTGGCAGCCGCGGCCGCGCGCGCGGGCCTCAAGTTCCTCGTCTTCACGGATCATGGGGACGCAACACGCCCGCCGGACCCGCCGACGTATCGCTCTGGAGTGCTCTGCCTGGACGGCGTGGAGGTCAGCACCAGCGGCGGCCATTACGTAGCGATCGACATGCCGGCGTCGCCGTACCCGCTCGGCGGGGAGGCGCGTGACGTGGTCGAAGACGTTCGCCGGCTGGGCGGGTTTGGCATCGCGGCGCATCCCGATTCTCCGAAGCCGCAGCTGCGCTGGGCCGATTGGACTGCGCCGTTCGACGCGATCGAGCTGCTCAACCCCGACACGAGCTGGAGGCTGCTGGCACAGAGCCCGGGGTGGGGAAGCGACTGGCGGCTGCTCAAGGGGTTTCTCGACTACCCGTTTCGCGCGCCCGAAGTGATCGCCAGCCTCATCCAGCCCACTACCGCCCTGGAGAAGTGGGCAGCCCTCGCCAGTCAGCGCCGCATCGTCAGCATCGCGGGGGCGGACGCGCACGCCAAGCTCACGCCCCGCAGCGCTGACCCGGGGGACAGCAGGTTTGCGCTGCCGTTTCCAGGGTACGAGTCGTCGTTTCGCGCGATGTCGGTCCACGTGCGCGTTGATGCCGCGTTGACCGGCCAGGCAGCGGCGGATGCCGCGGTTCTGATGCGCGCGATTCGCAATGGACATCTCTACACCGCCGTCGACGGCCTCGCGACGCCGCCAGCGTTCGCGCTGTCGGCCACCAACGCGCTCGGGACCGTCCACGAGGGTGACGTCCTCGGCCTCGGCGGCCCGGTCCTCCTGCACGTGCAGAGCAACGCGCCCGCCGGGTTTGTCACCATCGTCCACGATGGAACCAAGGTCATTTCGACCGCGCGCGACACGCAGGACCACGTCGTACACGCCGGAGAAGGGCCGGCGCTTTACTGGGCCGAGATCGTTTCCAGCGTTGGCCTGCCACCAGTCACATGGATTCGGAGCAACCCGGTATATATCCGCCAGCGCGACGCGTCCCCTCCGCCGGCGGATCCCGTGGCGATACAGGCAAGCGATGCGGTCTTCGACGGCCGGTCACTGAACGGTTGGAGCGTCGAGCACGACGCGCGCTCCCAGGCAGCGGCCGACATTGCGCCCGGCGCATCGGGAAACGAAATGCTCTATCGCTTCGCGTTGGCCGGCGGCGCGGCCGTCGGCCAGTACGCGTCGCTCGTCCTGAATCTGCCCCTTGGCGCCAGCTCATACAGCGGCGTGCGTTTCACCGTTCGCGCCGACCGGCCGATGCGTGTCTCGCTCCAGGTGCGCGACACCACAGCCGACCGCTGGCAGCGTTCGATTTACGTGGACCGCACGGCCGGCGAGCGGACCGTGACATTTGCCGATCTCCAACCGGTCGGCGTGACCCATGTGCGAAGTCCCGCGCGGGACGCGATGCGAAGCCTCATGCTCGTCGTGGACACGACAAACACCAGGCCGGGGACCTCAGGGCAGATCTGGATCAGGGCGGCAGCGCTCGTCAGGTCCTCACAGTGAGGAGCATATAGCCGGCGACGGCGGTGAACAGGATGTTGGGCGCCCAGGCCGCGAGCGTAGGGGAGAGCAGGCCCGCGCCGCCCATAGCGCCGAAGACGCTCTGCCCGGTCCAGTAGACGATCGCGAGCACGATCCCGATGCCGATGCCATACAACGCGCCGCTGCGGCCGGTCGTGACGGCGAACGGCACGGCCAGCAGCGTCATGATGAGCGTCACGAATGGAAACGCGACTTTCCGCTGCAGTTGCACCTGGAAGGGCACGGCGTAGTAGCCGCTCTTCCGCAGCCGCGTCACATAGTCGCTCAGCTCACCGTAAGACATCCGGTCGGCGTCGAGGTCGTCGGACTTGAAGTAGCCGGGCGGCTCCAGCGCGAGGGCGCGCTCGGTGAACGGGCGGAACCTGACAGCGGGCGCCGGCGCGTTGCGTCGGCGCGACAGCGTGAAGTCGCGGTCCCATCCTCCGTGCGCCGTCCACGAGTAGCCATCGGGTGTGCGGGTGTAGGCCACGTCGTTCGCGAAGGTGAGCGCTGCCAGACGCCATGCCGACGGATCCGGGTGGAACACGGAAAAGCGGCTGAACTGATTGCCCCTCGGGTCGAACAGCTCGTAGAAGTACAGATCGCCGTTCTGCGCGACCATCCACCGGCGGCTCAGCTGTCCCGAGAACGTCTGCATCGGCCAGCCGCGGATCAGCGCGTTCAACCGCTGCGCTTCACGGTTCGCCTCCGGGAGAACCCGGTCCTGCAGCTCGAACAACAGCCCGCTCAAGACCATGCCAACCAGCAGCAGCGGCATCGCCGACCGGTAGATGCTCACGCCGCACGCGCGCATCACGATGAGCTCGCTGTTCTTCGTGAGCACGCCGACCGTCACCAGCGTCGACAGGAGGGCCGCCAGCGGGATGATGAAGTACACATACTGCGGCGTCTGAAAATAGAAGTAGCGGAGCAGCGTCCCGCCGGTCGTGGATCCGCGAAACAGCTTGTCGGCCAGATCGATGAACGTCGCGATGTAGAAGATCCCGATGAGGGAGACGAACGCCAGCAGAAACACCGAGACGTAGCGGCGGACCACGTACAGGTCGAGGAGGCGGGGCCGCGGCCAATCGATCTGCGGGACGCGCACCACCAGCACCACCCGCCCCCGGCGACCCCCGTGACTCCCGTGACCCTCGTGACCCTCGTGACCTTGTCCGGCAGGCCGGTCGCCAGGCGCCTCGGAAGCCAGTGGCGTCCGCGGCCATGGCAGACGGATCCGCACCGATTCCCCGGAGGCGCCCGTCCGCCACAGCACGAGCGCCGCCCCTACGAGCCCCAGGACGATGTTGACCACCCAGGGCGCGAGGATCGGTGACAACCGGCCCCCATTGGCCGCCGCGCGGGCAGTGTAGAGCAGCACGTAATAGACAAAGATCACACCCGACCCGAGCGCGAAGCTGGCGAGCGTACCGTCCTTCCGGCTGCTCGCCCCCAGCGCGAGGCCAACTGCGGCGAGGACGAGGCACGAGACGGGAATCGAGAACTTCTGCTGGATCGTGAACAGCTGCATCGCATACGGCTGGCGCTGTGCCTTGCGGGCGACGACGTCGGCGCGGAGCTCCGCGATCGTCATCTCGTTGTCGCCCTTCAGCAGCTGCGTGCGCTTGAAGACCGACTCGGCGTCGAGATTCAGCACAAGGCGGTCGAAGGAATCGACGTCGTAGTCCTCGGGCCTGGCCGTATATGTCGTGTGGCGCGCGGCGCTCTCCAGCTCGAGCCGTGCGGTCCGCTGGTCGTGATCGATCAGGAGGTGGCCGCTCCGGGCGAAGTAGACCGATGTCTGGTCCGTGCGCGTCGTATCCGCGAGAAAGACGTCCTGCCAGCCGCGGTCGGGCGTCACGTCGCGCACGTAGACGACGCGATTCGGGAACCCTTGATAGAACGTGCGCGCTTTCACGTCGCTCTCGGCCTTTGAGGCGACCACATTGAATGTGATCTGACGGAACGTCTGGTTGGCGTTCGGGAGGGCGACGAGCAGCACGTACTGGTCGGCGGCGAACGCGATGACCGCCAGCAGGGCGATCGGCCACATCGCGCGCAGGATGCTGACGCCGCACGCCTGGAGCGCGACAAACTCGCGATCGGCGGACATCCGGCCCAGTCCCATCAGGATGCCGTAGAGCAGGGCCATGGGGATCGTGACGCTGAGCGCCTGCGGGATCAGCGTGACCAGGATGCGGGCGACGGTCGGGAACTCAACGCCCTTCGAGATGAGCTGCTGGGCGTTCTCGAGGATCGGCGGCATCAGCAGGATGAACGTGAGCACGACCAGCGCCAGGGCGAAGGGCGGCACGATCTCGCGCACCAGGTAGCGGTCGAAAATCTTGAACATTGCCGATAGCGTCTAGACTACACCGTATGACGCGCGTCGCGATTCTCTGGCACATGCACCAACCGTTCTATCAAGACCTGGTAACCGGCGAGCACATCCTGCCGTGGGTACGGCTGCACGCCCTCAAGGACTACTACGGCATGGTGGCGCTGCTGCGCGAGTTCCCGGGCGTCAAGGTGACCTTCAACCTGGTGCCGTCGCTGCTCGTCCAGCTCGAGGCGTTCGCGCAGGACCGCGCCCGCGATCGCGGGCTCGAGCTGAGCCTCAAGCCCGCGGCGGACCTGACGCCGGCGGAGATCGAGTTCGTGCGGGCCAACTTCTTTCACGCCCAGCGGCAGCGAATGATCGACATCCACCCTCGGTACGCCGAGCTGCTCGCGAAGCGCGCAACCACCTACACGATCGACGAGCTGCGTGATCTTCAGGTCTGGCACAAACTGGCCTGGGTGGATCCGTTCTACCTGGACGAGGACCCGCGGGTCATGGCGCTCCTGGCCAAGGAGCGGGACTACAACGAGGCCGACAAGGCGCTGCTGCGGCAGGTCGAGCTCGAGATCCTCAACCGCGTCATCCCGGAGTACCGCGATGCGGCTGCGCGCGGCCAGATCGAGATTTCCGCGTCGCCGTTCTACCACCCGATCCTGCCGTTGCTGTGCGACACGGACGTCTACCTCCGCACCCACCCGGACGCCCGCCGGCCACGCCACCGGTTTGCCCACCCGGAGGATGCCGCCTTGCAGCTGGAGCGGGCCTCCGCCTACCACGCCAGCCTGTTCGGCAGCCGGCCGCACGGCTTGTGGCCGTCCGAGGGTTCGGTCTCCGACGCGATGGTTCCTCTCGCGGTGGCGGCGGGGTTCCGGTGGATGGCGACCGACGAGCTCATCCTGGCGCGAACACTTGGCGCAACGTTCTCGCGCGACGGATACGGCCATCTGGAGCAGCCGGAGCGTCTCTATGCGCCGTACCTCGTTCGCGTAGACGGGGTGACGATCGCGTGTGTGTTCCGTGATCATGTGCTGTCGGATCTCATTGGCTTCACGTACGCGGGATGGCCGGCAGACGCCGCCGCCGCTGACTTCGTCGGCCGGCTGACCGAGGCCGGGAGGCGTTACCGCCATCGCGCGGGCGGGGAAGACGCGTTGATTTCGGTGATTCTCGACGGGGAGAATGCGTGGGAGCACTTCGAGGGCGGTGGCCGGCCGTTTCTGCGCGCCCTGTACCGGCGACTTCAGGCCGACACCGAGCTCCAGACCGTGACGGTGGCTGAAGGGTGCGCGGGCGCCACACGCGAGCTGCCCGGCATCTTTCCCGGCTCGTGGATCGACGGCAACTTCTACATCTGGATCGGACACCCGGACGACCAGAAGGCCTGGAGCCAGCTGGCCGATGCCCGCGAAGCACTCGGCGCGGTCGACGTCGTCGACGTGGCCGACAGGGCGGGTGACATCGCGGGTGCGCGCGAGGAGGTCCTGATCGCCGAGGGCAGCGACTGGTGCTGGTGGTACGGCGACGACCACTCGTCCGCCCATGACGAAGAATTTGACGACCTGTTCAGGCGGCATCTCCGGAACGCGTACCGGTTGATGAACAAGCAGACCCCGGATGAGCTGTTCGTCAGCAACATCTCGGCGGCCGGTCCTGCGAGCGCCCAGACCGAGCCAACGGCGCTGTTGAATCCCACGCTGGACGGCGAGGAAACGAGCTACTTCGAGTGGCTCGGCGCTGGGGAACTGGCGCTCCGGGAGACGGTGGGGGCCATGCACCGGATCGAGCGGCCGGCGGCGCTCCTGACCTTCGTGCGCTTTGGCTTCAGTCGAGACCGGCTGTTCCTGCGGCTCGATGCGCGGCAGCCCATGGTCGAGCTGCTGGCGGACGGGCATGAGATCTCGCTGAAGTTCCTGGTTCCGCCGGACCTCCGGCTCTCCATCCGTCAGGTGGCGGGCGGGAGGCTGTCGACGCTCTTCTGGCAGCGGTTTCCCATCCCGCCGTACTGGCGGGAGCGCGGTGCCGGCTCGGCAGTGGCGGCGGCGGGCCGTATCCTGGAAGTGGCGATTCCGGTTGCGGATCTGGGGCTGGCTCCCGGCGAGACGGCTGTCTCGTTCTTCGTGTCGATTTACGACGGCGCCGATGTCGAGCGGGAGCGCCACCCGGCGCACCGGCCGATCGAGATCACGTTGCCGGACGCGCGGTTCGAGGCGCGGCACTGGCGGGCCTGATGTCAGCGTCAAGAACCGTGGGTTCGTGGGGTTCGCCGGGTTCGCGGGGTTCTGGAGTGCTGCGGGTTCTCAGGGGCTCTGTCGAACCGGTAACCTGACGAACCTTGAACTTCGAGAACCCGACGAACCCAGAGCACCCTGCGAACGTCGCGAACTGCGCGAACCTGGTTCACTCCAATCAAGGCTTTAGGTCAAACGCCGAAGCAGTAGCCCACAAACCATGCACAGGCTGTTTTCATTCAGTATTTCCAGTGAGTCTGATAAGGGATGTTATGTTAACTATTTGCTTTCATGAAGCACTTGAATGACGAGTTCGCGAGGCTCACCGGGTGCTCGCGGCTCGTTAGCCTCTCGACGTTCTGGAGGCTCAGGTCGCCAGGTTCCCCAAGCGGGTTCGCGCTTCTATCGGATTCCGGAGGTTCATGGGATTCTGAAGGTTCCAGCGCACCGCGAACACCTGAACCTGGCCCGTGCGAACCCATCGAACCCTGGGGCCCCGCGAACCCTGCGAACCTTCCGAACCTATTTCCCCTTACGCAACTCCCGAATAATGCCCTCGAGCGCGTCGATGACCTCGTGCTTCGAGGCTCGGGCCTTGTTGAAGCTGATTTTCAGGTTGAACGCCTTCGTGGGAGCCTTGTAGGCAAACACGAACTGCCGCGGACGCCCCGGCTTCGCCTTGGCGACCGCGTCCCGCAGCCGCTGACGCGTGGCCCCGCCCTGACTCGCAATCCGCTCGACGAGCGCGGTCATTTTCTCGGGGGTATTCTGCCTAACAACCTGTAACAACAACGATTTAGAGGAAATGTCGGCCAGCCGACACAGGTTTCGCACCTCTTCCGACATGGCATTCAGCGCCAGAGACTCGGTGACCGACGTCCTCGACTTCCCGAGCCGCCGCGCCAGGTCCTCATGCGTATACCCGCACTGATCGGCCAGGCCCTGGAGCGCTTCGGATTCCTCGAACGCCGTCAGGTCCTTCCGCTGCAGGTTCTCGATGAGGGCCAGCTCGAGCATCTCGGTGTCATCGACATCCCGCATGACGACCGGCAGGTCGCGCAGGCCGACCTGAATAGCCGCCTGGTACCGCCGCTCGCCCGCGACGATCTGGAACCGCTCGCCGCGCTGCCGGACGACGAGCGGCTCGAGAATCCCCTTCTCCGCGATGGAGGCAATGAGCTCCGAGAGGTCCCCCATGACCTGGCGGGGCTGGTTCGGGTTGGGATCGATGTGATCGATGGGCACCAGGCGGCCGATCGGCGCGCCCGCCGACGCGGCCAGCGCCTCCACGTAGTGCTCGTCGTGCCGCATCGAGATGGACTCGGGAAGGCCGCGTCTAGGCACGGTCGATGACCTCCTCGCACAGGCTGTAATACTCGCTCGCCCCGGTCGAGTCGGGCGCGAACGTGAAAATTGATTCCTTGTACGCCGGGCTCTCTTCCAGCCGCACGCTCTTGGTGATGACGGTCTTGAACACCTTCCCGCCGAAGACCTTCTGGATCTGCATGCGGATGTCCTTGGCGAGCGCCGTCCGCTTGTCGTGCATGGTAATGACCACGCCGAGGATCCGCAGCGCCGGGTTCGGGCGCGCGCGGACCTTCTCGATGGTCTCCAGCAGGTCGTCCGTCCCCTCGAGCGCAAAGTAGGAGGACTGGATCGGAATCAGGAGGTGGGTCGCCGCGACGAGCGCGTTGACCGTCAGGAGGCCCAGCGTCGGAGGGCAGTCAATGACGATCTGCGGGTAGTGCTTCCGGATCGGCTCGAGCTTGTCCTTCAGCCGGAAATGCGCGTCCATCTCCCCTACCAGCTTGGCCTCGAGCTTCGCAAGCGCAATCCGGGACGGGGCAATCCACAGATTCTCCATCGGCGCCTGCACGATGACGTCCTCGAGCGCAACGGGCGGGTCCGCAATGGCATCGTAGACGCTCTTCGACACGGTCTGCATGTCGAGGAACGACATCGTGCTGTTCGCCTGGGGATCGAGGTCGATGAGCAGCGTGCGCTTGCCGCGAAGGGCGAGGGCCGCCGCGAGGTTGATGGCAGTGGTGGTCTTCCCCACCCCGCCCTTCTGGTTCGCGATGGCGACGATCATCAGGCAGTGACGGAATTGTATCACCGCCGCTCGCGGCCGCACCCACTACATCTTGTATTTGCCGAGGTCGTCCGGGTCCAAACTCTCCAGCCACTTGTGGAGGCGCTCTGCGTCAGCCTTCTCCGGAATGGGATCGAAGGTCTTGGCGTTGTCGATGACCGCCTCCTCGACGAAGATCGGCGCCCGCGTGCGGAGCGCCAGGGCGATCGCATCGCTCGGACGCGCGTCGATGGCGACGACGCGGCCGTCGAGCAGGAGGTAGATCAGCGCGTAGAACGTGTTGTCCTGCAGATCGCAGACGACGATCTTCTGCACGGAGGCCTTGAGATCCTCGATGACGTTCCGCAACAGGTCGTGCGTCATCGGGCGGGGCGTCGCGACGTTCTCGATCTGCAGCGCGATGGCGTTGGCCTCGAAGATCCCGACCCAGATCGGCAGCACCTTCTGCCCCGCCTTGTCCCGCAGGATGACGATCGGCATGTTCGTGATGGGGTCGACCATCAACCCCTTGATGGACATCTCG
>DASZFS010000481.1:0-12298 GCA_035939575.1 Vicinamibacterales bacterium | reverse complement strand
ATCGGCTGGAGCTGCGTGATCACGACCATGCCGTTCTGATCGTTCGCATGGACGATGTTGCCGGGATCGACCAGCCGCAGGCCGACGACGCCGGTGATCGGCGCGGTGACCTTCGCATACACCAGCTGGAGGTTGGCGTTGTCGATGTTGGCGGCGTCCTGTTGCGTGGCGGCCTCGTACTGCGCGACAAGGGCGATCTGCGTGTCGAGCTGCTGCTTGGGAATGGCGTCGGTTGCCAGGAGCGTCCGATAGCGCTCGACGTCGACCTTCGCGTTGTTGAGGAGGGCCCGGTCGCGGGCCAGCGTGGCCTGGGCCAGCTCGAGCTGCACCTGATACGGCCGAGGATCGATTTCCGCCAGGACCTGCCCCTGCTTGACGAGGTCGCCTTCGTGGAAATCGACTTTCATCAGCTGACCGTCCACGCGGGACTTGATCGTCACCGTGTAGAAGGCGCTGACGTTGCCCAGCCCGTTCAGGATGATCGGAATGCTCGAGCGGGCGACGTTCGCGACGACGACCGGCACAGGTCCCAGCCCGCCCCCGCCACGGCCGCCTCCGCCGCGGCCCCCGCCGCCGCCCTGGGCCCGCACGGGCTGGACCGGCTGGCCGGCGCGCCAGACGGCGTAGCCCGCGAGACCGACAATGATCACCAGCAGGACGAACCAGATGAGTCCTCGTGCCTTTGATGTTGCCTTTCCTTCGGGCGGAGACGCGCTGCTCGTCATCGAACCTCTGAATAGTTCCTACTGCGACGGGCTCCGGGTCGTTTCACAGCGGGCGCCGTTGTCATCAGATTTTCTTGGATATGAAAAGAAAACGTCAAGACGCGATCATTGCGACGGTCGCCCAGCACGAAATCGTACCCCGGATCGACGACTTCGGGGCCCCAGAACGGGGCTGAAGACTCATGGCCGCGTGCATTGAGACAGAATGGGGCTGAAGACTCATGGTCGCGCGCAGTTGCCTCGCCCCCAGATTAGGATTGTCCAAGACGTTAAAGAGCTACAGATCGCCAGGACTCGAGGGCGTAGGCAACTGCACGCGGCCATGAGTCTTCAGCCCACCCACCTCACAGTGAGATGAGGCTCATGATGCCTTGCGAGCCTGCGATCGCCGGTCGAAGGTCTCGCGTGCGGCCCTGATGGCGGACCAGTTCACCTGCAGCCACGCGACCAGCCCGCGAACCGGCTGCATGAACCGCTTGCCGAGCGGCGTCAGTTCGTACTCGACGCGCGGCGGCACCTCCGCATAGACGTCTCGCGTCAGCAGCCCGTCGCGCTCGAGGCTCCGCAAGGTCGCGGTCAGCATCCGCTGCGAGATCCCCGGGATGCTCCGCTTCAATTCCGAGAAGCGAGCGCGTTGGGTCGGACGCTGCTCGAGCATGGCGATGACGAGCAGGCTCCACTTGTCGCCCACGCGGTCCAACACTTCCCGGAACTCGCAGTCGTGGTGCGCCGTCAGCGTGGCAGGTGCTCGACTCATACGGTTCCCTCCACGTAACTTGCACAGAAAAAAGTGCCGTCTTGCGACTGGCATAATAGTAATTCACGATACCTAGGTATTCAATAGTAACCGCCAGGCGCGCATGGCGCGCGGACGGAGGAGCGTATGATCGTTCAACTGCTGGCGACGTGGATCCCTGCGCTGCTGATTGCGCTGTCAGGGGTGATGAAGCTGACCGGCAATTCACAGGTTCTCGAGGCCATGACCGCGCTCGGCGTCAGACGATACGTGCCGTGGCTCGGCGTCATGGAACTGGTGTGCGCGACGCTCTTCGTCATCCCGGCCACGTTCAAGCTCGGGTTCGTGCTCTCGTCCTGCTACTTCGCCGGGGCCATCGCCACGGAGCTGTCGCACGATGCCCTGAAGGTCAATCCCTTCATTCCAATCGTCCTGCTCTGGATCGGGGCGTTCATCCGGGATCGATCGATCCTGTTCTGAGACTCGCCGATGGAAATTGGGATTGACAGCTTCGCGGCGGCGTTCGACGAGCACAGCCGGGCGGTGAACCCGGCCGAGCGTCTACGGCAGCTCGTCCAGCAGATCGAGCACGCCGACGAGGTGGGATTGGACGTCTTTGGTGTCGGCGAGCACCATCGCCGGGAGTTTCTCGATTCGGCGCCGGCCGTGATTCTTGGAGCTGCCGCGGCGCGCACGCAGCGCATCCGGCTGACCAGCGCCGTCACCGTCCTGAGCGCGGAGGATCCGGTGCGCGTCTTTCAGAGCTTCGCGACGATCGATCTGCTGTCGCGAGGACGCGCGGAGATGATCGTCGGCCGTGGTTCGTCGATCGAGGCGTTTCCGCTCTTCGGCTTCCGGCTGGAGGACTACGACGCGTTGTTTGCCGAAAAGCTCGATCTGCTGCTGAAGCTCCGCGAGCAGGAGCATATCCATTGGTCCGGCAAATATCGTCCCGCGCTGACGGGGCAGGGGGTGTATCCCCGCCCGGTGCAGAATCCTTTTCCGATCTGGCTCGGCGTGGGCGGAACGCCTCAATCATTCGCCCGCGCCGGCGCCCTCGGGCTGCCGCTGATGGTCGCGATCATCGGCGGCGAGCCGCGGCGATTCCGGCCGCTGATCGATCTGTACAGAGAAACCGGCAAGCAACACGGATACCCCGCGGACCAACTCAAGGTCGGCGTCCACATGCTGGGCTACGTCGATCAAACCACGCAGGAAGCGGCCGAGACCTTCTTCCCCGGCTACGCGAGGGCCATGACGGATGTGGGAAAGGAGCGCGGCTGGCCGCCGATGACGCGCGCAAGTTACGACGCGCAGCGAGGGCCGGACGGGGCGCTGCTGATCGGCAGCCCGGACGAGGTGGCCGACAAGATCGTTCGACACAGCGAAGCGCTGGGCGGGATCTCTCGACTCTCCTTCCAGATGAACGTCGCGTCGCTGCCGCAGTCGAAGATGATGCGCGCGATCGATGCGATTGGCGCCCGCATCGTGCCCGCCGTGCACAGCGCCGCCTGAGAATCACACAATCGCCCTGATCAACTGCTCCCCGCGGCGGCCGGTCAGACGGTCGCGGCGGTTCTTCAAATACCGCTCCCGGGCTTGCTCGGGCGTCAGGAGGACGACCTCGGAGAAGCCCATGCGGTCAAGCTGCGCGGCAACGTCAGCAGGGTGCAGGCGGGAGAGCCACGGCTCGCCGACCTCCGCGGCTCTCGCGGCGGCGGTCGCCATGGCGTCTGCCTCGATGCCCGAGAGCATCTCCTGAGGCAGCACGAAGCTGAGTACGATCTCGCTGCCGCGCGGCAGCGTGAGCACGAGCGCGAGCGTCGACTCGATCGCCGCGGCCGTCAGGTATTGTGTCACCCCGAGCCACGAGCAGAAAGCGCCTCTGTCGAACGCAAAGCCCGTGGCGCGCAGCGCCTCACCCAGCGACGCGGTCTCGAAGTCGATCGAGACGAACGTGAGATTGTCCGGCGGCGCGACGTCCGCCGCGGCAATCCGCGCCCGCTTCACGCGCTGCGTTGCCGGAGAATCGACCTCGAAAATGTGGAGCGCGCGCGCCCAGCCCGGCTGACGGTAGGCAAACGTATCAAGGCCCGCGCCGAGGATCACATATTGCCCGAGCCCGCGTGCGACGCCCTCGGCGAGGCAGTCCTCCGCGTAGCGGCTGCGGATCAGAAACCCGGCCCGCCATTGCGGAGCGAACGGATGGCCGAGGATTGGGGCAAGCCATTGCGCGTCCAAATCCTGGGCCGCCACGTCGACGAGCTTCGGCGCAATGGGATCGGCGAGGATCTTCGGCTCGTCGTCGCTGATCTGATGTACCGCGCGCATGATCGCCGGGATGTCGCTGGTCAGGCTCGGTTTGGTCAACGGTCGCCTCATGCACTGCGACGCAGGCGTCCGAGGATCACCATCGACACGGCCGCTGCGAAGACGGGGAAGGCCGCCGCGATGAATACCTTCTGCGCACTGAATCCCGCCGTCATCAGGACGCCGCCGGACAACGGCCCCGCGATGGTGCCGATACGCCCCGCGCCCAGCGCCCAGCCCGCGCCGGTCGAGCGAATGGTGGCGGGATACGCCAAGGCCGACAGCGAATTGATGCCCGCCTGGCAGCCGCCCCCGATCCCGGCACCGAAGAGAACAATCGCGAGCAGCCAGAACCGCGGATCGAACAACCCGATCGACAGCACGCAGAATGCACCGAAGGTCAACCCGCAGGTCAACACGCGCTCCATCCCGAGACGGTCGACGATGGGCGCCGCGACAAGGGGGCACACAATCACGCCAAGCGAGTACATGGTTGTGCCCAGGATCGCCCGAGCGGGGCTTACGCCGGCACTGTGCAGAATGGCCGGAGTCCACTGCAGGATGAAGTAGACGGCCAGCAGACTGAACAGATTGATCGCCCAGAGCAGCACCGTCGTCGGGGCCAGACCGTTCTGGAAGAGGGCCGCAACCAGATTGTGGCCGTGGGCGGCGGCGCGAACCCCGACGGACCGCGGCAGCCAGAGCACCAGCAGCGGCACGAGCGCGATCGGCAGCACACCACCCGTCACGAAGATTGCCGGCCAACCCAGAGGGCCGACAAGCCGGCTCGCCAGCAATCCCCCGGCCGCAAAACCGATTGGAACACCCGCGCCGATCAGGATCATCAGGCGCCCCTGGATGATCGCTGGTGCCAGGTCGGAGGCGAGCGCGATAGCGATCGGGATACCACCGCCGAGGCCCAACCCGGTGAGAAATCGCAGTCCCGCCAACTGCGACGGCGAGCCGGCCAATGCCGAGAGCAGAGAGAAGACACCGAACACCACGGTGCAAGCGATGAGGACTGGCTTGCGTCCCAATCGATCGCCAGGCACTCCCGCACAGACCGAACCGACCAGGAGCCCGATGTTGCCCGCGGTCAACACCCCGGTGAATACCTGGGGGCGCACCTTCCATGCGTCAACGAGCGACGGGACCGCATAGCCAACGGCGGCAATGTCGTAGCCCTCGAGAAACAGTACGGCGCCGCACAGCCAAGCCCCGCGAAGATTCATGATGGTGAATGTCGATGACTACGGCTTCTTGGCCAGCACCATGACCTGCACGAACGAGTGCGTCGACGCCGGTTGGCCTACCAGGCGCTGCTTGAGGCGCTGCTCGAGCCGATCTCCAAATGCGCCAAGCGCCTCGGCGTCCCCCGCGCGCACGCGAGCGAGTGCGGCGCCGAGCGATGGCACAAAGATCGAGCGGAAGAACAGCGCTTGCTTGGCTGCGAGAGCTTCTTTGTCTCCATCGCGCTGGTAGTCTGTCCATGCTGCGTCCGGGAACTCGAACATCCGCAACTCTTCCACCGTCAACTGTTGAAATTCGCCATCGCCTGCGAATGGCGCGAGGAGATCCCGGTTCCGCCTGGGATGAGACCCGAGCGCCATGCTCGAGCGTTCCTCGGACGTGATCGCGCCCTCAGCCACCAAGTCGCCGAGCACCACGTTGGCCTGGTCGAAGATAGGTTCGAGCCCCGAGGCGCCATCATCCGCGAGCGCTGGAAGGGCGACGACCAGGCGTGCTCCGGGACGCAGCTCCCGCGCCCGCAGCGAGAGAAAGGATCTCCAGTCCTGCTCGCCCTGACGTTCGAATTGGGCCCTCACCGTCCCTGTGCTGTGCGGGGAAACGAAGTGGCCCGGAATCAGTGTCGGAACGCGGCTGAGCCACACGGCGGCATACGAGGACCATCCCAGATGCACGGAGGCAGGCGGGAGCACGTTCTCGTAGAAGGACCTTCCGATTGCCGCCGGGAAGACGTTGGGTTCGTCGGCTACGTATCTGTCCGGATCGGCATGCAGCACCTCGAACAGCGATCCGAAGTCGTTCGATGGCTGATCAACGTGGAACACCGAGATGGCGCGATCGGGTCCGACGCGCTTGCGAAGGCCCCTGATTGCCGCCTGCATGGGGGCCATCGAGTTCTTCCCCTGTGACGATCCGTAGTCGGCGATGACGACCGGCTGGTCGCTTGCGTCGATCTGCAAGCTCTGCACGGCCTTTTCCAAGGAGGGCAGCGCCATTGCAGCGCCGCCTGCCGGAAGTCTCGCGTGCCGGTTGTACGCGCCATGGCCTTCCATGACCCCATGTGACGGCGCGGCCTCGTTCGACATCTGACCTCTCTGAGGCGGGGTGAAGACTCATCGTCGCGCAATCCTGGAAATCTTGATCTCGGGGCGGGGCAACTGCACGCGACTATGAGTCTTCACCCTCGCTTTGAGTGAACTATTTCGCAGGCTTCTTGGTCATCGTCGGCGCGGCTTTGGCTTCGATCTCGGTTGCGATCATCGAGTAGTAGACGGTGACCTTGTCGCCGACCTTCGCCGTCCCTTTGGTGTCCTTGTTCGTGGTAAACGTCCAGGTTTCCTTCGCGCTCTTCTCAACCGTGAGCGTCCCGCCGTCGTTCGACTTCACCGTTCCTGTGAACTGGTAGGCCTTCGCGGCGGCGGTCATTCCGGCGCCGAAGCCGAGAGCCAACGCCACCACGACCGCCAGGCACCATACGATTCGTCTCATTGGGACCTCCCTCATGTGCCCCAGTGTAAGGCAGTCGCCCGCATCGCCCCGTCCATTTTTTGACGCGCGCTCCCGATCGATCCGTTAAGGTAAGCACCGACGTCAACTGCGGCCGACCGCATCAGCCTGAGGAGCGACCATGTTGAAGGGATTCAAAGAGTTTCTGCTGCGCGGCAACGTGGTGGATCTGGCGGTCGCCGTCGTGATTGGCGGGGCGTTTGGCGCCGTAGTGGCGGCGCTGGTGAAGGATCTGCTGACGCCGCTCATCGCCGCGGTTGCCGGCAAGCCCGACTTTTCGGCGATCCAGTTCACCGTCAACGGCAGCAAGTTCCTCGTCGGGGACTTTGTCAACGCGATCATCGGCTTCGTGCTGGTGGCCGCGGCCATCTATTTCTTCGTTGTGACGCCGATGAACATGGTGATAGCCAGGCGGCGAAGCGGGCAGGCGCCGCCTGATCCCACGACGAAGAAGTGTCCGGAGTGCCTGAGCGAAGTGCCGATCGCGGCGCGCCGGTGCGCATTCTGCACCCAGCCGCTCGACGTGGCCGGGGCCGCGCGAGTGTCCAGATAGCGGAGGGTCTTGATGACGGCCGCAGGACGCACGGACGGAAGGCTGCTCGGGAGCTGCGTCGGCAAATCGTATCTGGTCCCTCAACGACTCGACGGCTTTGATGCCGGGGATGCCAGGGTGCGGATCATTCCGTCGGTCTTCGTGAAGACGTAGAGCTCGCCGGCGGCATCGACCGCGAGGTTCGCGTCGGCGCGCCCTTCACCGGACACCAGCGCCCGTCCGGGGAGAATCGGGCTCTTGCCGCCGCGCGCGTGGTACGCCGTCTGCGCGATCGGAAACATCGTGTCGTAGACGCCGTTCTTCCAGGCCAGCCGGATCTCGTGGCGCTCCGCCATCGTGCCCGGGTCGCCGTCGTCGGCGGCGAGCATTTCCTTGTAGTCTGCGAACCAGACGTGCCCCGTCGAGATGTCGGTGAAGACATACTTGCCGCGCAGCGCCGGGATCGCCTTGCCCGTGTAGAGAAATCCACTGCCGATTGCGTCGCCGCCGCCGGGCACGTGGCCGTACTGAATCACCGGGTAGGTTGGCGTGACCGCGCCGCTGGCCACCGTGTCGCTGATCTGTACCGGAATCCTGTCGACCGGGGGCAGGGGTCCAATCTGATTGTTCGGCTGGAGCGCCTGGTTCCCTTCGCGCAGCGAGTAGCCGTAGTTCGCGCCCTTGTGGACGATGTTCACCGTCTCCCACGTGTGCAGACCGATCGAATTGGCGAGGAGACGATTGTTCGACGGGTTCGCCGCGTCGATGGCCCAGTGCAGCCGATCGGGATTGCGAAACCCGTATGCCCAGATCTCCCCGCGTGCGCCCTGTGTCGACGCAAACGGGTTGTCATTCGGAACTCGATAACGGCGGTTCTCGCTCGCGGCGCTCGACGCCGCGCGATCGCCGGGATCGGGAACGATCCGCAGAACCTTGCCGACGAGGGTGTCGAGCCGCTGCGGGTTTGCTCGGATGGCGGTCCGCGACTCGCCCGCGCCGCCGTCGCCGCTGCCGATGTAGAGGACCCGCCAGTCGGGATCGCCCGGTCGCGCAGCCGGGTTGAAGACCATGTCGGCGAGCGGATGGACCCGCGTGTTGTACTGCACCCGGAGCAGCTCTCGCGCGGTGCCCTCGAATCTTGCGTTCGCCGTGTTCGTGTCGGTCCACTCGATCAGCACGCCTTCGCGCAGAATGTCCCCAGGCGTGGGGACGGCGATCGTGGTCTTGTAGCCGCGCACGTCCAAGGCGGGGAAATGCGCGTTGTCGGGCCCAGGGTCCGCGCCGACTGAGGGATCCTCGATGTGGACGGTGTAGAACCGGCCGTTGCGCCGATAGTCAGGATCGAACTGCACGCCGACAAGGCCGTTGGCGTAGCCCGTCTCGTAGGCAAACCTATGAAAGAGCCCGGTGTGATCGGCGCGTCCGTTGAAGTCCAGGTAGGTGGTGAACGTCCTCGTTTTCTTGTCGAGGATGTACAGCGGCCCGTTCAAGTCGTTCACGAAGAAGCGGCTCGCACCTCCCGGCTCTTCGCGCAGCGAGTTGACGCGCGCCAGCATGCCGTCGGTCTGGCCTTTGCCGTCGACGCTGCCGGTCACAGGAAGCGTCGCGTAGTCCGAAATCTCGACGGTGATGGACGGGGTTGAGACCGCCGGCAGCGTGAGCGCGAGACCGACAGGGGCCAGGCGTCGGAACAACCTCACAGGGCCACAGCTTAAACCACCGAGGGTGTTTCTCGCATTGCCCGAGCCGAGGTATGTTCATGGGCGCGTGCGGTCCGTCGACGGCGGCGGGTCGGGTCGGTGATGTCTATGCCGTTGCAGATTCCGGAAAAAGAGGGACGCCGCTGGGATCTCGTCGCGCTCGGCGAGGTCATGCTGCGGTTCGACCCTGGCGAAACGCGCGTCCACACGGCGCGATCGTTCCGCGTGTGGGAGGGCGGTGGCGAGTACAACGTCGCGCGCGGGCTGAAGCGCTGCTTCGGCTTCGACACCACGCTGGTGACGGCGCTCGCCGACAACCCGGTCGGCCGACTCATACAGGATCTCATCTACCAGGGGGGCGTGGATCAGTCCCACGTGCGTTGGGTCGCGTACGACGGCGTCGGCCGCGCGTCGCGCAACGGCCTCAACTTCGTGGAGCGCGGCTTCGGCGTCCGCGCGGGGGTCGGCTGCTCGGATCGCGGGCACACCGCCGTCTCCCAGCTGAAGCCGGGCGACATCGACTGGACGGCGATCTTCGAGCGGGAAGGCGCGCGCTGGCTGCACACCGGCGGCATCTTCTGCGCCTTGTCGCAGACCACGCCCGGCGTCGCGCGCGAGGCGATGGAGGCTGCGAAACGGCGCGACGCTGTCGTGTCCTTCGATCTCAACTACCGCGAGTCGCTGTGGCGCGGCGCCGGCGGCCACGAGCAGGCCATCGCAGTCAACCGCAGCCTCGTCCCGCTGGTGGACGTCCTCATCGGCAACGAGGAGGACTTCTCGGCAGCCCTGGGCTTCACGGTGCACGGCGTGTCGAACCAGTACGCGGAGCTCGACCTCGATCAGTTCAAGTCGATGATCCTGCGGGTCGTTCGCGAGTTTCCCAACCTGCAGGCGGTCGCGACGACGTTGCGGCACGCGAAGACCGCGACGGTGAACGACTGGTCGGCGATTGCGTGGGCCGGCGGCGAGTTCTTCGAAGCGACGGCGCGGCCGAATCTCGAGATCCTCGACCGGATTGGCGGCGGGGACTCCTTCGCCTCCGGCCTGATCTATGGCCTGATGACTCACCGCGGCCCCCAGTGGGCGGTCGAGTGCGGCGCGGCGCACGGCGCGCTCGCCATGACGACGCCTGGCGATACCAGCATGGCGACGCTGGCCGAAGTCGAGCGCGCGATGAAGGGCGGTACGGCCCGCGTGTCACGGTAGCGGCACAAGGGCGTCAGCGGGTTCCTGAAATGACGATGCGCCTGGACCGCCATCTGTCGCCGCGCGACCTCGCGCCGAAGATCGCGCGTCTGTTCGACTTGTCCGCGGCGAAGATCCGTTCCATCGAGGACACGTGGCGGCCCGAATGCGGCGCACCGGTATTCACCGTGAACGGCCGGTATCAGGCGCGCGGGTGGACCGATTGGACGCAGGGCTTCCAGTTCGGCTCCGCGCTGCTGCAGTTCGACGCGACCGGCGACGCCGCTTTTCTCGAGCTGGGGCGCGAGCGCACAGTCCAGCGTATGGCGCCGCACGTGACGGACGCGGGCGTGCACGACCACGGCTTCAACAACGTCAGCACGTACGGCAACCTGTGGCGGCTCGATCGCGAGCGGCGCATCGAGGCAAGTGACTGGGAGCGGCGCTTCTACGAGCTGGCGCTGAAGGCCAGCGGCGCCGTGCAGGCACGGCGCTGGACGACGTTGCCCTCGGGCGGTTTCATCCACTCCTTCAACGGTGCGCACTCGCTCTTCGTCGACACGATCCGGTCGCTCCGCGCGCTCGCGCTGGCCGACCGGCTCGGCCAGCCGCTGATGGAGGAGCAGGGCTCGAGGGTCAGCCTCCTCGAGCGGCTCGTGCAGCACGCGAGAACGACGATCCAGTACAACGTCTACTTCGCGCGCGGCCGCGACCGCTTCGACGTCCGTGGACGGGTTGCGCACGAGAGCCTGTTCAACGTCGCGAGCGGGACCTATCGCGGGCCCAGCACGCAGCAGGGCTACTCGCCGTTCAGCACGTGGACGCGCGGGCTCGCGTGGGCGATGCTGGGCTTCGCGGAACAGATCGAGTTTCTGGAGACCGTCCCGGACGCGGCGCTCGATCGCTGGGGCGGGCGCGCGGAGGTGGACGGAGTCCTGCTCGACGCCGCCCGGGCGACATGCGACCACTACATCGACGTGGCCGCGGCCGACGGCGTACCGTACTGGGACGCGGGTGCTCCCGGGCTCGCGCTCATCGCCGGCTGGCGCGACAGGCCGGCGGACCCGTTCAACGATCACGAGCCGGTGGACAGCTCCGCCGCCGCGATTGCCGCACAGGGGCTCCTCCGCCTCGGCCACGTGTTGACCGCGCGCGGGGCCTCCGACGACGGCGCCCGCCGCACCCAGGCCGGCCTCCATGTCCTCGACACGTTGTGCGGCGAACCGTATTTGAGCGCCGACGCGGGCCATCAGGGCCTGCTGCTGCATTCCGTGTATCACTGGCCGAACCGATGGGACCATGTGCCGGCTGGCGCTCGCACACCGCGCGGCGAGTCGAGCCAGTGGGGCGACTATCACCTTCGCGAGGCGGCCGTGTACGTGAAGCGCCTGGCCGAGGCGAAGCCGTACTTGACCTTCTTCGGGCCCACGCATGGCTAGAACGGCGCTCGTCACCGGCGGCACGCGCGGGATCGGCTTTGGCATCGCGCGTGCCCTCGCCCACGATGGGTGGAGCCTCGCGATCGGCGGCCTGCGGCCGGACGCGGAGGTGGCCGGCAGCCTCGACGAGCTGCGCGCGCTCGGCGCCGCGGTCCATTACCTGCGGGGGGATCTGGCGCGGCGTGACGACCGCGTGCGCGTCGCCGCGGAGGCGCGCGCGGCGCTCGGCCCCATCAACGCGCTCGTCAATAACGCGGGGCGTGCCCCGCGCGTGCGGGCAGACTTGCTCGAGGCGGGCGAGGAAAGCTTCGAGGAGCTGCTGCGCGCGAACCTGCAGGGGCCGTATTTTCTCACGCAGGCAATCGCGCGCGATCAGGTGGCCGCGCGGCGCCTCGATCCCTCGTTCCCGGCGTCCATCGTTTTCGTGACGTCGGTGTCGGCGGAGATGGCGTCGCCCAACCGCGGTGAGTACTGCGTGAGCAAGGCGGGGCTCTCGATGGCGGCGCGCCTGTTCGCCGCGCGGCTCGCGGAAGACGGCATCCCGGTCTTCGAGGTGCGGCCGGGCATCATCGCCACGGACATGACCGCGCGCGTTCGCGACGTGTACGACGGCCGAATTGCCGAGGGCCTCGTGCCCGATCGGCGTTGGGGTCAGCCCGACGACGTCGGCCGGGCCGTGGCGGCGCTCGTCCGCGGCGACGTGCCGTACGCCACGGGCACGATCGTCAACGTCGACGGCGGCCTGTCGATTCCGAGGCTCTGATCATTCTGAGGCGGGTCGAAGACTCATGGTCGCGTCGGGGGGCTGAAGACTCATGGTCGCGTCGGGGGGCTGAAGACTCATGGTCGCGTGCAGTTGCCTCGCCCCAAGATCAAGGTTCTCAACGGTTGGACAGGGACGACAGAAACCGAGGGCG
>DASZFS010000480.1:0-54823 GCA_035939575.1 Vicinamibacterales bacterium | reverse complement strand
CGGACGAAGTCATCTCCGAGATCCGCGGCAAGATCAGGAGCCGGTACCCGGTGCTCGACGTCGAGTTCGTTCAGCTCCTGCAGGACATGATCGGCGACCTGACCAGCGCGCCGGAGCCGATCGCCATCAAGCTCTTCAACTCCGACCCGAAGGTGCTTCTTGAATGGGGCCCGAAGGTCGGCGCGGCTATCAAGAAGCTGCCGGGTGTCGTGGACGTCCTGAACGGTGTCGAGAACACCGTCAGCGGGCCAGCGACGATGTTCCGGGTCGATCCTGGCGTGGCGGCTCGGGCCGGATTCACGCCGCAGGAAGTCGAGACCGACGTTTCAGCGATCCTCCAGGGCGAACCTGCGTCGACGCCCGTCGTCTTGAACGATCGTCGATACACGATCCGCGTCCGGTTTCCGGACTCGGCGCGCGCATCGGTCGATGCGATTCGGAACACGCTGCTCGTCAGCGGCACGGGTCGCACCGGCACGTTGGGATCATTGGCCAGCGTCGAGGAGATCCCCGGACAGAACGAAGTCCGGCGGGAGAACCTTCAGCGGAACCTGACGGTGACGGCACGGCTCGAGGGCGTCGACCTCGGCGCGGGCGTCGCCGCGGCCCAGCGCGCGATCGCGGAGCTGAACATGCCGCCGACGATTCGGGTCGAGTACGGCGGACAGTTCGCCGAGCAGCAGCAGTCATTCCATGATCTGGTGATCGTGCTGGTGCTGGCGATTCTGCTCGTCTTCACGGTGCTGCTCTTCGAGTTCGGCGGCTTCGCTGCGCCAATAGCAGTCGTGTCATCGGCGATTCTGTCGACGGCCGGCGTGTTCCTGGCGCTCCTCATCACACGGACGACGTTCAACCTGTCGTCGTTCATGGGCGTGATCATGGTCATCGGGATCGTCGCGAAGAACGGCATCCTGCTGCTGGACGCCGATCAGCGATTCCGCCGCGAGGGGCTGTCGCCTGAGGAGAGCATGATTCGCGCCGGCGAGCGGCGGCTGCGGCCGATCATGATGACCGCGCTCGCGACCGTGGCAGGCATGGTGCCGCTGGCGCTGGCCTGGGGTGCCGGGTCGCAAATGCTCCAACCGCTGGCCATCGCTGTCATCGGCGGGATCATCGCATCGATGGTGCTATCTCTGGTGATCACACCGGCCGTGCATTACTACCTGGCTGATCGGTAGTTGCTGGTGGCTGGTGGCTGGCTCTCCAGCCACCACCAACCAGCAACCAGCGACCAGCAACTACGAGTCTTTCTTCTTCTTAGGCGCGCGCTTCTTCGTCGCGGCCTTGTGCGGCGCGGGCTCGTTGGTCGCCTGGAGGACGACCAGGCGGGTGGCGAATGTGCGGCGGCCGTGCTCGTCGAAGTCGATCACGGTGTGGTGTTCGTTCACTTCGACGAGCGTGCCTGCGCCGTAGGTGGGCTGACTCACGCGGTCGCCTTTGGACCAGTTTTTCATCTTTGCGACGTTTCCTTCTGGGACGCGCCGTTACCGTCGTTTACCAGCGGGGCTCGCGGCGTCCGCCGCCACCGCCGCCGCCGCCGCGATTCCCGCCGTATCCCCCGCCGCCGCCAAATCCACCCTCTGGCTTCGGGCGTGCCTCGTTGACCGTCAAGGCGCGACCGCCCATCTGGTACTGGTTGAACTCGGATGCTGCCTTCTGTGCCTCTTCGTCCGTGGCCATCTCGACGAAGGCAAATCCGCGGGCGCGGCCTGTCGCCGCATCGCGCATGACGCGGACCGATTCGACGGTGCCCGCACGGCTGAAGAGCTCCTGGAGCTCCGCCTCACCAGCGCTGTAGGGAAGATTTCCGACGTAAAGCCTGCGACCCATACGTTCTCACCTCATTCGGGGTGGCTGCGCGTCGGCTTGCAATCACAGGGAGGGAGCGAGTCGGACTTGAGGCTCGATCGGCTCTCGGCGCGGGCGAAGCAGGCGGGGCTGACCACCAGACGGCGGGTAGTCTACTCAAGGCCCGCCAACCGAGGCAAGTCCCGCCCCTATAATCCGGGAATGGGCGTTTTGCTCGGATCCGACCGGCTTCTGACGTCAGCAACCCTGAAGGGCCGGCGGATCGGCGTCGTGTGCAACCCCGCGTCGGTCGACGCGGACCTCCATCATGTCACCGATCGGCTCGCGGCGCATAGCGGCGCGACGCTGGCCGCCATCTTCGGCCCCCAGCACGGCGTGCGATCGGATGTTCAGGAGAACATGATCGAGAGCGCGCACGGCCGGGACGACGTCAGGCAAGTCCCGGTGTACTCGCTTTACAGCGAGACCCGCGAGCCAACTGCCGACATGCTGAGCGGCCTGGACACGCTGGTCGTCGACCTGCAGGACGTCGGGACGCGCATCTACACCTACATCTACACGATGGCGAACTGCCTGACGGCGGCGCGGAAGCACGGCCTGAAGGTCATCGTCTGCGATCGTCCCAACCCCATCGGCGGCATCGCGGTCGAGGGTCCGATGCTGGCGCACGGCTATGAATCCTTTGTGGGCCTGTACCCGATTCCCATGCGTCACGGCATGACGATCGGGGAGCTGGCGCGCCTCTTCAACGACGAGTTCGGAATCGGCGCCGATCTGGAAGTCTCGGCCATGAGCGGCTGGCGGCGTGAGATGCATTTCGACGACACGGGGATCCCGTGGGTTCTGCCCTCGCCGAACCTCCCCACGCTCGACAGCGCGATGGTCTACCCGGGAACGGTGCTGTTCGAAGGGACCAACGTATCCGAGGGACGGGGTACAACGCGTCCCTTCGAGTTGCTGGGGGCGCCGTGGGTAACGGCCGAGCGTTTTGCCGCCGCGATGAACCGCCTGGATCTGCCCGGCGTGCGCTTCCGCCCCACTGTCATCGAGCCGACGTTTCACAAGCACGCGAGGACGTCGTGCGGCGGGTGCCAGATTCACGTGATCGACCGCGGGGCGTTCCGCCCGGTGGAAACCGGCGTCGCGCTCCTCATCGCGTTCCGCGCGTCGGACCGCGGCCGGTTCGCCTGGCGCGATCCGCCCTACGAATACGAAGCGGTCAAGCTGCCGATCGACATCCTGGCCGGGTCGGCCGCGCTGCGCGAGCACATCGAGTCTGGAAACCCGGCGCGAGACATCGCCGCCTCGTGGGAACACCCGGTGACGGCGTTCAAGACGCTGCGCGATCGATTCTTGCTCTACTGACCGCGCGTCCATTACCCGCGCGTGCGGGCGATGCCGGGTGCCGCCGCTTCCTGGGGCGACGCCGGCTCGAGGTGCTGCGTGATGAGGTGGGTGCGCAGCTGCTCGAAGGCGTCGGACGGCGTCTCGGCGTAGTGCAGGAGCTCGAGGTCCTTCTCGGCGATCGCGCCCCACTCCGACATCGGCTCGAGCCGCAGCACCTGATCCCAGTACTCGCGCCCGTACAGAATGACCCCGATCTTCTTCGACAGCTTGTCGGTCTGGACGAGCGTGAGGATCTCGAACAGCTCGTCGCACGTCCCGAAGCCGCCGGGAAAGATCACCAGCGCCTTCGCCAGGTACGCGAACCAGAACTTCCGCATGAAGAAGTAGTGGAACTCGAAGTGGAGGCGGTCCGTGATGTACGGGTTGGCGCCCTGCTCGAATGGCAGCCGGATGTTGAGGCCAACCGTCTTGCCACCCGCCTCGCGCGCGCCGCGGTTGGCTGCTTCCATGATGCCGGGGCCGCCGCCCGACGTGACGACGAAGCGATGGTTGTCCGATTGGAGCGACATGCTCCACGTCGTCAGCAGGCGTGCCAGCTCGCGCGCCTCCTCGTAGTACCGCGCCCACTGCAGCGCTTTACGGGATTTTGTCAACTCGCGTTCGTAGTGTTCGTCGGCGTCGTCGACGCCGCGCGCGCGCAGCGTCCGGAGCGCCCGCTCGGCCCGCTCGCGGCTGTCCACGCGCGCCGATCCGAAGAAGACGACGGTGTCCTGGATCTTCTCTTCCTTGAAGCGGCGGAGGGGTTCGAGGTACTCGGAGAGAATGCGGATGGGACGCGCCTCCTCGCTTTCGAGAAACTCTGGATGCAGATACGCGAGCGGCTGCTGCGACATAAGGATCAATTTACCATCAGGTGCTATCATTCGCGGCTTATGACGCGTGCAATCGGTGCAGTCCTGATCACCCTCGGCCTCGGCGGTCTTCTGACCCTCGGGGCCGCCGCCCAGCAGTCGTCTCCCTCGGCGGCCACTCCGGGCATCCACGCGAAGCCGACGCGGCGACTCGTGATCCGGAACGCGATGGTCATTTACGGCAATGCGAAGCCGCCTTACGGCCCGATGGACATCACGGTCGAGAACGGCCTGATCACGACGATCGTCGGGTCGTCGACTATTGGTGCGCCGGCCGGGCCCGGTGAACCGCGCCCCGACGCCGATACGGTGATCATCGAGGCGACCGGCAAATACGTCATGCCCGGCATCGTGAACGCGCACATGCACTGGCATGAGGAGCGCCAGCCGGGCATGCCGCAGCCGATCCAGTACGAGCGCAACCTGTACCTCGCGGCGGGGGTCACCACCGCCCGCGAGGTCGGCGGCGACTTCGACAAGTCCAAGCGCTGGCAGGCGGAGAGCAACGCCCACACGATCGTCGCGCCCCGCATTCTCGTGTACCCGTACGTCAGCAAGGGACGTACGGGATCCCCTGCCGAGATCCGCGCGTGGATTCGCGACATCAAACAACACGGCGCCGACGGCCTGAAGATCATCGGCATGGATCGCGACCAGCTCGAGGCGATCATGGACGAAGCCCACAAACTCGGGTTGCGTACCGCGACGCACATCGCAGTCGAAGAAACCACGGCAAAGGACTACGCCGAGCTGGGTGTCGGATCGATCGAGCACTTCTACGGCGTCGCCGACGCCGCCCTGGCGGGCATCCAGGACTTCCCGCCTGAGATGAACTACGCGAACGAGATCCACCGCTTCGGCCGGGCCGGCGAGCTGTACGCGCAGACCGATCCCCAGAAGCTCCACCAGATCATCGACCTGATGATCGAGAAGCACGTGGCCTGGGATCCGACGTTCTCCATCTACGAGGCCAGCCGCGATCTGCTGCGTGCGCAGAACCTGCCGTGGTTCCGCGACTACCTGCATCCATCGCTCGAGGAGTATTTCAAGGGCGCGGTCGACAACCATGGGTCCTACTTCTTCGGATGGACGACGACCCAGGAAGCGAAGTGGCGGCAGCAGTACCGCATCTGGATGGATGCGGTGCGCGAGTTCGCGAGCAAAGGCGGGCTCGTCACCACCGGCGACGACGCCGGGTACATCTACTCGATGTATGGCTTCGGCATCGCGCGCGAGCTGGAGCTCCACGAGGAGGCCGGCTTCCGTCCGCTCGAGGTCATCGAGCATGCGACGTGGAATGGCGCGAAGCTCCTCGGCATGGAGGATCGCCTTGGCAAGATCCGCGAAGGCTTCATCGGCGATCTGCTCGTCGTCAACGGGAACCCGCTCGACAACCTGAAGCTGCTGAACCCGTACGGCACCGACGTCATGCTGCTCAACGGCCGCCCGGCGTCGAACTACTCGGCGATCGGGCCGGGCGATCGCATCCAGAACATCCATGCTGGCGGCATCGAGTGGACGATTAAAGAAGGGATCCCGTACCACGTGCCGACGTTGATGCGCGAGGTGAAGGAGATGGTCGCGCGTGCCAGGGGGGAGAGGAAGACGCGGAGTACGGCTCAGTAATACATGCCGAAGCCTCCCGAGCTCGATATCTCGGCGTTCATCGCGGCGCCGCCCGGGCAAGTGATGAAAGCGTTCTTCGATGCCCAGGCACTGCGAGCGTGGTGGCAGGTGCGGCACGCGGTCACGACGCCGCGCGTCCTCGGGCCGTACACGATTGAGTGGCCGGCCACCGACTTCCGGGATGATCTGCTGGGCAGACTCGGCGGCGTCTTTCGGGGAACCGTCATGCAGTTCCACGCGTCGCAGGGCTTCTTCGTGGCCGATGCCTACTGGCTGCCGCCCGACGGCGACCCGATCGGGCCGATGGCGCTGCACGTGACCGTCCGGCCCGAGGCCAACGGCACCCAGGTGCGCGTGACGCAAAGCGGGTTCGAGGAGAGCGCCCGGTGGCAGCGGTACTACGAGGTCATCGCGCACGGCTGGGAGCGGGCGCTGGCGTCGCTCAAGGCGCTGTTGGAGAAATAAAGGCCGAGGACTCTGAGGCGGGCTGAAGACTCAGGCGGGCTGGAGACTCATGGTCGCGTGCAGTTGCCTGCGCCCTCGATTTCTAACGACCCGTGCAGCGCTCCAGCCCCCCTAATCTCCCGGCGGTGGCGTCGGCTTGCCATCGGCGTCCAGGAACGTGATGTTCGTGAACCCGTTGAGCTGCGCCTTCACCTTCGCGTAGTCACCAACAATCGCGATCACCGAATCCTGCGACCCCAGCAGCGTGGCCGTCGCGCGCTTGATCTGATCCGGTGTGATCGCCGCTATCTTCGCGCGGAACGTCTCAGGGTAGTCCTTGGGCAGCCCGAAGACGTAGATGGTGTTCAGGACATTGGCCAGACCGTTCTGCGTCGCGGTCTGAATCGGAAAGAGGCCGCGCATGTACTGCTTCGCGCCCTGGAGCTCCGCGCCGTCGCTCCCTTCCGCGCGCATTTTGTCGATTTCCTTGAAGACCTCGGTCAGCGTCGCTCCCGTCACCTCGTTGCGCACGTCGGCGCTGAACCGGTAGAAGCCGGCGTCGGCGAATCCGGTCAGGGCCGATCCGGGCGAGTACGTGTAGCCCTTCTCCTCGCGGATGTTGCGGATGATCCGTGAGTTGAACGCGCCGCCGAAAATCGCGTTTGCGAGCGTCAGCTCGTACCACCGCGGATCGCCTCGCTTGATCGCGATGTTGCCGACAGTGATCGACGACTGGATGCTGTTTGGCCGCTCCACGAAATACACGTGGCGGCCGCTCAGCGGCGGCGCGGCCGCGTATGTCGGCCTGGCAACTTCGCCACCCGCCCACGCGCCGAACGCCTTTTCGACGGCGGCTACGGCGGCATCGGGCTCGACCGCCCCCACGATGACGATGAAGGCGTTACCGGGCCGGTAGTGCGACCGGTGAAACGCTTCGATCTTCGCGCGGTCGATCGCCTGCAGGCTCGCCTCGGTTTCGCTGGTGCGCGCGTAGGGGTGATCGCCGAAGAGCGCCTGGCGAAACGTCCGATTCGACAGGAACTGCGGCGATCCCTTGTTCTGCTGGACGTTCTGCAGGTGCTGCTGCTTCAGGATGCCGATCTCGTCAGCCGGAAGGGTGGCGTTCATCGCAACGTCGGCAACGAGGTTGATTAGTCGCGGCGCGAACTCCGACAGGCCGCGGACGGTCAGCGATGAGTAGTCCTGCGACACCGCGGCCGAGAGCGAGCCGCCCATACCGAAGACGTCACGGCGGATGTCCCTGCTCGTCCGGCCCTTCGTCCCTTCCTGCACGGCCTCCGCCGTCAGTTGCGCGAGCCCGGTCTGGTCGGCCGGATCACTCGAGTAACCGGACAGCACCGTGAGGGTCACCGTCACCTTGGGCACGACCGTCTGCTTCGTAACGATCACCCGGAGACCATTCGGGAGCGTGCGCTCGATCCGCGGCGCCAGCTGGAACGGTCTCTCGGGCCCTACCGGGGGCCGCTCCTGCGCGGCAGCACTCACCGCGGTCGCGCTGCAGACGATGATCGCCCCGGACACAATGACTGCGGCAGAACGGATGGATGACAACTGCCTGCTCATTTGCCGCCTCCCTCGGGGATGCGATCGATGACGGTGCGATTGGCCGGCACCAGATACTTGCGCGCAGCCGCGCGGACGTCGGCGGCCGACACCTTGTCCAGGTCGCTCAAGATCGTGTTGATGCGGTTCGGGTTGTCGTCGTAGAGCGCGAGCGCGGCGAGCAGATCCGCGCGGCCGAAGCCGGGAATGATCCCGCCCTCCAGGCTCTCGAGAAACTGGGAGCGGAAGTTCACTTTCGCCTGCTGCAGCTCGTCGTCGGTGATGCCGTGCTCCTGGACCGCGCCGATCACCTTGTCGACGATCTTCATGACGTCGGCGCCCTTCATATCTGGCCGGTAGTCGACACGAAACGTGTAGAGCATCGGCCCGTTGTAGTCGAAGTTGTTGCCGAGGCCGTAGTTGAACCCGCCCGCCACGCTCGAAGCGATCTGGTTCTCCTTCGCCAGGGCCTGATACATCTTGCTGCTCTCGTCGCCGACGAGCAGCGGATCGAGCAGCGACAAGGAAAAGAAGTCTTTCGTCATGCGCTCCGGAAGGTGATACCCGAACGCGACCGCCGGCGTCCGCGCCAGCTTGTCCTTCTCGACAGACGATTTCTCGGCCGACTGCGGCGGCTCGCTGATGTCAGGTCTCGGCGGGAGCGGTCGCTGCGGGATGCCGCCAAAATGCTTCGCGGCCAGCGCCATCACCTCGTCCGCGGTCGCGTCACCGGTCACAACCAGCACGGCGTTGTTCGGCGCGTAGTACGTCTCGAAGAACTTCTTCACGTCGTCGATCGTCGCCGCTTCGAGGTCGTGCAGATCCCCGTAGAAGTTGTGGGCGTTGTACCAGTTCGTGTTCGCCTTCTGCGGCAGCCCGAGCCACTCGAAGGCGGCATACGGCTGGTTGAGCACGTTGACACGCACTTCCTCGCTGACCACGTCCTGCTGGTTCTTCAGGTTCTCGGGCGTGATCTTGAGCGACCGCATCCGATCCGCCTCGAGATACATCGCGAGCTCGAGCGCGTTGGAAGGCATGACCTCGAAGTAGTTCGTGTGATCGAACCGCGTCGAGCCGTTCAGGACCCCGCCGTTCTCGTTGACGATGCGGACATGCTCGAACTTCGCGACGTGCTCCGATCCCTGGAACATCAGATGCTCGAACAGGTGGGCGAAGCCGGTGCGGTCCTTCGGCTCGATGCGGAACCCGATCCGGTACATCACTTCGACAACGACGACCGGCGCGGCGTGGTTTTCACTGATGACCACGCGGAGGCCGTTCGGCAGTTTCCGGTACACCACCGGAACCGAAAAATTGGACGACGAATTGCCCGCCTGCGCACCGGGTGTCGCGATAGCGAACAGAGCCACGCAGATGGCGAGAGCAGCTTGCCGCATAAGTCGTGAATCTACCATAGGGACATAGACGAGATTTGAGGATGTAAGGATTTGAGGATCTGAGGATCTGAGGATTTGAGGATCTGAGGATTTGAGGATCTATCGGGCGTAGGGGCGGATCCCGCTTCTGACGAACGTGGTCACCAGGCGGCGCCTCAGCTCGTTGGCGACGCGCCCCTGGTTGAGCGGCAGCGTCTTGAACTTCACGCGCACGGTGGCCGCGCCGTCGGCCAGCGACTCGACGCCGAGCACTTCGAGCGGGGCGAGAATGACGGCAGCCCACGATGCGTCTCGCGCCATCGCCTCTCCGACCGCGCGCGCGGTGCCCATCACGCCGTCGAGGTTCTCGTCGTACGCCACGCGGACATCGACGACCGCGTACGCGAACTGTTTGCTCAAATTCGCCAGGGCCGTGATAGTGCCGTTCGGAAACACCTGCACCGCGCCGTCGCCGTCGCGCACGACGATGGTCCGCAGGTTGATCTGCTCGACCATCCCGGTGACGCCGTTCACGCGCGCCAGATCGCCGACGCGCACCTGGTCTTCGAGGATCAGGAAGAAGCCCGAGATGATGTCCCGGACCAGATTCTGTGCCCCGAACCCGATTGCCAGCCCCGCAATTCCGGCGCCGGTGAGAATGGGCACGACGTCGATGGCCAGCTCGCGGAGCATCATGAGCACGGCGACGAACCCGACGGTCGCCGAGACCAGGCTCGTCAGGATCCCCCCGAGTGTCGTCGCGCGCCGCTGCCATTCGAGGTCGGTGCTGGTATGGCGCCGCGCCAGCTTGAACTGCAGCTGATCGATCGCCAGGTTGGCAACGCGCGTCACGATGAACGCGCCGCCGAGGATCACCAGGACGTTGACGCCGTGGGTCAGTCCCCAATGGAGCAGCTGCCGTGGATTCCACTGCGGCTCGGAGACGCCGAAGCGCTCGAGCGCGAGCGAGATGCTGGCAAGCGCCGCGATCCCGTACGCGAGAAGCGTCAGCGCGCGAATGAGCTGCTCGGCGCGCGCGTGGACGGCTCTGCGATTCTCCTGTCCGACGATCTCGATAGCGTCCAGCAGGCGGTGGACGATCGAGCGGGCGACGCGAACGACAACCGTGGCCAGAACGAACGCGAGCAGGATGGTCGCGAGGGTCGCGTAGCTGATCGGCATCAGAGGCGCTGAATCTTGAGGTAGTTGGCGTCGCTCCGCCCCAGGTCGGCGCTCACGCTGACGAACACGGCCGTCGCGCCGGTGGCCACCAGGCCGCGCTCGATGAGCGCCGCGCCGATCCTGGCGCTCGCCTCGTCCAGGTTATCGCCGATCGGCATCGAAAGCGGCACCACACCCCACGGCAGCGTCAGGCGCCGCGCCGTATCGGTCCGCTCCGTCGCCGCGATGATCGGCGCAGTCGGTCGCAGCGCAGACAGGCGCCGCGCCGTGGTCCCGCCGCGGGTGACCGCGACGATCGCGTGGGCCTCGCCGCGCGCCGCGAGCGTGACCGCGGCTTCGCAAAGCGCCTGCTCGTGGTTGTCGCGGACGGCCAGCCGCAGCGCCGGCCGCGCGTCGGCCTCCGGGCTTCCCTCGGCGTCGCGGATGATCGCGTCGAGTGTCTGCACGGCCTTCACAGGATACGCGCCGGCGGCGGTCTCATCGGCAAGCATGATCGCATCCACACCGTCGTCCACCGCGTTGGCCGCGTCGTTCACTTCGGCCCGCGTCGGGCGCGGCTCGACCGTCATCGATTCGAGCACCTGCGTCGCAACGATCACCGGGATGCCGGCCCGCCGCCCGCGCCGCGTGATGTCCTTCTGCACGCGCGGAACCCGCTCCAGCGGCATCTCCAGGCCGAGGTCTCCACGCGCGACCATCACCGCGCTGCTGACCTCGATGATCTCGTCGAGGTGCTCCACGGCCTGCGGGCGCTCGAGCTTCGCCACGAGCGGGACATCGGCCCGGCCGGCATCGGCGAGAAGGCCCCTGGCCTGACGGAGGTCGGCTGCGCTCTGGACGAAGCTCAGCGCGACCATATCGACGCCGAGCGACAGGCCGAACGCGAGATCGTCGACGTCCTTCTGCGTGATCGCTGACGTCGCAAGCTCCACGCCGGGGGCGTTGATGCCCTTGTGCTCACCGATCTCGCCCCCGTCGAGCACCGTGGTGACGATCTCGACGCCGTCTGTTGACTCCACGCGCAGTTCGATCGATCCGTCCGCGAGGAGCAGCCGGTCGCCCGGCCGCACGCTGCGGGCCAGCCCGGCGAAGCTCGTCGCCAGGCGTCGGGGACCGCCAGGGAAGTCGCCTGTGGCGATCCGCAGCGGCTCACCGGCCCTGACCTGGATCGGCTTGTGGTCGACGAGCAGGCCGGTCCGGATTTTGGGTCCGCCGAGATCCTGGAGGATGGCGACCTCCCTGTGGGCGCGCGATGCGGCGGCGCGGATGCGATGAAACGTGTCGCCCTGCGACTGGTGCGTTCCATGCGAGAAGTTCAGGCGGAAGACGTCGGCGCCCGCAGCGATCAACGAGTCGAGAATTTCGTCCGAGTCGCTGGCAGGCCCGATCGTCGCGATGATTTTGGTGTGACGCATATTGGAGAACGGTTGCTGGTGGCCGGTTGCTCGTTAGCTGGAACCAGCAACCAGCAACCAGCAACCAGTAGAATACCCCGATGGGCCAGATCGTACCGGATGCCATCGAGGCGTACCTCGCAAGTCTCAACCGTGGCGGCGACGCGGTGCTCGAATCGATCGCGCGTGCGGGCATCGATCGCCATCTGCCCCTCGTGGACGCCGAGGTCGGCGCGCTCCTGCGCGTGCTCGCAGCAGCGGTTGAGGCGAAGCGGATTCTCGAGATCGGGACCGCCGTCGGGTACTCCGGGATCTGGCTCGCTGGTGCGCTGCCGGCCGACGGCATGCTGATGACGTTGGAGATGGATCAGGCCCGCGCGCGTGAAGCGCAGGACAACTTCGCCCGCGCCGGGCTCGCCGATCGCGTCAGCGTGATGGTTGGCGATGCCCAGCGCATGGTGGCCAAGGTCTCCGGCCCCTTCGATGTGATCTTCCAGGACGGCGACAAGAAACTGTACACCCCACTGCTCGATCGTCTCGTCTCGCTGCTCCGCCCCGGCGGTCTCCTCGTCACCGACAACGTTCTATGGGACGGGAAGGTGGTGCCTGGATTCGCCAGGGCCGGCTCCGACGCCAGTGACGAAGACACGCGCGCGATCGCAGAGTACAACGAGCGTGTCGCAGCCCACCCCGCGCTCGTGACGACCATCGTTCCCCTGCGCGACGGCGTGTCGATTTCCGTCAAACGACGCGCCCTCGCGACCAGTACCCAGTGACCAACAACCAACAAGAAGACCCCAATGACCATCGACTCCTGGTTGGAATCAGCAGTCACCGACGCTGAACGGCGCGGACTGCCCGAGCTGAAGGCCACCCTCGAAACGCTCGCGCGCGCGACGGCTGCGCTCCGCGCCGCCGACTTCAACGACCACGCCACCAGCAACCAGCCACCAGCAACCAGATGACGACCATCGAAGAATTCGGCCGGCGGTTGCGCGCCGGAAAGACGACGGCCGCGCAGGCGACCGAGGAATCCCTCGAGCAGATCGACGCGAAGAGAGACCTGAACGCGTTCATCCTGGTGATGGCGGACGAGGCACGCCGCCAGGCGCGCGAGCTCGATGGCGAGCTCGCCGCCGGACGCGACCGCGGACCGCTCCACGGCGTGCCGATTACGGTGAAGGACCTCCTCGACATTCGAGGGACAGCGACGACGGCCGCGTCACGCGTGCGTGATGGGCACGTCGCCGATCGCGACTGTCCAGCCGTCGCACATCTGCGGCAGGCAGGCGCAGTGTTCATCGGCAAGACCAACCTGCACGAGTTCGCGTTCGGCACGACCAACGAGGAGTCGGCATTCGGTCCCGCGCGCAACCCATACGACCCGACGAGGTCGCCCGGCGGATCCAGCGGCGGATCCGCGGCGAGCCTGGCGGCGGGCATCGGCCTCGCCACGATCGGGAGCGACACCGGCGGCTCGATCCGGATTCCGGCGGCCGCATGCGGCCTCGTTGGCCTCAAGCCGACGATCGGCGAGGTCTCGGTCGAGGGGGTCGTGCCGCTGTCGCGCACGATGGACCACGTTGGGCCGCTGACGCTGAACGTCGCCGATGCCTGCCTCGTCTATCACGCGCTGCTCGGGCTTCCCGCCGCGCCGCTCCCGGCGCCGATGCCGGTCAGCGGCCTCCGCCTCGCCGTGCTGCGGCGGTACTTCTGCGACGCGCTCGACGACGAGGTGCGCGCGTCGTTCGAGGGCGCGCTCGAGCGGCTGCGCGCCGCGGGGGCCCACGTCGACGAAGTCGACATCCGCCACGCGTCCGACATCGCAGCGATCTATCTCCACATCGTCCTCGCCGACGCCGCGGCATATCACGCCACGGCGCTCGACGCCATGCCCGAGCGGTACACGCCGGGCGTCCGGCTGCGGCTCGAGATGGGAAGGTACGTGCTCGCGGAGGACTACGTCCGCGCGATGGCGGGGCGGCAGGTTCTCATGCGGGAGGTGGACGCCGCGCTCGCGCAGCATGACGCGCTCGTCGTGCCCACGCTGCCGATCCCGGCGCCGAAGATTGGCGCGACCACCGTTCGCGTCGGCGGCCGCGACGAGCCGGTTCGAAGCGTCATGCTGCGGCTCACCCAGCTGTTCGACGTGACAGGGCACCCCGCGGTGTCCATCCCATCGTCGCGTGAAGGGCTGCCGTGCGGCCTTCAGCTCGTCGGCGGCCGCCATGAGACCGACGCGCTGCTGCGCGTAGCGCTCGCCTGCGAGCGCTACATCACGCAGTCATAAGACCTGGCAGCCGGTGGTGCTGCTAGACGTCGAGCCCGACGGCGCGCATCAGCGCGAGCGCGTTGCTGTGCTCGACCACTCCGGGGCGCATGCGATAGTCGAACGTCATCTTGCCGTCCTCGAGCCGATCCTCGAAGTGCATGTTCGCGGCAACCGCGCCGAGCTTCGGCGGCAGCTCCGTGAGCGCCAGATCGTGCGTGGTCACGAAGCCAATCGCGCCGTAGCCGACCAGCGCCCGCACAATCGCGTCCGCGCCGATGCGCCGGTCGTAGGAATTGGTGCCGTGCAGGATCTCGTCGAGGAGAAAGAGCATCGACCACGGCGCCGCCGCCGTCCGCGCGCCGTTGACGATGTCACGGATGCGCAGGATCTCCGCGTAGAAGCGGGAGTGCCCCGCCTGGAGCGAGTCCTCGACCTTGAGCGTGGCGCCGATCACCAGCGGCGACAGCTGAAGCCGCCCGGCCCGCACCGGCGCGCCCGCGAGCGCCAGCACGACGTTGACGCCCACCGACCGCAGCAGCGTGCTCTTGCCGGACATGTTCGAGCCGCTGATCACGGCGACTCGCGGCGCGCGATGGCCGAGCGCGACGTCGTTGCGCACCGACGCGTCCTCTGGCATGAGCGGGTGCCCGAGCGCATCCGCCTCGAACAACGGCCCGTCCTCGGTCAGCGACGGAAACGGATCGCGTGGGTGCTCGAACGCGTACGTGCCGATGGCGGCCAGCGCCTCGAGCTCGCCGATCGCGACGAGCCACTCGACGACGCGCGCACCGTACGCCGCGTGCCAGCGGTCGATGGCGCTCGCCAGCTGCTGCGGCAGCAGGAGCGCCAGGGCGAACGGCGCAAACATCTGGTTGCGCGTCGAGTCGAGCCACGACACCAGACGCCGGAGCTGCGCGATGCGTCGCGACGGCGGCATGCCGTCGGTCAGCAGTCTCTGTCTGATCGCGGCGAGAAGCGGCGCGCGCATCGGCTCGACTTCGATCCGCGCCAGGAGGTCGCGGACGAGCGCGAGATCGTGGTCGGCAGTGGCGACTCCCGACAGCGCCCTGCGCACGGGACGCTGCCAGGCCATGATGACCCCCGATTCGACGACCAGCCAGAAGAGCAGCCACCTGGCTCCGAGCCGCTCCATGAGGACGAGGGCCGCGACCGAAACGGTCGCCGCCGCGCACCCGGCGAACACCACCGCCGCCAGCGTGGTAAGTCCAGCCGGCGGCGATCCGGCCCATGCCGCCATCGCGCCCGTGCGGCTGACTTCGCTTTCCGCCGAGAGGACCGCAAGGTCTTCGCGGAAGTCGATCTTGTCGCGCAGCTCGTCGACCGCGGCCTGGCGCGCCACGACCTCAGCGATCGGCGCGCCGGCGCCGATCGACCTCGCGAGCGCGTCCTCGCCCGCTTCGGTATGAGCCGTGTTCAGCAGCTCGAAGAGCGACCCGCGGCCGAACAGGTCGAGGTCGCGCGCGTAGTCATGGCCCTCCAGGAACCTCACCCCGGCTCTGCCCCGCCCGGCCCAGCGTCCGTCAAGCCGGTCAACACCGCGTGCGTACCACTGCTCCGCCCGGCGGGCGCGGTCGGCTCGCTGGAGCAGCCGCGCGTGTCGGACCACGAGGCCGGTAAACACGATGGCCGCACCGATTGGCCACGCCGGCGGTAGTGTGCGCCGGACGAACGCCAGCCAGAAGAACACGGCGCCGCCGAGCGCGACCACCAGCCGGCTGTTCGAGATGAGTAGGTGCGTTCGATCGAAGGTGGCGATCCGCTCGCGCCAGACGTGCAACCGCCTGCCGTACTCGGCGCGCGGGTCGGTCACCAGGTCACACCAGCGCGCGCGCCAGCGCCACGTAATGATGCACGGCGTCGTGCAGCTCGGTGATGGAGACGAACTCGTCGGCCGTGTGCGCCAGGTGGATGGAGCCGGGTCCGAAGAGCAGCGGTTCGCCCCACGCCGCAAGGAACGGGATGTCGGTCGTGAAGGGAAAGACGGCGGCGTCGAAGCCGGGAACGACCTTCAATCTGACAGGAGGCACTTCCAGCACGTTCTCGACTTCGACGCGCGGACCGAGCACGGCCACTGCGCGCCGCACGCGCTCGGCATCGCTCACCGTCCTGAACATCACTTCAGCCTCCGCTGCCGGCGACACCACGTTGGGTGCCACCCCGCCGGAAATCAGGCCAATCGTGTAGTGCGTCTGGCCGAGCACGCCATCCGATGGCAGCGGAACGGAGCGGAGCTGGATCAACGCGTCGATCAGCTTGTCGATCGCGGACTCGCCGAGCTCTGGGAAGGACGAGTGCGCAGCGCGGCCCGTCGTGCGCAGCTTCAACCGGAGCACACCGCGCGTCGCGAGGCCGAGACGATTGTCCGTCGGCTCACCGTCGATGAGGAACCGGCTCGAGGTGGCGAGCTTGTTGGCCTCCCGCGCACCGTCGCTCCCGCGCTCCTCGCCGACCACGAACACGAGGCCGACGTGCGTCTCGCCCTCGCGGCGGAGCCGGTCCACCGCCGCGATCTGCGCCGCGAGGATGCCTTTCGCGTCGCAGGCGCCGCGGCCGTGGATGCGGTCGCCCGAAACCCGGCTCGGAAAGAAGGGCGGCACGCAGTCGAAATGGGTTGAAAGCACCACCCGCGGGTGGCCGACGCTCGCGATGACGTTGAAGCGCGACGTGTCTACGCGCTGCTCGGTGACGGCAAACCCACGCCCGCGCAGGTAGTCCGCCAGCCAGCGGCCGGCATCCCCTTCACGGCCGGTGGTGGAGTCGATGTCCACCAGGGCGCGCGTGAGCGTGACGACGTCGACGCGCTCTACCGAATCCACGACTCGAGCTCCGTGCGCGTGTCGGTTCGAGAGTCGCGGTACTTGACGATGACCGGCGTCGAGAGCGAAAGGCCCCATTCCGGGCCTCTGCCGGAGGTCACCGCGCGCGCGCCGGGCACAACCACCGCCCCTTCCGGCACGACGAGCGGACGGTCGGCCGTGGGCCGGATGATCTCGCCGCGCACCAGATCGTAGACAGGCGTCGATCCCGTCAGCACCGTTCCGGCGCCGACGACCGCGCGCGTCTTGATGACCGCGCCCTCGTAGAGCCCCGTGTTGCCGCCCACGAGCGCGTCGTCCTCGACGATGACCGGGAGCGCGCCAACGGGTTCGATGACGCCGCCGATCTGCGCGCCGGCGCTGACGTGCACGCGCGCGCCCACCTGCGCGCACGAGCCGACGAGCGCATGTGAGTCGATCATCGTGCCCTCTCCGACCCAGGCGCCGATGTTCACGTACATCGGCGGCATGCAGATGACGCCGCGCGCCAGGTACGCGCCGTCACGCACAGCAGATCCCCCGGGGACGATGCGCACGCCGGCGTTGACTCCCTCCTTGAACTTCCGGACCGGCAGCGTGTCCTTATCGAAGAACGGCTCGTAACGCTCGATGTGCGTGAGCGACATGTCGACCGTGTCGCCGAACCTGAAGCCCAGGAGGATGCCCTGCTTCACCCAGGTGTTCACGCGCCACCCGCTGGGCGCGGACGGGTCGGGTTCCGCAGCCCTCACGACACCGGCCGTGAGCGCCTCCCGCAGCCGGGCGAATGCCTCGCGCGCGCGCCCGCGGTCCGCCGACGCGCCCTCCGCGACGAGCGATTCGATGTCCGCCTGGAGGCTCACAGGGTTCCGCTGGCACTGGTGCGGCTCATACGAGCGCGGCCTTGTAGAGGTTGAGATCCTTGAGCAGCTTGACGATCTTCTCTCGCGACTCGGCGCGCGGGCCGCACATCGGCAGCCGGTAATGCTCCTCGAGCAGCCCCATGGCCGCCATGGCCGCCTTGACGGGAATCGGGTTCGCCTCCATGAAGTTTCCGAGCATCAGCGGCAGGATGCGCGTGTGAATCGCGCGCGCCGCGGCGAAGTCGCCGCGCTCGGCTGCCTCGACCATCGCCGTCATCTCCGCTGGAATCTCGTTCGATGCCACCGAGATGATGCCGCGCCCGCCAATCGCCATCAACGGCAGCGTCAACGCGTCGTCTCCCGAAAGGACGAGGAAGTGGTCCGGGACGGCATGGCGGATCTCGCACATCTGCGTCACGTTGCCCGACGCTTCCTTGACGCCGATGATGTTGGGAATCTGCGCCAGCCGCGCGAGGGTCGAGACCTCGACGTTCACGCCCGTGCGGCCCGGCACGTTGTAGACAATGATGGGCAGCGGTGTGCTCGCGGCGATCGCCTTGTAGTGCTGGTAGAGGCCTTCCTGAGAGGGCTTGTTGTAGTACGGCGTCACGGACAGAAGGCCCGACGCCCCCGCTCGTCGCATGAGCTCGCCGAGCTCGATGACCTCTTTGGTATCGTAGCCGCCGGCGCCGGCGAGCACCGGCACGCGCCCTTTCGCCTCGTCCACGAGGATCTCGACGATGCGCGCCCGCTCGGCGTCGGTCAGCGTCGGGTTCTCGCCCGTCGTCCCACAGGGGCACAGGAAGTGAACGCCCGCATCAATCTGCCGGCGGCCCAGCCGCCGCACGCCCGCGTCGTCGAGCGCGCCCGTGCTCGTGAACGGCGTGACGAGCGCGGTGCCAACTCCTGTAAATGGCTCTCTCATGTCGTGCTCTCCAATTCTCCAATTCTCAAATCCTCAGATCCTCAGATCCTCACGTCTCAGAGTTCAAGCACGTCTTTCATCGTGAACCATCCGCGCCGGCCGCGCACCCATTTCGCCGCCGCAATCGCTCCGCGCGCGAAAGCCGTGCGATCCCGGGCTGCGTGCGTCAGCGTGATGGTCTCGGCTGGGAGGTCGAATCCGACTGTATGCGTCCCCGGAATGAACCCCGCCCGTGTGGACGACACGTCGATCGGCCGCGCGTACCCCGACCGCTCCATCACGCGGCGGAGAGCGAGCGCGGTTCCCGATGGCGCGTCCTTTTTCGCTGCGTGGTGGGCTTCGTGCAGGAACGCGCCGGCATCGTCTTGAGGCGCGAAAAGCTGCGCGGCCCGTGCCACGATTGCTTCGAAGAGGACAACGCCGGTGGAGAAATTCGGCGCGACCACCGCGCCGACCGCGCCGTCGGCGACCGCCTGGCGCACCAACGCCTCGTCCTTCTGCCAGCCCGTTGTCCCGATTACGAGGCTGATGCCCCGGCGGGCGAGCACCGCCGCGTTCGCGCCGACGACGTCGGGCGTCGAGAAGTCGATCGCGACGTCCACACCGTTCCAGGCGGCAGCCTCAGGGCCGCCACCGTGCGCGGGCGACTGCGGGTCGATGACCCCGGCGACTTCAGCGCCATAGCCCGGCGCCAGCTCGCCGACGAGCCTGCCCATCTTGCCGTGGCCAACCAGTAAGATCCGCATCAGAAGAATGTCTCGTGCAAGCGCATCATCGCATGGGGCACGTCCGCGTTACGCAGGACGAACGTGACGTTCCGCCGTGACGCTGCCTGCGACACGAGCCGCAGCGGAACCCGATCGAGCGCGGTCACCGCCCGCCCGAAGAGCGCCGGGTCGGTCCGTAGATTCTCTCCCACCGCGCAGATGATCGCCATCTCTGGCTCGCAGCTCACGTCGGCGAAACTGCGGAGATTGTCTACGATAGCCTCCAGGCGACGGGTGTCGTCCACGGTGACCGACACGCTGACCTCCGACGTTGTCACGACGTCCACAGCCGTTTTCAGGCGCTCGAACACCTCGAAGAGCCGGCGGAGAAAGCCATGCGCCATCAGCATTCGGGTCGACGTGATGTCGATGACCGTCACGTCGCGCTTGCACGCGATCGCGGTCAACTGGCCGGCGGACGCCGCGCCGGCGGCGATGCTGGGCCCGCCAGCGGCGGTGATGCGCGTGCCGGCGCCTTCGGGCCGCCGGGAATTGAGGATCCTGACAGGGATGTTCTTGGCGACCGCCGGAAGGATCGTGCTGGGATGGAGCACCTTCGCGCCGAAGTACGCGAGCTCGGATGCTTCCGCAAACGACAGATGCGGCACGACGCGCGGCTCCGGCACGATGCGGGGGTCAGCGGTCAACATGCCGTCCACGTCGGTCCAGATCTGAATCTCGTCGAGGTCGAGCGCGGCGCCGAAGATCGCTGCCGAATAATCTGACCCTCCGCGGCCGAGCGTCGTCGTGACGCCGGTGGAGGTCGCGCCGATGAAGCCGCCGAGCACGGGAACGCGTCCGGCGCTGATGATGGGCCCGATCTGCTCGCGCATCCGGTCGGTCGTGCCGATCGTGTCGGGCGCGGCACTGTTATGTTCGGCATCGGTCACGAGCACTCGACGCGCGTCGACCCATTCACCGGGCACCCCGTGATCGGCCATCGCCGCCGCGACGATGCGGCTGCTGACCATTTCACCGGCGGCCAGCACCGCATCGAGCGAGCGCGGTGAGACTTCCCGGAGCACCGACAACGCATGCACGAGACCCGTCAGCTCGTCGAGCTCTCTCTTGACATCCCCAATCACCGCCTCGCGGCTGTCGCTCGTGACCGCGGCGGCCACGCGGACGTGGCGATCGAGGATCTCCCTGAGCTCGGCCGCCGCCTTCTCGCCGTTACCCTCTTCGGCGAGCGCCACGACCGCGACCAGCTTGTCGGTGACGCCCGCCAGCGCTGAAACCACGACGACGGGCGGCGCGCCGTCCTTCGCCTGCTGCCCGCGCACAATGCCGATGAGCCGGTCGATCGCGGCGGGATCGGCCACCGAGGTCCCGCCGAATTTCATCACGACGCTCACAACAGGCCCTCCTCGCGCATCAACTCGGCGTTGAGGACGGCCGCCCCGGCCGCGCCGCGGATCGTGTTGTGCCCGAGCGCCACGAACTTGAAGTCGAGCACCTGGCATGGACGCAGACGCCCCACAGTGACGGTCATCCCGCCGTCGCGATCCGCGTCCAGCGCGGGCTGAGGACGATTCTGATCGGTCAGGTAGACGATGGGCCGGGCCGGCGCGGACGGAAGCGCCATCTCCTGCGGCTTGCCCTTGAACGAGCGCCAGGCGTCAATGAGCGCGTCGGCGTCGGGCGTCTGCTCGCAGGCAATCGAGATGGACCCGGTGTGCCCGTTGTGCACGGGCACCCGCGTCGTCGTCGCACTGACCGCCATGGGGTGCGGCACGACCGCGCCTCCGCGAAGCGTCCCGAGAATCTTGTTCGTCTCGGTCTGAATCTTCTCTTCCTCCCCCCCGCCGATGTATGGAATCACGTTGGCGAGGATGTCCCACGACGCGACCCCCGGATATCCAGCCCCGGAGATCGCCTGCAGCGTCGTGATCATCACGTTCTTCAACCCGAAGGGACGAAGCGGCGCGAGTGCCATCGCGAGCACGACGGTCGCGCAGTTGGGATTCGTCACGATGAGGCCAGGCCAGCCCCGCGCAGCCGACTGCGTCTTCAACAACGCGAGATGATCCGCGTTCACTTCAGGGACGAGGAGCGGCACGTCGGCGTCCATGCGGTAGTTGCGCGCGTTGCTGACCACGACATGGCCGGCATGGGCAAAGGCCGCTTCGATCTCCCCCGCCACTGACGAGTCGAGCCCCGAGAACACGAGCTTGGGCGCCCGCCCCGGCGTCGCCGCGTCCACCTGGCGCTTCGCAACGTCGTCAGGCAACGCCGCCGGGAGGCGCCACGCGGTGGCATCGCGATACGCCTTGCCCGCAGAGCGCTGGCTCGCGCCAAGCCAGGCGACCTTGAACCATGGATGTGCCGCGAGAAGCGCGATGAACTGCTGCCCGACCGCTCCGGTCGCGCCGAGGATGCCCACTTCGATTGGTGACATGACGACTCCCGTACGTCAAAAAAAAAGCCGACCCGGTGTGAACCGCGTCGGCTGGAGATGGCTCGGTTGTGCGAGTGACTTAGCGCACGAGTGTGGAGACTCCGACGACGGCACAAGTTGTCCAGATGGCCCGCTTGGACCACTTGGAACGCTTCGCCCGCTTTCGCATGTCGGCCATCGCGCGCATTTGAACGACGCAGTATAGCATGAGGGTCGGTGCTCGAGGCAATCTTCCATGCATGGGAGCGGCGGCTCGCGTTCGCGACGAAGGATCGCGTCGTTCGTCCGTTCGATTGGGGTGTCGACTGGATTCCGCGGAACGGACACGCCCCTGGCCCTTGGGAGGCTGGCGACGGGGGCGACGCTGGCGACGCGGGTGCCGCCACGGGCCTCAGCGAATGGGTCGCGGCCATCATGGCCGATACGGATGCCTTCTATACGCCAGCGCCGACGTCCGACTACACACTGCGATCGGAGCTGGACGGAGGCGTGCTGACATTTCCGAGTGCGCTCGTGACGCCCCACGCGGAGAACAATACTGTTTATTGTCGGTACGTTCGGGCTCGCCCCGCGGCGAGATCCACGTCAGCCGCCGTCCTTGTCCTCCCACAATGGAATGCCGATCCCGGCGGTCACCTCGGCTTGTGCAAGCTGCTCGCGTGGAATGGCATGGCTGCGCTGCGCCTCAGCCTGCCCTATCACGATCGGCGCATGCCGCCCGAGCTGCACCGCGCGGACTACATCGTCAGCGCAAACATCGCGCGAACGCTGCAGGTGTGCCGCCAGGCGGTCCTCGATGCGCGACGCGCGATCGCATGGCTCGCCGCCGAAGGTTATGACCGCATCGGCATTCTCGGGACGAGCCTCGGGTCGTGCCTGTCGCTGCTGACTGCGGCGCACGAGCCGTTGATCCGGGCACAAGCGCTGAACCACATCTCGCCCCACTTCGCCGACGTCGTGTGGCGCGGGCTCTCCACGCAACATGTCCGCGAAGCGCTGGACGGCCACATCGAGCTCGATTTACTGCGGACGCTGTGGCGGCCAATCAGCCCGCGCTGGTATCTCGATCGCCTTCGCGATCGGAAGACGCTCCTGGTGTATGCGCGGTACGACTTGACGTTTCCGGTCGACCTGTCGGAGGAGCTCGTCCGGGCGTTTCGCGACGAGGGCGTGCCTCATGAGGTCGCGGTGCTGCGCTGCGGTCACTACAGCACCGGGAAGGCACCGTTCAAGTTCGCCGATGGTTGGATCCTGACGCGGTTTCTTAGAAAAGAACTGGTTCGCTAGCACCCTGCGAACCTCGCGAACCTGTTTACAAATACTTCAAGATCCCACTGAGCGCCTGATACAGGACCTGTGCAAGGTTGCGGACGAGCGGAGAAATCTCGCCTTCGTTGACCGCGTTGGCGACCGTGACGGGATTGGTCAGGAACAACCAGATGGTCGCGGCGGCCAGCGCGATGCTCACCACCGCTACGAACGCGAACAAGCTGATGCTCAGGCGTTGCAGTCGCATCACACGTCAAGAACAATCTTGCCGAATTGCCCGGACGCCTCCAACCTCTGCTGCGCGAGGGCGGCGTCCGCCAGCGGAAACGTACGGTCGACGACCGGCTTCAGATCGCCTTTGAAAAAGAACCGCGCGGCCGCGATCAGCTCGCCTTTCGTTCCCATGTAAGAGCCCAGAATCGACAGTTGTTTGGAAAAGAGCGCCGCCAGATCCAGGCACCCCGCCGTGCCCGTCGTGGCGCCGCACGTCACCAGCCGCCCGCCTCGTGCCAGCGCCCGCACGCTCCTGGCCCATGTCGCCTCGCCGACATGTTCTATGACGACATCAACGCCCCGCTTGTTCGTCAGCCGCATCACCTCCTCGGCGATGTCCTGGCGATGGTGGTGGATGACGTCGCCTGCCCCCAGCTCGCGGGCCCGCTCCAATTTGTCGTCCGATCCCGCCGTGGCGATGACACGTGCGCCGTGGAGCCGCGCAATTTGAACCGCGGCCTGGCCGACGCCGCTGCCTCCCGCGAGGACGAGGACCTGCTCGTCGCGCGCGACGCGCGCCTTCGTGACCAGCATGTGCCAGGCGGTGACAAACGTGAGAGGGAAGGCCGCCGCCTGCACGAAGTCGATGTCGCCAGGAATGACGATGAGGTTCTGCGCCGGTACCTTGACGAGCTCCGCGTAGCCACCCTGATGGTTCTGGTAGCCAAGCACCTCGTACTGCGGGCAGCGGTTATCGGCCCCCGAGAGGCACGCGGCGCACCTCCCGCAGCTGATGCCTGGCTGCAGCATCACGCGCTGCCCCAGCGGCACGCCGCTCGCCGCCGAGGCGACGACCTCGCCCGCGACGTCGCTGCCCGAGATGTGCGGCAGAGGAATCGGAACGTGCCGCAGCCCGCGCCGCTCCCACAAGTCGAGGTGATTCAGCGCGCACGCCCGGACGCGGACCAGCACGTCGCCGGGCAGGAGGTCCGGGTCCGGCGCGTTCTCGTAGCGAAGCACCTCGACCCCGCCGTGAGAGTGAAAGCGGACGGCTCTCATTTGGTCATCTGGTCAACTGGCTGTAAGGCTCTCTGAGGCGGGCTGAAGACTCATGGTCGCGTGCAGTTGCCGCGCCCCAAGATCAAGATTCCGGGGCGTCGCAAAAGCTTCCAGATTAGAGTTCTTCCGCCGCCAGAACGAGCGGATCGCCTAACGCGAGCCGCGGCAGGTCGTGGCCGATCGCGTCCAGGTCGCCCACGATGAGCGTCGTGAGCCGGACGGGATCTACGTGGCGGGTCATGACGCGCGACACCTCGTCGCGGGTCACCGCTTCCACACGGCTGACGAATTGAGCATAGTAGTCATCCGGCAGGTCGTACAGGGCAAGCTGCATGACGGCCCGGCCAATCTGATCCGCGGTCTCGAAGTTCCTCGCGTACCCGCGCGTCAACGCCGCGATGCCGAACGCCAGCTCTTCGGGCGTCACCGGCCGCGGTCCCCGGATGGCGGCGATCTCCCCGATCGACTCCTCGATGGCCTGCACCGTCGCCGCTGTCTGCACGCTGACCTGCAGCACGAACGGACCCGGCCGGCGCCGGAATTCGAACGAGGTCCGCGCGCCGTACGTAAAGCCTTTGTCCTCGCGGAGGTTGAGGTTGATTCGGCTGACGAACTGGCCGCCAAGGATGGCATTCGCCAGCGCCAGCGCGTGGTAATCCGGCGTGTCACGCGGCGCCGCGACGTGACCGATGCGCAGCTCGGATTGCGGGGCGTTCGGCCTCGGCACCACCGCCAATCGTACGCCCGGCGGCGCCGCCGCAGCCCCCGCCGCGTCTTCTGTGACGCCCGCTGTCCAGCCGCCGAATAGCTCGCCCGCGAGGCGGACCATCGCGCGATGATCGCAGTCGCCGACCGCGATGAGCGTCGCCGCACCCGGGCCGATCTCGCGCGCGTGGAATTCGCGCACGTCGTCGATCGTGAGCGATGCGAGCGACGCTTCGTTGCCGATGGGTGAATGACCGTATGGATGGTCGGCGTAGAGAAGCTTCAGAAACGCGCGGTCGGCGACGCCCGCGGGCGAATCGCGCATCTGTTTCAGACGGTGCAGCCGGAGCTGCCGGACCCGCTCGAAATCGTCTTCACGCAGCGCAGGCCGGGCGACCACGTCCGCGACCAGCGCGAGCGCCGGATCCGCGACGCGGCTGAGGCCCGTGACGCTGACCGCGGTCGCGTCCGACCCGATGTCGGTGTCGAACTGGGCGCCGAGACGCGCGAGCGCCTCGTGCATCTGAATGGCCGTACGGTCCCCGCTGCCCTCGTCGAGCATGTCGGCCGTGATCGCCGCGAGACCCTCCCGGCCCGGCGGGTCGGCGGCCGATCCGCGCGCGACGCAGAGGATGAACGAGACGACGGGGATCTGCGCGTGGCGCACCGTCCAGACCCGCAGGCCGCTCGGCAGCGTGGATTTCTCGACCGGCGGAAATGCAAACGATCGCGCGGGCCCCGGCTCCGGCAGCTTCGTGCGATCGACCGTCGCGATTTCGCTCATCTCGTCATCTTACGAGACCGCCACCAGCTCGGAGTGGGGCGCGGCCAGGTCCGCCCGGCCGCGCGGGACGACGCTGAGGGTGACGCGCGCCTGGGGATCGAGATACCGCGCCACGGCCTGGGAGATGGACCGCGGCGTCACCGCGCGATACCGCGCGAGGTCGCGGTCGAAGTACGACGGATCGCCCATGAAGACGTTGTAGGCATTGAGCTGATCGGACTTGCCGCCGAAGCCGCCCACGGTCTGCAGTCGGAAGATGAATTGCGACTCGGCCTGCGCCCGCCCGCGCTCCATTTCATCATCAGTCGGTCCATCGGCAACGACACGCTGGATTTCGTCCAGGATGATCGATTCGATGCCCTCGAGCGCATGGCCCGGCGCGGCGGTCGCGGCAATCTGCGTGTAGCCGGCGATCTCCCGGGAGTTCTGCGACGCCGACACATCGGTGGCAACCCGTTGCTCGAATACCAGGCGACGATACAGCCGCGACGTCTTGCCGTTGGCGAGGAGGTCGTTCGCAAGATCGAGATCGGCGTCGCCGTCGGCGAACATGGCAGGCGTGAGCCAGCCGAGATAGAGCCGTGGCAGCTCGACGCGATCCTCGAAGTAGATGCGCACGTCGCGCGGGAGCGACGCCGAGGCGCGGACGGGGCTGACGCGCTCGCCAGCGGGAATCTCGCCGAAGTAGCGATCCACCAGCGTGACCGCCTCGTCCGGATCGAGGTCGCCGGCCAGCGCGATCGACGCGTTCGCCGGATGGTAGTAGCGCCGGAAGAACGCGTGCACTTCGTCGAGGCGTGTCGCATGAAGATCGTCGACCTCGCCGATGGTCGTCCAGTGATAGGGATGCTCTGACGGAAACAACGCCGCGAGCATCGCCATGGGCGCCAGGCCGTACGGGCGATTCTCGTAGTTCTGCCGCCGCTCGTTCAGGACAACGTCGCGCTGGTTGGTGAACTTTGCGTCGGTGAGCGCCGGCAGCAGGTACCCCATGCGGTCGGATTCCATCCAGAGCGCGAGCTCGAGCGCGTTGGACGGCACCACCTCCCAGTAGTTCGTGCGATCCGCGTTGGTCGACCCGTTCAGCGTGCCGCCCGCTCCCTGGACAGGCTGGAAATACCCGTGGTCGTGATGCTGCGAGCCCTCGAACATGAGGTGCTCGAAGAGGTGGGCGAAACCTGTATGGCCGGGCCGCTCGTTCTTGGATCCAACGTGATACCAGACGTTGACGGCCACGATCGGGCACGCATGATCCTCATGGATCAGCAGGTCGAGACCGTTCGCCAGCGTGTGCTTGGTGAAGGACAGCGTCACCGGAAGCTGCCGCAGGTTGGCATCTCTCTGCCGTAGTATGGGTTCGCGAGAGTATCGCCTTTCTGCATCCATGGCTTCTGGGCCATCGGGCAGTACGCGACGCGCACGCCCTCCGGCGGCGTCAGCTTCAAACCCTTCATGTAGGTGTCGAGGGCGTCGCTGAGCGCGCCGAACTTCTCGCGGACGCTCTTGATGTCCGGATCGGCCGCCTCCGCGGCCGCCGAGAGCGCCAGCGCCGCGGTGTCGATCTTCATCGCCGGGGCCCCGAGCGCTGTCGCGGCCGTGGCAATGGTCCCCGCGCTCGCCTTGATGCCGTCCGTCCGATCCTCCGCAAGCGCGCTCTCGATCTCGAGGTACGGGTCGATGATCGAGGAGGGCATCGCGGCGCCGCTCGCCGGCGTCGTGCCGGCCATCGGCGCGCACCCCACGGTCGCGACCACTGCCACCAGCAGGCTACGAAGGCACGAAGAGTTCATGTTCACCTCACCACGGTCAACGGAATTGTGGGCCGGTTGTAGCTCGCGATCGACACCTGCGCCGCCGTCCGCTCCGCCGCCGCCATGAACGCGCGGGCCGCGGGCGACTCGGGCTCGCTGATCATGAGCGGCACGCCAATGTCGCTTCCCTCACGGATCGGCTGGTAGATCGGGATCCGGCCCACGAACGGAATGCCCAGGTCGGACGCCATCCGCTCGCCGCCGCCGTGGCCGAAGATGTCGGCTTCGTGCGCGCAATTCGGGCACACAAAGTAGCTCATGTTCTCGATGATGCCGAGCGTCGGGATGTTCAACTTCTTGTACATCGCGACCGCCCGCCGGCTGTCCGCGAGCGACACCTGCTGCGGCGTCGTGACAACGAGCGCGCCGGCCACCGGCACGGTCTGGCTCAGGCTGAGCGCGACGTCGCCCGTCCCGGGCGGCAGATCGATGACCAGATAGTCCAGATCGACCCAGCGCACCTCGCGAAAGAACTGCTGCAGCGCGCCATGGAGCATCGGCCCGCGCCAGATGATCGGCGCGTCGTCGCTCGTGAGGAAGCCCATCGAGATGACCTGCAGGCCGTACTTCTCAGCCGGCACGATCTTCTGGCCGTCCGTGATGAGCTGTCCCTTCATGCCGAGCATGATCGGCACATTGGGGCCGTAGATGTCCGCGTCGATGACGCCGACCTTGCCGCCGCATTTCGCGAGCGCGATGGCGAGGTTCACGGCCACCGTTGTCTTGCCGACGCCACCCTTGCCCGCGCCAACCGCGATCACGTTCTTCACGCCAGGGACCGACTGCCGCTGGCCATCGGCGCTGACCGCCTCGCGCACCCGCGCGCTCAGCGTGACGTCGACGGACGCGACGCCCGGCAGCTGCATCACCGCGGCACGCGCCTGGTCGCGCATCTGATCCTTGACCGGGCACGCCGGCGTCGTCAGCTCGATCGTGAACGCGACGCGGCCGCCTTCGATCGACAGATTCTTGATGAACCCCAGGCCGACGATGTCGCGATTGAGATCGGGATCGCGGACGACCTTCAACGCCTCGAGCACAGCGCCCTGCTCTACTTGCATATCCTCAAGAATATCGTACACTCGCGGCGCATGCCGGAATCGACGGTTTCCGCGAACCGCAGCGTGATGATCGTGCTTTCCTACCTGTGGCTGCTGGCGCTCGTTCCGCTCGTCCTCGAGAAGCATGACCCCGAGGTCCAGTGGCATGCGAAAAACGGCCTCGTGCTCGCGGTCGGGGAGCTCGCGTTGATTGTGACCTACATCGTGATGACGAGCATCGTCAGCCTCGCGACGTTCGGGCTCGGATGCGTGCTCAGCCTGCTCTTCGTGTTCGGCTGGGTCGGCATTCTGGCTCTCCACATCGCCGCGATCGTCAAGGGCCTCAACGGCGGACGTCTCATCGTCCCGGGGATCAGCGAGTACGCGAGCCGCTTCTAGACGCGCCGCGCTCGCGTGCGCGCTCGTTGGATTGGTCGTCCTGGGGTTCACCTTCCATCGGTTCACCCGTTCGGCGTCCAGCTTCGACGCGCGGAAGGCTGTCGCCGGCGGCATCCACGTCTACCAGCGGTCGCTCTCGCCGCTCGCGGCGCGCATCGGGATCCGCTGCCGCTTCACGCCGACGTGCAGCCGCTACGCGGAGGTGGTCATCCAACGTGACGGCGTGCTGCGCGGCGGATGGCTGGCCGTCAAACGAGTCGCCCGCTGCGGTCCGTGGACGACGCCCGGTACAACCGACGAGCCCTGAACCGCCTGAGGACCCTGACGCGGGCTGAAGACTCTGAGCCGGCCGAGGCAACTGCACGCGACCATGAGTCTTCAGGCCCTCCAGCCATTAGCCATTCGCGACGAAGGAGTTCTTCCCCCGCTCACTCAGCAGAATCCACAGCGCGTACACACCGAGCGCCGTACCGTAAGGCAGAAGCAGGAGATCCACCGACCCGAGCACCAGCGCCATGATGCGCGCCCGCGGCCTGTGACGGCGAAGCGGCACGCCCACCACGACGTGCGCGGCGCCCCACACGATGGCGATGACGGCGAGCGCCGTGAACACCGCAGCCGTCACGCCGGCCGCCACCTGCCCGGCGCCCCCGCCCCGGCTCGCGGAGGCGATCAGCGCGACAGCACCCACGCCGAGCGCCAGCGTCGACACGCCGACGAGCGCGGTCAATAACCCCCAGACGATGAACAGCACGCCCAGGAAATCAACTTCCATTGCCGCTTGGATGGCGATGGTGCGTTAAATCGCAGCAGGTCGGATGACGACACGGACCTCGACGCGCACCGACGGCGCATCGGGCGAGCGGAGGCGCAGGCGGAGGCGGGCCCCATCGGCGACGCCACGCGGCACCGACACGCGGACGGTGTGTTGCAGCAGGGACTCGCCGGTACCGAAGCAGGCCGCGCACGGCTCGGCCCAGGTCTCGCCACGGCCCCCGCACGCCGGACACGTGGCGCGGACAGGTACCTCAATGGGCACGACGTGTCCGCGCCGTGCTTCGAACTGGGACACGGAAACCTCGGCCGTGAGGACGTCCGCGTCCGCGCGCTCGCCAAGAAACCGATCGCGCATACGCTCGACTACCCGTCCCACGGACGGAAAGTCGATGGCAATCTCGTCGGCAAAGCACTCGTGAGGCATCGAAGTCCAGCTAACGATAGGAGTGGGTCCGGTGCTTGTCAAGGCAGCACCACGGTGATAACGTGCGATTGCCGACAACCAATAATCATGCCTGCTACGCGCGAATGCCCGCAGTGCGGCGGCTCGATGAATTTGCGCGAGCGCAAGCGCGTCGTGCAGATTCCAGGCAATCCGAGTGCCACCACGTACGCGGCGCGCGAGTGGGTGTGTCCGGACTGTGACTATTTCGAGGAGGCAGAAGAAGAAAACTGACGAATCGGTCGGAAGAGACCGGCGCGCGCGCTCAGCGTGCGCCGATCGTCAGCAGAACTTCTTTGCGGAGCGTATCTTCGAACTCGGCGAACTTCAGCTCGGTCTCGCACTCGTCACACAACACCTCGAACACTGCCGGGCGACTTTCCTCGGTCACTTCCACGCGGCCGCCGTCGACGCTTACTACGTGCATCTGCAGCGTTTTGACCTGAAAGTTCCGGTCATTTCCGCAATTTGGACAGGTCAACGTCACTTATGACTCCTTCAACCTCTCGATTCTATGTAATGGTCGGGCGCCAGCGCAATGCAAATATGGCCGAAATCTGCTAGATTTGCGCGAAATGACGTCAGGATCGTTCCAAATCCACACTGAAGCCCGCGGCCCGCACTGGATTGCATGGGTCAGCCATGACGCCAGCGGGAAGCCCGACGGCTCTGTTGTTTTCGTCGCCGCGAGCCAGGAAGAGGCCAAAGCCCGCGCCGAGCGCTGGGCCGGACGGGCCAAGTAGATTGGGTGATCTGGACTCCCCTAGAGCGGCTCGAAGTCGTCGGTAAACGCCGGAGCGCCCAGCGACGGAACGAGTCTCTGCGGGACGTCTGAGGCTCGCGGCGTCGCGAGACGATGCCGCACGCCGCTCCCGCCGACCCAGACGACATCGAGGTTGTCCCCCGCATTCCCGGCGCGTCCCGCGTCGACGAACAATCGCTTGACCGGGTCCGGAAGCACGTCGCCCAGACTGCCTCGGCCCATCCGGCACTTGCCGTCCTTCGCCGTCGCTGACAGATACAGGCGGTCGCGCCCCCGCGTCAGCGCGACATAGAGCAGGCGCTTGGTCTCTTCGCGCTCCCGCGCGGAGGCGTCCTCGTCGGCTTCCGACTGGTAGTCGGCGATGGCCACCGATGACTCGGTGCCGCCGGGGCCGCCCCCGGGGACATCGTCGCCCCCAGCCGCCACGCGAATCGCGGGGCGCACGCCTCCAGTCCCGCGTCCCATGTTTACGACGAAGACGATCGGAAACTCGAGCCCCTTGGCCGCGTGCACGGTCATCAGGCTGACGGAGTCCACCGCGTCGATGGCGGCATTGGACTCGTCGCCGACCGCCAGTCGCTCCAGATGGTCAGCCAGCCGCGCCAGCGTGGCATAGCCGCGGTTCTGCGCCCGCCGGATGAGGGCGCGAAACTTCTTGAGGTTCTCGCGCGCCTGCCGCCGCCTGGATCCCCGCAGCTCATATGCGTACGCGGTTTCCCGCAAGATGGAGTCGAGCAGATCGGACGGGGTCTGCCGATCGACCCGGGCCAGCCACGACGGCACCGCGGACCTCAGCAGGTCGAGCACACGACGGTCTTCCGCGCCCAGAACCGACACGCTCGCCGGTGGCGCAGCGTCCAGGATCGCCGATGCCACGCGCGGGCAGAGCGCCGCGACCGCGCCATCCGACAACCGCACGAGGCGCGACCGAGCGAACGCCGATGCTCGGAGATCCGACAACGGATCCGCCAGATACCGCAGCAGGGCGACCGCGTCCTGCACTTCGTCCGACTCGAAGAACCCGAGTCCTTTATAGACATAGGTGGAGACGCCGCGGCGCTCCAGCGCCGACTCGAACTCCCGGTGGCTGTCGCGAGATCTGAAGAGAATCGCGACGTCGGCCGGCTTGGCGTCGCGCCGCAGCCCCGTAACCCGGTCGCGGACGATCGACCCGGGCACCTTCGTCAGCAGCGCGACGATCTCGTCCGCTACTCGCTCAGCCGCCTCGTGCACGGTCTCGCCGACGACGAGCCCAAGCGTCTGCCCCGACGTGTCGTCGCCGCCTTCCTCGACAGGAAACCGATCTCGTTCGTCGTACCTGAAGCCATCGCGCCGGCCGGTCGCGGTCGCTTCCGCGCTGACCACGGCGGCAAACACATCGTTGACGAACGCCAGGATGCCCGGGGCCGATCGGAAACTGACCGTGATCGCCTGTCGGGGCTGGCCGCCGGGCCGCAACCCTTCAATGAACACCGCCGCGTCGTCCACGACGGAAACGTCGGCATCGCGGAACCCGTAGATCGACTGCTTTCGATCGCCGACGACGAAAATTGACGGCCCAATCGCATCGTCGGAGGCGCCCAGGCCCTCGCCCCAGCTCTTGACGAGCTGTCGAACGAGCTCCCATTGCGCGCGGCTCGTATCCTGAAACTCATCCAGCAAGACGTGGCGGTGGCGTGCCTCGAGGCGCAGACGGCTCTCTGCAAACTCGTCGAGATCCTTCAGGAGCTTCACCGCCCGATCGAGGACGCCGGAGAAGTCGAGCAGGGCGTGCGATTCGAGCGTGCGCTCGTACTGCCCGAGCGCGACCGCGAAGATCCGCCGCACGCCACGTGACATCACGACGTTCAGGTCGCGCCGGAAGCCGCGGATCGCGTCAGCGACGAGGGGCGCGATCGCTGTAGCGGTCTGACGGTGACGCTTCCAGGCATCCTCCGTTTTGCAGTCGCCGGCAGCGAAACCGGTACCCATGAAGTTCTTCCCTCTGGGCTCGCCGTCCTGCTTCAGAAAGTAGGCCCGCAGCCGATCGACGAAGTTGCGGAAGGCTGCCGCGTCGGTCGGTGCCCCCGCCAGCAGCAGCCCGGTGTCCGCGGCGAGCATGGCAAACTGCGGGTGATGAACGGGACCATCGCGGAAGAACTCCTCCGCGCCACCCGGGATCGACTTCAGGATGTCGCGGAGGCGCTCGGCAGCGTGCTGCGAGGCTACCTCGGCCGTGAGATCGCGGGGGCCGCGCGCAAGATATCGGTTGAGCGCCTGTGGTGCGACGAGGCGTCGGTCGAGCAGCGCCGCGATGCCGCTGCGGAGACGCCGTTCGCCGAGCTGCGCGAAGACGAGCGCCACATCTTCATCATTGGCAGCCAGGCCGCGACAGATACGGAATGCCGCGTCCAGGGACTCCTCGACGAGCCTCGGAATCTCCGTGTCAGCCGCCAGCTCGAACCCGGGATCGACGTCCGCTTCGAGCGGAAACTCGCGCAACAGCGCCAGGCAGAACGCGTCGATCGTCGAGATCGCGATATCGCCCATTCGGGCCTGGAGATCGCGCCAGCGTCCCTTATCGAATTCAGAGAGGCGGCTGGCCTCTCGCAGACGGTCAATGATGCGCTGGCGCATCTCGGCCGCGGCCTTGCGCGTAAAGGTGATGGCCAGGATGTGATCGGGCTCGACGCCGGCGCGGAGCAGGTTGACGTACCGCTCCACGAGGACACGTGTCTTCCCCGTGCCGGCCGATGCTTCGAGCACGACGTTCTGCCCGGGATCGACCGCCGCCGTCCGCGCGGCACTGTCGGGTAGGTCGGCCGCAACGGCGCCCATCGGCGGGTCCTCGTCGTCGAAGGGCAGGCGAAGATCAGACGTCACCGACATAATCCTTGCGGCACACCGCCGAGAAGCTGCAGGTCTCGCATCGGTAAACGTCGTCGGGCGTCGGGGGGAACTGCCCCGCCGCGATCGCGTCGATCGCCGCGACCAGCCGCGCCTGCGCTTCGGAAAGCACCTTGCCGCGATCGGCGTCGTTCTGGAAAAGGGGGACGACTCGCCGTGGTCCTTTGAACGCCAGATAGACCGCCTCACCCATCGTCCACCGGCGGCCGCGATGCTCGGTCAAACGCTGCTCCGAGCAGAGGCCGTAGATAGGTAGCTGAAGCGCCTTCCTGCGATCGGGCGGCCATCCCAGCTTGTAGTCAACGAGCCGGAACGTCCCGTCGGCAAGAAGATCGAGACGATCCGCCTTGCCCCGGATCGCGACCGTCCGCGGACCCGCCTCGGTCGCGAACTCAAACTCCCCCTTCAGCTCGTATTCGAGGAGGCGCTCGACGACGGGAGTCAGTCGCTCGGCCTCCATGCGGATAACCGCCTCACCGAGTCCCGCCGCCGCAGGCGAGCCAAGAAGCCGCGTGCGCTCGAGCCCCGCTTCCGCCTCGGGGAGGCCCCGCAGCGCTTCGTCGACCACGGCGGTGAACATCCGCCGCGCCTCGTCAAGGTTCGAGGACGTGATCGCGCGGTGTCCCGCGCCCTGCCACGCCGAGAAGAACTTCTCGAAGACCTCGTGGACGAGCTGTCCCTGACGCCTCGGGTCCATCACTTCTTCGTCGTCTGGCTCTTCTTCGAGTTTCAGCACGTGCTGGGCGAAGAAACGAAATGGGCAGCCGAGGTACGTTTCGAGTGCGCTGACCGACCAGGCGCGCGCGGCCGTCGCATCGATAGAGCCGTGGAACTGCGCGCTGTCGGTCGCTGTTCGGGACGCGCGCAGGTGCGCCCACTCACGCGTTCCGGCATCGAGCGGCGCGAAGGACACGGGCTCGAGGGACAGCGATTCGTCCTCGAAGATGCGTGACGCCGGGAGCGGCGGGCTCGAGACACTCGACAACTTCGCTCGCGGGATCTCGTCGAGCTGCAGCGAGCGTGTAGCAAGCGCGTCGTCTTCGAGCGTGAAGATCGAGAGCGTGGTCCGCCGCCGCGCGGCAGCCAGGAGATCCAGGAAATGCGCGTCCGCCGCTGCCCGGCGATCTTTTTCGGACGGCCAGCCGAGCGACTTGAGCAGCGCGGCCGGGTAGAAGATGTTGCGCCGCGGCCGCTCTGGCCAATCGCTGTCGATCAGGCCCACGACCGTGACGTCGTCGAAGTCGCCGTAGCGGGCAGCGTTGTCGTCGAGCAGGTGAAGGCCGCGATCCCCTGGATCGACTTCGAATGTCTGGTCCTCGATCCAGCGCCTGACGGCCAGCGACAGGTCCTCGATCGTCCAGTCTGGATCGTCGTGAGCCGCGTGGACTGCGGCGAGCGCCTCGAGCGTCTCGCCGATCGCGGCTCGAGCGCGGAGCTCCCGCGCCGCCAGCCCGGGCTCTGCGGTCGCGGCGTCAATCGGTCGAAGATGGCTGCGCCAGAAGGAGGCCAGGCACCGGACATGCGCCGAGGCCGGGGCGGTGCCGGCAAGCGGTGCGAGCTCACGCACCACCTCCAGCGCCGCTCCGAACGCTGGGGCGTCCCCGCCGTTCGCCCGCTCCGCCGCCAGCGCCTCGAGCCGCGAAGCATCACCCAGGTAGCGAGCGTCACTCAAGGTGCGGTCGAACGCGCCGAGCGCCTGGCGCGACAGCGTCTGGCCGCCAGCGGCGAACGCGAAGTGGGGGGACCGCAACAGCGCCACGAGCGCCGCGCGCGTGAAATTGGATGAGACCGTCTCGAGGACAAGGTCGACGGTCGCCGTCGTCGGCTCGGCGGCAAGTGGCAGCGCGTCGAACGTCCGATACGGGATGCCCGCGCCGCCGAAGACTGACCGCGCAAGGTAAAGGTACGGCAGCGGTTGCTTGAAGACGACGGCCGCACGGTCGAGCGGCACTGCCTCGCCGGTCCGCGCATCGGCCTTGAGCTGCCGGGCGACGGCGATCAGCTCCTCCTCCCGGTCGCGGTGCGTCCACCACCGTTCGCCTTCGGGCGCGCCTTGTGGAACCCGTAGGACCGGTCGCGAGGGCCCGGTAGCCGGGGAAGGTGCGCCCTCGACCTCCTCGATGCCTGGCCACCAGCTGTGCAATCGCTCGTGGAACCCTGACCCGAGCAGGGCCTCGGTGGCGATGATGTCGATGGCCTCCAGCCCCGGGATGCGGGCCAGGAGATCGAAGTCGGCGACGAACAGCCCATTCGCGTCGGCGATCCAGTCAGCGACGGTGACAACAATGCGGCGGATCGGGTCCGGCGACGACTCGGCCAGGAGGCGGTCGCGCAACATATGCTCGTCGCAACCCCCGGACCCGCCCACACGGCGCTCGTACTCACGAAATGCGCAGGCCAGAAACAACGTCTGCCGCCGCATGCGCTGCGCGCCGCGGTCGATGTCGTCGGTGCCGAGCGCGTCTGAGATCAGCTCCTCGAACCGCTTCACCGATTGCGACTGGCGCCGCAGTTGATCGTAGAAGCGCAGCATCTCGGCAACCAGGCCTGGGCGGAGCCGGCGATGAAAGTCCGTCGCCGCTGACGCCGTCCGCGCGGACGCGTGCGCGATAACGTCGCGCTCGATCGCCGTCAGGCGCCTCGGAGGATGCGGCAGCCGCGCGTGAAACCGGTCGTAGAGCTCGTCGCGCGTTACCGCCTGCGCGTCACTGTCGGCTGCGCGCATCTGACGCGCGGCGCTCTCAGTGGACACAACGATCAGCGGCGCCCCGAGGGACAGCGTCGACAGCGTCGACAGCGTCGAGCGCCCGGCAGCGTCGGCGCTGATCGCGCGAACAGCCGAGCGGAATGCGCGCAGATCCGGCACGCGCACGAGTCGCGTCCGGCGAGGGGTCATCAGCGGCACGTCATTGAGGCTGGGGCGGTCGAAGCAGCGAAATGATATCCGCGCGCGCGCGCGTGCCCAGCATCAGCGCGCCGGCGGCTGCAGATGAGGCATTCCAGGCGCGATCCATGTCGTTGGCCAGCGCGGCTTCGCGTCGGATGCTGACGGCGCTGGACGCCAGTTGCGCGGCGCTGACGAGCAAAGCATGCGCCGCCTTCAGCTCGTCAGGTGGATCGATTTGTGACATGAGCTCGGTCAGTCGCGCGGTTCCCGCCTGCAGCGTCGCCAATGACCCTGGGGACGAGCCGGACAGTGCCTTGATGTCCTCGAGCCGCGGCTTGAGTTGGGCAAACAGCGCGATTGGCGCGCGGATGGCGGCGCCATATGTCGCCAAGATCGGAAGACGCAGCTCCCAGCGGTCGCGCGCCAGGCGCAAGCGTCTGGTCGCATCGAGCTTGGCCTCGACCGCCGCGACGAGCGCATTGATCGCTTCCGGACGGCGACGGCCAAGCCTGTCGTCCAGCAGCTGGATCCGGGCGAGCAGGCGCTCGACGCCTCGTACGTCTGCGAGCTTGCCTCGGCGATCCGACAGCGCCAGAACGCCGTCGGTGAGCGATCGATACGACCGGTCGATCGTCAACTCGACCTTGATCGCGGCCTCGACGTTGGCTCTCGTCGTCGCGACCCAATCCGCGGGCAGTTCGTCCTTGTCGCGGTCGATGGCCGCCAACGCGGCCGAGAGCAGGGACTTTCGCTCCACAGAACCGTCCACGGCGCGCGCGGCATTGAGCACCTGCTCGATCGATTCGCCGAGCGTCAGCGGCGGGAGCAGCGGCTCGGTCACCGCCGGTGGATCGACGTACGTCGACAAAGCGATGTCGAATCGGCTCATGCCCGAGGCCGCGCGCAGATCGGCAATGGCCTCGTCCAGCATGCCGACCATTTGCCGGACCTCCGCCTGGCGGTAGTTGTAATGGTTCTGCGGCCACTCCACGAGCACCGCCCTCGCGCGCTCGACGATGGCGAGACGCTCGGATGAAGCGGTCGTTGAGGCGACGTCCATCAACGTCTGGGCGAGCTGGTTCGACAACGACGCATAGTCGAGCTCGGCCTGTGACTTCAGGTATTGCGACGCTCGGGCGGCGGTCGCGTACTTCTCGGTCCGCTCCCAATCGACGCGATCGGCCGGAAGGTTGACGAGATGGAGCGGCGGGTTGGGCGTGACCGCGGTAGGCATCGAGAACACGACGCGATCGCCAACCCGCGCCGGCTCCCCGTAGCTGACGAGCGAGGATCCGTCGCGCAGAAACACGCGGAGCAGCGTGGCGTTCTCGTCGGCGCCTTCCCCCCGCCTGGACGCCAGAGGCAGCAGCAGAACCGCCGACACGATCGCGGCTGTCCACGTTCGACTGCGCATGAAGTTTCAAGCGTAGTGCGCGTGTCCTGCCCCGTCAACCCGTCGGAGCCCGCACGCGCCGTCCCGGCAGCTTGTGGAAATCCTGTGGATGAACCGTGAATTTCCTGTTGACGAACGGACGGTTGAAATTTTTTTCCACGTTGCGTCTCTCCCGTGCGATCGGCCGCGCGATGTGTGCACGCTCTTTCGTACGTCGCTTCGCTTGATCGAGATCGAGCGGTGCGTACAATTGCAACCGTTCCTTACAACAACTTTTTTCTCCGACACTGTGGCCGCTGACGTTCATCGTTTTCAGGAATCTATCGAAGGACGCCCGTACCTTATCGAGGCGATCCCGGTCGCAGCGGATCGCTGGCGGGCGTACATCGTCCGGATTCCCGGCGTCCCGACGGCCTTGATGCCGTTCTATGGACCGACGCCCGCCGACGCGGCTCGCCAGTTGTGCGACTGGCTCGCGCGCGCCCACCGCCAGGCAGCGGCCTCCGTCGTTGACCGGGGGACAGGGGCCCCCGGAATAAGAACGACCCGGGGGACAGGGGGGCCCCCGCCCTCAGGCCCCCGCCGGCCGTAGCCCCAGACGGACAGTGTAGGATTGTTGGCGTGATACCGCCCAGACGCCGCGCCTCCCGATTCACTGTTCTGCTGGCCTCCGCGCTTGCCCTGGCGATATTGTCGGCACTGCCCACGTTGTCGACGCCGCTGCGCGCGCAAACCGAGCAGCGCCAGCCCGATTTCGACCGCATGGTCCGCGAGCAGGGCCAGACCGACGCCACCTGGCGGGCGGCCAGCGCCGGCTTCATGCAGATGGACAAGATCACCTACCGCAGCCGCGCGGGTGATATGGAGATACCGGCTTTCGTCTTTCAGCCCCTCAAGCCGCGCGGACCAAAGGCGCATCCGGCCATCGTCTGGGTCCACGAGAACATTCGCGGTCATCTGTACGAGCACTACATTCCGTACATTCGGGAGGCCACGGCGAAAGGCTATGTCGTCATCGCCCCCGAGTACCGCGGCAGCATTGGCTACGGCAAGACCTTCTATGACGCCATCGACTACGGCGGTGCGGAAGTGGACGATGTCGTCACGGCGGTCGAGGTGCTGAAGACGAAGTACCCCACAGTCGATCCGGCGCGCATCGGGATCATGGGCTGGAGCCACGGCGGGATGATCACGCTGCTGTCGATCTTGCGGAACCAGACCATGTTCACGGCAGCGGTCGCGATGGTGCCGGTGACGAATCTGTTCCAACGCCTCGCGTGGAAGGGCGTGGAACGACAGCATCAGCTCATCGACCCTGCGAACCGATACGGTGGCCTGCCGTCGGAGAAGCAGGAGGTCTACAAGGAGCGATCGCCGCTCTACAACGTGGACAAGCTGCAGATTCCGCTCTACGTCGGCGTCACCAGGAACGACCAGGACGTGAATATCGAAGAGGATATGCAGATCGTCGACGCGCTCCGATCCCGCAAGCCGCAGCTGACCGAGACGATGATCTACGACAATCCGCCGGGCGGTCATACGTTCGATCGCCGCGTCGATCCGAGGACGTGGGAACCCGAGAACACGCGTGAGCAGCGCGACTCGTGGAATCGCGTCTGGACGTTCCTCGACTGGCACCTCGACCCCTTCCACGGGCCGATCCCGCCATCCACAAGGTAGGTCGAGGTAGGAGCTCCGATGCGCGCTCTTCTTCTCGGCGCGGCGTTGCTCGCCGCCGTGATCACGGTCCCTGTGAGGGCGAACGTCCAGGCCCTGCCAGCGCCGGGCGCTCAGCCCGCAGCCGCGACGCCGCGGGTCCGGCTCGTTGCGACCGGCGGTACGATTTCCAATCGCTCCGGCGGCCGACTCTCGGCGGAGGAGCTCGTGAAGTCGATGCCGGGGATCGACGCATATGCCCGGCCCGAGTTCGAGCAGTTCTCGAACCTTGCGAGCAGCGAGCTGACACTTGACCAATGGCTGGCGCTGGCAAAGCGCCTCAACGATCTCCTCGCGACCGACCAGGGGCTCGATGGCGTGGTCGTGACGAGCGGAACGGACACGCTCGAGGAGCTCGCATACTTCCTCAATTTATCGGTCCGGACCGAGAAGCCCGTCGTGGTCGTGGGCTCGATGCGGAATCCGAGCACCCTCGGCTACGAAGGCGCGGCGAACCTGCTCGAGGGATTCCGCGTGGCCGCGTCACCCGAGGCGCGCGGCAAAGGCGTGCTCGTCGTGCTGAACGACGAGATCAACGCCGCCCGCGAGGTCACCAAGACCGACGCGTTGCGCCTGAACACATTCCAATCGCGCGGCTACGGCGTGCTCGGCGTCGTCGACGCAGACCGCGTCGCGTTCTTCCGCGCGGGCGTCAAGCGCCACACGGCCCGGAGCGAGTTCGACCTTTCGAGCGTGACGAAGCTGCCCCGTGTCGACGTGATCATGGTGTACCAGGGCGCCGACGGTGACCTCATCAAGGCGGCCGTCGACCACGGCGCGCAGGGCATCGTCGTCGCCGGAGCGGGTGCCGGCGCGACGAGCGGGACGCAGCAGGAAGGGATCGCGTACGCGCTGAAGAAGGGGGTTATCGTCGTCACCACGACGCGGACCGGAAGCGGGCGTATCGCGCCGCGCCGGAACGCGCGCAACCCACCCGCCAACGAGCTCGTTCGGTCCATCGCCGGCGAGGATCTCGCGCCGATCAAGGCGCGAGTGCTCCTGATGCTCGCCCTGACTCGGACAACCGATCCAGCGGACATCCAGCGGATGTTCTCTGAATATTGAGATAGGTTCGCGAGGTTCGCTCGGTTCCTGCCGAGCCCGGAGCACCGAGCGAACCTGGCGAACCCAGCGAACCGATATGAGTCGCTACTCAGTGCTGCTGCGGCGTGCCTGTCGCTCGGTCCATTGCCGAAAGAAGGTCGTTGGCCTGAAACGGCTTCTGAAGATACTCCGCGCCCATCTGCGCCGCCTCGCGGCGCAGCGACACGTCGTCCCAGCCTGAAATAATAACGACCCCGGCATCGAAGCGAATCCGCCGCGCCAGCAGACCGAGCTGAATGCCATTGAACGAACCGAGGCGCACGTCCGCCACCACAATCGATGGTTCGCACACCTGAATCTGGATTCTGGCATCCCGGAAATCATTCGACATGACGGGGTCGTAGCCCGCCGCGCGCAACCAGCGTGCGGTCAGAGACAGCACCTGGGGGTCATCATCCACAACTAGCACACGCTTCATTGAAGCCTCCACGCCGCAAACACAGCGCAAGCAGGGTGCCGCCGCGATGCCCCCTAGAGTCATATCGTGTCGCTAATTAGACCAATCGACTTCCCACCAATTAGGTGATCTGGCCCAGAATGCGACGCATTTGCCCTATATCGAGACTCTCAATAGTTCAAAAACAGGCCTAAATCACCGCGAACGAGGATTTTAGGCGTTGTTTATGTTCATTTATCAAGCACGCAATCAGCACTCTCTCGTTCGATGCAACAGCCTCTCGAGAGACACCCACGCGCTAAGTCATTTCCCGAGAGTTCTTTGCGCACGACACCTCGCTTCTGGCCCCGGACTTGCGCAATGCGGCCGGCGATGATCTCAATGCATCGCTCGCGGCGTCACCGTTTTCGGCGCGCAATGGTCCTGGCAGTGTCGCTGGCGCTGCTGGCCCGAACGGTCTCGGCGCAACTCCTTCAAAACCCTCTTTCGCCATCCACATCGGTACTGCAGCCTCTTGCCGGCCTCGTGGTCGATCCTGCCTGCACCGCGTCGGTGTTGGCTTCATCCCCGAAGCTCGACGCGGCGGTACAGGAATGGGTCCGCACTGAGAGCTCCGGGAGCTCCGACACGCTGCGGGTGATCGTCTCGGCGGGCCCTGGCCTGCTCGCACCCGTTGAAACGCTGGTCCTGCAGCTCGGCGGCTCGCTGCTCGGCGATCTGCCGGGTATCAATGCCCTCGTCGCGAACGTGACCGAATCGACCCTGTCTCTTCTCGCGTGCGTGCCCGGCGTGTTGTCGGTGTCGATCGACGCGATCGTCGCGCCGACCGGAGACCTGCCGCCGGTTCCGACCTATTCGCTCCGCGCGACGCTGGGCCTCCCGCAGGACGTTCCTGCTGGATCCGGCGTTGGCGTCGCGGTCGTTGACTCAGGCATCGCGACTTCGGCGGACTTCGGCAATCGAATCGCCTCGTTCTTCGACTTCACGAACGGCGTCGCACCAGTGCCTGCGGCACCAACTGACCAGTACGGCCATGGGACCCACGTCGCCGGGCTCATCGCGAGCACGGCGGGCCTGTCAGGCGGCGCGTATCAGGGCCTCGGTCCGCAGGTCAAACTCGTCGGCCTGAAGGTGCTCGATGGCACCGGCTCGGGCCGCACAAGCGACGTCATTCGCGCAATCCAGTTCGCTACGCTGCTGCGCTCCACCCTTGGTGTTCAGGTCATCAACCTGTCGCTCGGCCACCCGATCTATGAGCCCGCCGCACGCGACCCGCTTGTTCGCGCCGTGGAGGCCGCCTCGCGCGCCGGGATCGTCGTCGTCGCCGCCGCGGGGAACTACGGCACGAACCGTCAGACGGGCGAGATTGGATACGGCGGCATCACGTCTCCGGGCAATGCACCCTCGGCGATAACCGTCGGCGCGGTGATGACGCAGAACACTATCACCAGAAGGGACGATCGCGTCGCGCCGTACAGCTCCAGAGGTCCGTCGTGGTACGACGGGTTCGCCAAGCCTGACATCGTGGCCCCGGGCCACGGGCTCGTGTCCGACGCCGCCATCGGCAGCAGCCTCTATGTCGAGTATCCGTCGTTCCGCGTCGGCGCCAGCTACTTTCGCTTGAGCGGCACGAGCATGGCGACTGCCGTGGCGAGCGGAGCGGTCGCGCTCGTGCTCGAGGCCAACCAGAACGCGCATCCCGGCGCGCCGCCCCTCGCGCCGAACGCGGTCAAGGCCATCCTCGAGTACTCGTCGACGCGGATTCACGATCAAACCGGCGACGAGTACGACGATCTCACGCAGGGCGCGGGCGAGCTCAACGCCGCCGGTGCGCTCGATCTGGCGCGCGCGATCGACACGCGCCAGCCGGTCGGCTGGTATTGGTGGACGACCGCCGTCAGTCCCTTGACGACGGTGGCGGGCGAGGCCTGGACGTGGGCTCAGCATCTCCTGTGGCGCACGCAGACGATCTGGGGTCCCTCGGTCGACACGAACCAGACCGCGTGGCTGCTGTCGACCGCCTGGGGCGCCGACAACACGTGGGACTCGCACATTGTCTGGGGCACCGACGCGGTGTGGGGCAGCAATTCGTCGACGTGGTCCAGTCACATTGTCTGGGGCACGACCATGGTCGGTTCCTCAACCGACGGTCAGCACATCGTGTGGGGAACCGCCACCGCGGAGAACACAACTACCTGGGGCAATCTGGCCGATGCCGGAACATCTTCGCCTGGTCAATAACACACCGGCCGCGTCGCGCGGGCCGGCTGTCGTCGCGGGATGGCGGGCGCTTCGGCCGTCGGCGCGGCTCTATATCGGCGGCGTCACCGCCCTCGGTGGCATCGCCGCCGCGACGGCGGTGGTGCGGATCCCCGCCGAGGACGTCCCGCTGTTCGCGATTCTCTGCGCCCTGACGCTCGTGACCTCGATCGCGAAGATCACGCTTCCCGTCCCGCGAAGCGGCTCGACGCTGAGCATTTGCTACGTCATCGATTTCACGACGCTCCTGCTGCTGGGACCTGATGCCGCGACGTTGACCGCGGCCCTCGGCGCGTGGAGCCAGTGCACGTTCCGGCAGCGCCAGGCCACTCCTGCATTCCAGACGTGGTTCAGCGTCGCCGCGCTCGCGCTCACGGTGCGGGCAGCCGCGGTGGCGTACTCGGTGCTCGGCGGTGAGCCGGGTCTGTCCCAGTCGGTGTTTCACGTCGATGCGATGGTCGCCGCTTCGGTGGTCTTCTTTCTCGCCAACTCGCTCCTCGTGGCGGCGGCCGTGGCGCTGTCAACCCAGCTGTCGACGCTGACGGTGTGGCGAAGCAACTACCTCTGGAGCTGGCCCGGACATCTCCTGGGCTTCAGCCTCGCGGTGGGCGCGGCAGTGGGTGTCGGACGATCCGGGCTCTGGATTCTCCCGTTTGCGCTCGTGTCGCTGGCGCTCACCTACGAGAACTTCAACGCCTATGTGACGCGATTCACCGACTCGATCACCGATGCCCTGACCGGCCTGCCCAATGTGCGCTACCTGACCGGTCACGCCGCCCAGGAGCTCGAGCGCGCGCGCCGCAGCGGATCGTCGCTGGCGCTGATGTTGATCGATCTCGATGGATTCAAGTCAATCAACGATACCTACGGGCACCACGCGGGCGACGTCGCGCTGCGTGAGGTGGGGGCGAGCCTCCAGCAGTCGATTCGGTCGTACGACCTCTGCGCACGCTACGGCGGAGATGAGTTCGTCGCCGTCCTACCCGGATGCGGCGTCGAGGACGCCCGCCGTAAGGCGGCGGCGCTGCAGTCGGCGGTGGCGACGCTCGCCTTCGAGCCGAAGCCCGGGGTCAAGGCGCCGCTGCGCATCAGCGCCGGCGTCGCGATCTACCCGGCCGACGGCGAGTCGTTCGACGCCCTGCTGGCCTCCGCTGACGCCCGGATGTTCGAGGACAAGGGCGACCGCGCCGAGCGCGCGGCGAGCCCGGTCCTGGTGGAGCCGTCCGCGCCCGGGAAAGCAGCAGGGGCCACGCCACGGGACCGCGACGATCGCGTCCTTCAGGAGCGGCTGCTGCAGGCCCAGCGGATGGAAGCGATCGGACAGTTGGCGGGAGGCGTGGCGCACGATTTCAACAACGTGCTGACCGCCATTCTTGGGTACAGCGAGCTCTTGACCGAGCAGATCGGCCCCGACAAGCCGATTGGCCGCGACCTTCAGGAGATCCTTGGCGCCGCTCGCCACGCTGCGGCGCTGACCCACCAGTTGCTGGCGTTCAGCCGGAGCCAGGATCGAGTGGTCGGCCTCGTCGATCTCAACGAGGTGGTCGGGGCGTCCGAAAGCCTGCTGCGGCGGCTGATTAGCGAGCGCATCGCGATTACAACGAAGCTGAGCGCGGATCTCTGCTCGCTCATGGCCGATGCCACCCAGCTCGAGCAAATCGTGATCAACCTGTCGGTCAACGCCCGCGACGCCATGGTGGGCGGCGGCGCGTTGACGATCGAGACGCGCAATGTCGACCTGGGCGGCGGCAACCCGTACGTCGAGCTGATCGTCAGCGACACCGGCAGCGGCATCCCGCCGGAGATTCAGTCGAAGATCTTCCAGCCGTTCTTCACGACCAAGGACGTCGGCAAGGGCACTGGCCTCGGCCTGGCGGCCGTCCACAGCATCGTTACGCAGATGCAGGGCGGTATCAGGGTCGAGAGCGCGCCGGAGCGCGGAACGACGTTCAGGATCCATCTGCCGAGCACCGGCGTGGCGGCGCGCCGCTCGTCGGCGCCGACGCCATTCGTCTCGCTGTCGGTGCCGGTTGGCGCGGAGACGATCCTGCTGGTCGAGGACGAGGCCGCCGTCCGACAGTTCGCGACGATCGTGCTCGAGCGCCACGGCTATCGCGTGCTCGAGGCTCACAGCGGCGAGGCCGCGCTCACGCTGCTCGACCGCCTGCGCTCGCCGATTCACCTCCTGATGACCGACCTTGTGCTGCCCGGGATCGACGGCTGCGAGCTCGCCGCGCGCGCCGAGCTGGGACGTCCGCGCCCGCCCGTGCTGTTTACGACTGGCTACAGCGAGCGGCTCCAGACCGTCGGCTCGCTGGACGGGCCGGACATGCAGCTCCTCGAGAAGCCGTTCACGGCCCAGGCGCTGCTGACCAAGACCCGTGAGCTGCTCGATCTGCGTGTGGCGTAACCCCGGCGCTGGGAGACGCTATGCGGCGGCGATTGAGCCGGCGAGCTCCCGTGTCAGGACCGCGGCTGGAACGTTCTTGCATCCACGTGCATTCTGGCCGGCCCACAGCGGCGAGAAGTCACCGCTCCCAAGGCTCTCGGCCCTGGCTCGCAAGGGTGCCACCGCCGACGTGGCCAGCGGAAACTCCGGCACAGCGTCGCTGAGCGCTCCCAACTCGCGAATGAGGCGATTGACGATGCCCCGAGCGGGTCGCCCGGTGAACAGGTTCGTCAGCGCCGTCCGCCTGGCTGCGTCGCTGTTCAGCGCCGCACGATGCACGTCGCTCGTCGTGGCTTCTGGACACAACAGGTAGGCCGTTCCGACTTGCGCCCCCGCTGCGCCGAGCGCCCTCGCGGCGGCGACGGCCGTCGCATCCGCAATTCCACCTGCAGCGATCACGGGAACCCGGACGGCGCGCACGATCTGCGGCACCAGCGCAAGAGTGCCTACCTGTGTGGTGACATCGTTCGAGAGGAACAGGCCGCGGTGGCCGCCCGCCTCGAGCCCCTGCGCGATGATTGCATCGACTCCATGCGCTTCCAGCCAGAGCGCCTCGTCGACCGTGGTCGCCGTCGACAGGATCGTTGCGCCACAGCTGCGGACACGGGCGAGCAGATCGGCCGCCGGCAACCCGAAGTGAAAGCTCACGATGGGCGGCCTGAGCTCCTCGAGCAGGTCAGCGGCCTCGCTCCCGAAAGGCAGCCGGCCCACGCCCGCCACAATGGCGCCGGGATCGATTCCGTATTCCGCGTAGTACGGCGACAGGATCGCCCGCCAATGATTCTCTCGCGCCGCGTTGGGCTCGGGCGGCCGGTGACAGAAAAAGTTCAGGTTGAACGGGCGCGCGCTCTGTGAGCGAATGGCCGCCACCTCCCGGCGTATGGCGTCCACGCCGAGCGTTGCGCACGGGAGGGAGCCGATCCCTCCCGCGTTGGAAACCGCGACCGCGAGGGCGCTCCCCTGCGAGCCCGCCATAGGCGCCTGAATGATGGGGCGCTCGATTCCGAGAAGATCCTGCAGGAACATCGGCCGGCTCCGCCCGCTACTGTCCCGTGGTCAAGACGACGCGAAAGCGCGCCTTGCCGCTCATCATCCGCTCGAAGGCCTCGGCCGCCCGCTCCAGCGGAAAAGTCTCGTTCATCGAACGCACACCCGTCAGCGCGCTGAACTGCAGCGTGTCCTGCGAATCGATCGAGCGCCCGGACGGCCAACCTGCGATCGATCGTCTACCGCCGATCAAGCCGAGAGGCGACACCTGAATCGGGTCCGCGGCTCCGACGACCAGCAGCGTGCCGTCGAGCGCCAGGCCGCCCAGGACGGCCTCGAACGCTTTGCCGCTCGTCGCCGTCGCGAGGATCACCTTCGCTCCGCCGAGCTTCATCAACTCCTCGCCGGGGTTCTGCGCGGAGCTGTCGATGTACCGCCACGCGCCGAGCTGCTTCGCCAGCGGAGCCTTGTCGGCGCCTCGAGCGATCGCAACGGTCTTGAAACCCATCTTGACGGCGAACTGCACGCCGAGATGACCGAGACCACCGATGCCAAGAATGCCGACGAGATCGCCTGGTCTGGCGCCGCTGTGGCGCAACGAATTGAAGGTCGTGATGCCGGCGCACATCAGCGGACCGGCTTCCACGGCCGACAGCTCGTCTGGAACCAGCGCCAGGGCTTCCGCCGGCGCGATCATGAAGTCCGCGTAGCCGCCGTCATACGTGATTCCGGGCACCTGCGCAGCGTTGCGGCACGTCAGGAAATCGCCGCGCCGGCAGGAATCACAGTATCCGCAGTGCCCACCGTGCCAGCCGACGCCGACCCGCTGCCCGACGGACCAGCCCTTCACGCCCGCACCGAGCGCATCGATGGTCCCGGCGACTTCGTGCCCGGGGACACGCGGATATTGAATCCCAGGCCACAACCCTTCTTTCGTCAAGGAATCGCTGTGACAGATGCCACACGCCTGGACCTTTATTCGCACTGCTCCGGCGACAGGTTCCGGAACATCGCGCTCCACCATTTCGAACGGGCCGCCGGGCCGCGGCACCTGCATGCTTCGCATCTTCGCCATCGTTCGCCTCCGGGTGATCCTGCCCATCTGCCACGATTCAGGCCGACAGACCAGCGCGTCGATTGATTGTGAACCAATTGACCCACCCTTCTGGAACCGCTACGATTGATGTTCGGGTTGCCGCAAGCACCTCACCATGTGGGCCAGTAGCGCAGTTGGGAGCGCGCATGAATGGCATTCATGAGGTCACCGGTTCGATCCCGGTCTGGTCCACCAAATCTTTTTTTGACCCCGAAACTGGGCTCAAGTAGTTGAAAACCGACAGCGTTACGCCGGTTCCAACAAGCCTTTTCCCGTCGAAACGAATCCCGTCCGGAAAGAACACCTGCTGCAGGCGCTGCTTCTGAGCGAACGACGACTGGACCCAGAGGTTCGACGCACTCGGTAGAACGCGTTCTGCGAAGGCTAGAATGCCTTCTACGTCCATTTCCTCGAGCTCCGAGGAGTGCCGGTCAAGCTGCGCGAGTGTGAGCTCCTCGCGCAGCTTGTCGCGATGGCGGTCGTACGTGTCGATGTCGATCGTCCGCTCGTAGAGGAACGCCGCGTCCAAACGGTCCAGCTTCTCGCGAATGGCTTTCTGCCGGCGCTCGATCTCAGCGACCCGTTGGGCCGCATCGGTCTTCAGTTCCCGCCAGGCGTGCATCACGCGATCCTTGACGAGGCGCATGAAGCCAGCTGTTGGCTGCAGGCGCGCGAGTTCCTCGACGAACAGCTCCTCGAGTTTGGCCTTGCTGATGTTCACCGCACGACAGCGGCCGCGGCAGTGGTAGTACGCGTAGTACTCGCTGCGTCCTTTCGACCAGCTCGCCGTCAGCGGTTTGCCGCACGTCTCGCATCGGGCGTAGCCGCGGAGCGGGAAGTCCGGATCGTTGCGCTGCTTCGGCGCCGTCACTTCGTACCGGCCGTCCAGGATTCCCTGCACGCGGAAGAAGATCCTCTCTGTGATCAGCGGTTCGAAGTCGCCGCGTCTTGAGATTCCGAATTCAGGGACGTCGATCTGGGTGATGTAGGCGCGGTTCCGCAGCATGGCGTCGAACGTCTGCGAGGGGACCGGCTTGCCGCGTCGCGTCGTCAAGCCGAGGGCGTTGACGTTCTTGCGCACCTCGTGCTTCGTGAAGCGTCCCGTCGCGAAATCCTGGAAGGCCCGTCGTACGAGCGGTGCGCGTTCCGGGTCGGGAATCAGGCTCCGGCCGGTCGACCGGTGCGCGTTCAGGTAACCAAGGGGGGCGAGAAACGTCCAGCGTCCGAGCTCCAGCGCCGCCCTCATTCCGCCGCGGGTCCGCTCTGAGCGCACGTCGTTGTCGAATTGCGCGAACGCAGCGAGGACGCCTTCCATCAACTTGCCGGTCGACGTGTCGTCGATCGGCTCCGTCGCAGATCGCAGAGAGATCCCGAGGGACTTCAGATGCGCGCGCAGCGCGAAATGGTCGTACTTGTCCCGCGCGAATCTTGTCAGGTTGAAGACGACGACGAACTGAACCCTGCCCTTGTTCGTGCGGCAGAACTGCAGGAGCTTTTGTAGCTCGGTGCGGTCAGCGGTCTTCGCGCTCTCGCCCTCCTCTCGGAATCGTGCGAGCACTTGGAAGCCCTGGCGCTGGCATTCGAGTCGAGTACGTACGTGACGGCCTTGGCGGGTGCGGCGTCGTTCATTCGCGACGGCGGCGTCGCCGCCCTTGGAGGTCAGCGACGTAGTTGTCAAACGTCCGCCCCCACAGCCCTGTCAGCGTATAGGCATCGCGGTACGCCAGTTGTCCCTCTTGAACTGCCTGAACGACTGCGACGGCGAAGCGACGGCCCAGCCGAACGTTCTGACTGAGATAGAAATCACCGCCACCTTCGGCATCGTCGGTTTTCCGTCGAGCGGCTGCGATGTGATCTTCGTAGAATTGAAAAAACGCCTGCCGATTGATCAATCCCAAATCGAGCGCGCGACGAGCCGCGACAATCGCGCTGACTTTGAAATGCCGCGCAAGCTGGTCGAACGGTCGATCTTGGCGTCTGACACGATCCCACTGGGCCCGCAGTTCGACGCCTGCGACAAGGAATTCAGCAGCGACGGCATTGCACGCGCGCTCGGTTTGGTTGTCCGCAGGCTCAAGATTCTTCAAATCGAAAGCGGCGCTTTGGCCGAACCAAAGGTGCGCCAGTTCATGCGCAAGAGTGAACATCTGCGCCGCTTTGGCATCGGCGCCGTTCACGAATACGAGTGGTGCGCGTCCATCGACCAAAACGAAGCCCCTAAACTCGTCCGGATCGAGCTTGCGATGCGTGTTGTTCCCCACAACCCCATTGGTGACGACCACTACTCCGAGGGTATCCATCGCATCGCGCAGCGTCCGAAGAGCTTGCGTCCACGTCGGCAGGGCCCGGGCCCAGTCGACTGGGAATCCGAGCGCGTCCCGCATCCTTGCCGCGACGGTTTCGATCGCGTCGCCTAGATGAGCGGCACCCACGAACGCGAGCGCGTCGCTTTCGTTTTCAACAAGCCATTCGCGGAACCATTCTTGGCGCCGCTGCATGGTTTGGATCGTCTCGAGAAGATCCGGGCTCGGCCTATGCGGCATCCTCTCCCGCTCCGTTCGGAAATACGGAATCGGGAAATGTTCCTCGGGTGGTTGCGCGAGAAAGAAATAGCCAAAAGGCGTGCGCGTCGCCTTCGCGTATCGCTCAAGCTGCTTGAGCGTCGGTCGGACTTCTTCAGCCTCCCAGGCGTCGATCTGCGGGAACTTGCCGCGTAGTTCCTCGACGTCCTTGCCAGCGCGGTCGCGCGCCCAGCGAAGAAGATCCGGTTTGACTGCGACTCGGCCCATGGCTCCCGAAAAGTGTAGTTGATTGTGGCGCTATCCCAACGGTTTGGCGTGAATTGCGCTCGGCGGCCATTCCGCAGCTTACGTGGACCCCCTGACACGTCAGGTCATTCCTCGAGTTCGAGGACCTAGGCCACTCGCGGTCGGCAACCGGCTATGCTTGGCCTATGCGAGCAAACGTCAAGAGTGTCGCAGCCGTTATTGCGTTGACGCTTGTTCTGTTCTGGGCACTTGCAACGGGTGTGGACGTCGCACGACGAGATCCGGAAGCGCTTGAGGCGCCATTGGCCTATCTCGCGATCACCTGGCTGCTGTATCTGCCAGTGTTTTGTGTCGCTGGCTTGGGTGTAATTGCCGCGGGCGCTTCTTTCGCTTTGGCTCTCGAATTGCGCCGTGGGTCGGAGCCGTCGGAGGTGCCGTTCTCGCTGTACTGGGCCTGAGCGTCGCGGCAGCGGCGTACAGCCTTCCGCTGCGTGCGTGGCGCTTGTGCCTCCTGGTCGGTGCCATGATGGGGGCGCTCTTGCTGCGGATGGGACAGACCCATTCATCCCAAGCAGCACCGATGCTTGGGTTCAGCGCTCAGGATTCGAGATCGACCCGCGTTATCCGGAGTCGGCCGTCCTGACGTTCCATCCCGATACTGAGCATGATCGCTTTTGGCAGGTACCGAACGCGCCTGAAAGGCGGCCGTACTTCATCGGCTCGTTGCTTGAGTGCATGGGCGACTGGCAGGCTTGCTTCGCGTGGAGTCACATGGGAAGCTGGCCGCAGTCTGCCGTCCCGGAACGAATCAACGACGTCGTCGAACTTCGAATTCTGCGTGGGCTGGGGTTGCCGCTTGGCACAAATGCCGTTGTTGAGTATTCGCGAGACGAATACGACAGCCTCTTGACGTTGCTGTTTAGCACGACGATCTTCGGTTGGTCCGTGGGCGAAGACCTGTACGTTGTGCCGGACCATCGAAAAAATCTACTGCAGACAGATCACCACGGCGTCATTCACATCAGCTTCCGAACCGAGGACAGCCTCAACGTCTGCGTCGAGGAGATGGAGCGACGAGGGTTCGCGCTCCCTGATGAAGTCCCGGACGCGACGTTCAAGCAACCAGGGTGGATGAAGAGCGGCGGTGGGTAGCGTTACGAAGAGGCTCGGAGCTACGAGGCCGCCCGAAGGCCCGCGATTAACCGTAACCAGCCGACGAGTTGGTTCCAACTGGCGCCCGTCTGGTCGATAACCCCCTCACTTCGTACGGCGGGGGAATCTGACTCCCATCGCGTCGGCCGATCACGTCGGTCGCGCAAGGGCGGCAGCGTTGCGCACGTCCGGGTTATACACGGATGCTATACAATCGCCGCCGAACAGGAGGCCTTATGCGCCTACGCGTCCTCTGCACGATTCTGACTCTGCTGATGACCGCCGCGATCGCGCGGCAGCTCACCGCCCAGAACCCGCCCCCGCCGAAGCTGTTCGCATCAGCCGCTGACGTGACGGCGATGATCGCGAAGGCGAAGGCCGAACGGAAGCCGGACCAACCCAACTTCATCCAGCCGATCGTCGGCCTGGTGCCCTACACTGCCAACCTCGAGCATCGTGTCGCCGGTATTCCGGCGCCCGCGTAAGTGCACGAACGCGAAGCCGAGATGTTCTACGTCGTCGAAGGATCGGGGACGCTGGTCACCGGCGGCAAACTCAAGGACGAGAAGCGAACCAACGCCGAGAACCTCACCGGGTCGGGCGTCGACGGCGGCACGCCGCGCAAGATCGCCAGGGGCGACTGGGTGATGGTGCCCGAGAAGACTCCGCACTGGTTCCAGCAGATCGACGGCACGATTGTCCTGATGTCGATCCATTTGCCGCACGCGCCGACAACGACGCCGTCGCGGTGAAGCGTTGACACCGCGATCGCCGAATCGGATAACTGCAGCACATCAGCTCTTTGTGCTGAGGCCCGGCCCTGCAGGCTGCTCAAACAGGACCGGAGGCGAGCTGTCGAAGCCTATTTACCAGCAACAACCAGCTGATTAATCGGTTCCATCCGGGTCCCGTCTGGTCCACCATCCTTCGCTCACGAGACTCAAACGCCGTGCTCGCTTGGAGCCACACGCGCGGAGCGCGGATCGACTGCGCGATAGCCTGTCCGACAACTGTTCACGCTGCGCCCGGTCAGGTTGATCACCACGTCGCAGCCATCGTTCATCGCATCCTCCAATTCATTCAACGAACCGATGTCGGAATTCCGGCCGCGGCGCAAGGCACTGTTCGCGGCGACCGAATACCCGGTACCGGTTTCGCGCAACAAGGTCGTACATACGATCTAGCCATCCCGACGGTAAGGCCCGCATCAGACCCGCCAGCTTCCATGGCCACCCGAGTTCTCCGGCGACAAACAGCGCCGCCTCGCTCTTTGTGATGACCCGGGCTCCGGGCGCTCGGTAGTTGGGGGAGACGTAGAACGAGTTGAGGTCATCGGGGTGTCCCCCGGCGCGCTCGACGATCGCTCTCCCAGTAGGGCTCTGCAGGGAGGCGAAGTTAAAGACGGCGCGGTCATCCACGGCGAGCAGAAACTGCAGGAGGCGGCTGCACAGGCCGCACACGCCGTCGTAAAGAACCAGGTGAACTCCCTGGCCGGCCGATGACGCTTGCGTCGTTGAATCAACCATGGTCTAATATTAATGAACATGTTCACTAAAAATGTCAAGCCGAGAAAACGGGGGCGTCCACCCGGCCAGACGGTGCAGGGCGTCGAGACGAAAAACCGCTTGTACGCCACGGCGATGGGGCTGATCACTCTGCGCGGATACGAGGCGACAACCCTTCGGGAGATTGCCAAAGAGGCAAATGTCAGCGTCGGGCTGCTGTATCGCTACTTCCCGAGTAAACAGGCAGTGATCCTCGCCTTCTACGATGAGCTGTCGGCCGACTTCGCGCGTCAGGCAGCGGGCATGCAACCGGGACGCTGGCGTGACCGCTTCATCTTCGCGCTCGCGACCAGCCTTCATGTGCTCGAAGCGCACCGGGTAGCGCTGCAGGCACTCGCGCCGGTCTTAGTCGGGGATCCAGACGAGGGCGTGTTCTCAGAACGGACCGCCTTTTCGCGCCAGCGCGTGCAGCCCATATTCGAGGATGCGGTTGTTGGAGCGACCGACGCGCCGACGCAACCGCTCGCTGCGGCTCTCGGCCGGGTTCTGTACCTTGTCCACCTCGCCGTTCTCTTGTGGTGGCTTTTCGATAAGAGCTCACGCCAGCGCGCGACATCCGCGCTTGTCTCGCTGACAGAACAGCTTCTGCCTTCCGCGACTCTCGCGCTTCATGTGCCGCCCGTTCGACGATTCGTGATCGCCGTCGACGGATTGATGCGAGAAGCGCTGTTCGGCAGTCCCGCTTCAGCCTGAGGCACTGATGTTCTTTGTTCGACGTCCATCGCAAGACGCAATCCGCAGCTTCGTGCGCGACTCGCAAGAACTGCCCCTTTCGTACGGGCCGATTGGCATCGTGAACGGCGAAACGCCCTGCCGCGATCTCGACGAGGCGATCGTCACGATTGGGCGTGGCAGAACCGATTTCGATCGAGCGAAAGCCGCGCTCATGGCGTGGAAGCAGTTCGACATCGGTTGGGTTGCAACGTTTCCGCGTCACGCGCCGGTTGCAGTCGGAACCGTCGTCGCGGTTCTCATCCAGCATCTCGGGTTCTGGTCGTTGAACGGCTGCCGCGTGCTGTACAGCGTCGGCGGGGACGGTCGATTCGGCTTCGCATACGGAACCTTGACGAACCACGCCGAGTCCGGCGAAGAGCTCTTCGACGTGTTCCTTGATTCCGAGAGTGATGAGGTGAGGTACAGGATCCGCGCGACTTCCAAGCCCCAGGCTGCGCTGGCCCGCATTGGCCAGCCGATCGCACGTGCGCTTCA
>DASZFS010000479.1:0-30160 GCA_035939575.1 Vicinamibacterales bacterium | reverse complement strand
ACGATCTGCGTCCACGGCGACACGCCAGGCTCGGACGAGCTCGCCGCGAGGATTCGAACCGGCCTCGAGCGAGCCGGTGTGAGCGTAAAGGCCGTGGGCCTCCAGTGACCGTCACCCATCAGCCACCAGCCATCAGCCACGACGACGCACGTCTCTTTGCCTGGTGGCACGAGGCGGACATCCGCGCGCGGCGCGCGTTCATCGCCGCGGCTCTCGGCTGGATGCTCGACTCGTTCGACGTGATGTTGTTCGCCATCGTGCTCGCCGCGCTCATCAACGATCCATCGCTGCGCCTCTCCACGTCGGCCGCCGGCCTGCTCGGCTCGATTACGCTCGTCGCCGCCGCGGTCGGCGGGATTGTGTTCGGCGTCCTCGCCGACCGGCTGGGGCGGAAACGCGCGCTGATGGGCGCGGTCCTTATCTATTCCGTGTTCACAGCGGCATGCGGTTTCGCGCAGTCGGTCGCGCAGCTGGCGATCTTCCGCGTTTTGCTCGGTCTAGGCATGGGCGGTGAATGGGCGACAGGCGCCGCTCTGGTCTCCGAGTCGTTTCCAGCCCGCCATCGCGGCAAGGCGCTTGCCTTCGTGCAGAGCTCGTGGGCCATTGGCTATGGCCTCGCGGCGCTCGTCAACCTGGTGGTGATGCCTGTGTGGGGATGGCGAGGAGTGTTCTTCGTCGGCGTGCTGCCGGCGCTCTTCACGATCTGGATCAGGCGCCGCGTCGAGGAGCCGCGAATCTGGCACGAGACGGCTTCTGCCAATCGCGGTCGGATCGGCGCGCTCTTCGCGCCCGGGATCGCGCGGATGACCGTGTTCATCACGCTGATGAACGCGTGCACGCTGTTCGGATGGTGGGGGTTGAACAGCTGGGTGCCGGCCTATCTGAGTTTCCCCGCCGCAAGGGGCGGTATCGGGCTGTCCTCTTCCACGATGTCGCTCTTCGTGATTGCGATGCAGGTGGGCATGTGGCTCGGGTACGTCACCTTCGGGTTCGTCGCCGATGCGATCGGCCGCAAGCGGACCTACATCATCTTCGTGCTGACGGCGAGTGTCCTCCTGCCGTTGTACGGGTTTCTTCGGGAGCCAGCGATTCTGCTGGTGCTCGGCCCTCTCGTCGCGTTCTTCGGGACCGGCTATTACAGCGGATTCGGCGCTGTGATCGCCGAGTTGTATCCGACTTCGGTACGCGCCACCGCCGCGGGCGTCTGCTACAACACCGGTCGCATTGCCAGCGCTGCGGCCCCCTACATCGTCGGCTCGCTCGCGGCGACGCGCGGCTTCGCGGCGGCGTTCGGTGTGGCGGGGGTTGCCTTTCTGCTCGCGGCCGTCGCGTGGGCCGGCATTCCCGACACGAGCAACCGGGAGCTCACTTAGAACGTTAGAACTGAGAAGTTAGAAGTTAGAAGGGAGGTTACATATCCCGGAGCGCGCGGCGCAGGACCTTTCCCACCATCGTCTTCGGAAGATCGGCGCGGAATTCTATCTGCGCCGGGACCTTGAAAGGGGCGAGCCGCTCGCGGCAGTAGGCGCGGAGATCCTGCTCGCTCACATCCTCGCCGCTGCGGCGGACCACCCAGGCCTTCACGATCTCACCCTTGACGGCATCCATTACGCCCGCCACGCCGACTTCGGCCACAGCGGGGTGGGTGGCCAGTGTCTCCTCGACTTCGCGCGGCCAGACCTGGTAGCCGCCGCTCGGCTTGATCAGATCCTTCTTGCGATCGACGATGAAAACGTAGCCGTCGGCGTCGAGAAAGCCGAGATCCCCCGTGTGCAGCCAGCACCGCGTCCCGGGCCCGCCGTCGTCCACGGGATGGTCGCGCAGCATACCGGCGGTCTCCTCGGGCCGATTCCAGTAGCCCAGCATCAGCTGCGGCGCGGCGATCGCGATCTCGCCAACCTCACCTGAAGGCAGCGTACGCGTGCCTTCATCGGCGTCGAAGATGCGGACGTGCACGTCCGGCAGCGGCATGCCGACCGACCCGATCTTGTTCTCGCCGCTCACCGGGTTCACGCAGAGCGCCATCATCCCCTCGGTCAGCGAGTAGCCTTCGACGATGCGGCCGCCGGTGATCGATTCAAAGCGCCGTTTCGTGTCGGCGAGCAGGGCGGATGCCCCCGAGACGCAGATCCGGATGGATTTGAAGTCAACCTTGCCCCGCTGCACATCCGGTTGATTGAGCAGCGCGCTGTAGAGCGTCGGGACGCCGTTGAAGAACGCCGGCTTGACCTTGCGAAGCGTCGCCAGCAAATCAGCGATGTCCCGTGGGTTGGGCACGAGCGCAATCGGCAGGCGCGAAATGATCGCCATCGACTGGATGCCGACGTTGCTGTAGACGTGGAAGAGCGGCAGCGGCGCGAAGACCGATCGTGACTCGCCTTCGAGGGCCGCGCGCAGCCACGCCACTACCTGCAGTCCGGCCATCGCATAGGCGCCGTGCGAGCCGAGGACACCTTTCGGCGTGCCGGTCGTGCCGCCGCTCATCAGCAGCACTGCGGGATCGGTCATGGCCAGCACCGCGCGCTCGGGACGGCGTCCGCGATTGACGAGCAGCAGGTGGGCAAAATCGTGATCCCCCGGTCGCAGCGACACGCGGTCGCCATCGCGTTTCTCACGCGCCAGCGTGAACAGCGCCTTCAGGATCGGGGGAAAGAACTCTTTGATGTTCGTCGCGATGACCCGTTTCAGACCGGCGCGCGGCTGCACGCGCTTGACCCGGTCGTAGAAGCGCGTCAGGGTGACGATCGTCTCGACGCCGTGATCGCGCAGAGGTCCTTCGAGCTCATGCTCCGTGTAGATCGGATTGAGCGGTGCGACGATGCCGCCGATCTTCCACGCGCCGAACTGCGCGATCAGGAACTGGGGGCAGTTCGGGAGCAGGAGCGCGACCCGGTCGCCGTGCCTGACGCCTAGTGCGGCAAACGCGGCGGCGCAGGCATCGCTCAGCCGCTCGAGGTCGGCGAACGACACGGCCGCGCCCTTGAAGAGGAGCGCGGGGGCGTTGGGCCGATCGCGCGCGGCGTCAGAGAGGTAGTCGGTGAGCGTCCGGTTCGGGTAGGGCGCCAGCGTCGCCGGGACGCCGGGGTCGTAATGCGCCAGCCATGGCGCCGACACCTACCGCGATCCCGCTTTTATGCGGAACGAGCCGTCATCGAGGCGCTCGCGGTACGCGCCGTGGCAGCTGCCGCACTGCTGGCCGAGCGGTGTCGCCGAGGCCTTGACGTCGTCCCATTTGCCGGCTGCCGCGGCGGTCGTGATTGCATCGGCGTCCTTCTTCGCCTCTGTCGCGAAGCCGACGGCGTCCGTCTTACCCTTGCCCTTCCAGAATGCCTCGGTCTGGGTGAAAGCCTTCGACAGGATCGCGGCCTGATCCTTGACTGCCGCGGCGTCCATCTTGTCGATCGCCCCGCGCAGCGCCGTGTTGGCTGGACCCACCTGGCGCATCATTTTCTGGTACGCCTCCTCTTCCGCCGTCAGCGGCGGCGGGGCCACCTTCGCGATGTCCACTCCCGTGGAGTTGACGACGACCGCTTTGGCCAGAACGGCGACCTTCCCCTTGTATTTCGCGACGAGGTCGGGCGGTAGATCGAGGGAGTAGTTGCTTGCCTTCTTCTTGATGTCGTCTGGATCGAAGCGCACGAGTTCGCCGAGCACGGTGACATAGGCGTTGGGTTCGACGGTGCCGGTCAGCGTCGGCGCGATGATGAGAATGTCCTTGTCGGCCTTTGTTCTGTCCTGGTCGACCGAGAACGTCGACTTGGTCAGCCCCTGTCCAACCGCCGCCGTCAGACTGATGTACTCGCCCAGATACGGATCCGGGTTTGCGGCGATAGTGCTCGCGGCGACCGGCACGATGGGCTTCGCCGGCGCGGCGGGAGGGGCGGCGCTTCGGCCGCCCGCCGGCTGCGGCGGCTTCTGCGCGGGATCGGCCGGCTTCTGCTGCGGCTGCTGCGCGCCTGCGATCACCATTGACGCGACGAGAAAAACAGCCGCCGCGATGAATCGACGCATGACTCACTCCCTTGGAAGACCTGGAGTCTGGTTATTGGTTATCGACCAGACAACCAGATATCTCGAATGAATTATATGCTCGCCGAGGGTGCCAGGAGCATCAACAGCAGGGCTTTCTGCGCGTGCAGCCGGTTTTCCGCCTGATCGAACACAACCGAGCATTCCGACTCGAAGACAGCGGCGCTCACCTCTTCGCCTCGATGGGCCGGCAGGCAGTGCATGAAGAGCGCGCCGGGCTTGGCCAGCGCCATGAGATCTTCGGTGACCTGATACGGCGAGAAGATCGCGCGGCGGGTCTCGGCTTCCGTCTCCCGGCCCATGGACGTCCACGTGTCGGTGTACACCGCGTCCGCGCCAGCAACGGCGTCGGCGGCGTCGCTGAACAGCCGCAGCCGCGCGCCATGCCGCGCCCGGCTCGTCGCCTGCTGAACCACGGCATGGGGCAGCTGATACGCCTCCGGGCTCGCGACGTGTAGATGCACGCCGAGCATCGCGGCTGCGTGCGCGAGCGACGTCGCCACGTTGTTCCCGTCGCCGACATACGCGATGGTGCGGCCCTTCAATGCGCCAATGCGCTCCTGCAGTGTCAGGAAGTCGGCAATCGCCTGACAGGGGTGCTCGTCGTCGGTCAGCGCATTGACGACGTGGAGCCGGCGGGCGGCGGCGGCAAACGCCTCCAGGACGCTCTGTGAGAACGTGCGGATGACGACCGCGTCGACCCAGCGCTCGAGGTTCCGCGCGACGTCGGCCACCGGCTCCCGATGTCCGAGTGCGACGTCGGCCTGCGGCGCAACGACGTCGCCGCCGAGCTCGCGGATGGCGATTTCGAATGTCGTCCGCGTGCGCAGCGACGGCTTGTCGAAGAGCAGCGCGACGTGGCGGCCGTTCAGCACGTCAGCGGTCGGTGCGTGCCGGCCCAGCGAGCGGTCCGCCTTCAGCTGCGTCGCGAGCTGGAGACACCGCTCGACGTCGGTCGCTTCGAAGTTGAGGACCGACAGGAAGTCTTTGTGGGTGGCTGCTGCCTGCATGACGGATGCTCCCCGTGTCAGGTCCGGTAGTCCGCGTTGATCCTGACGTACTCCGCGCTGAGGTCGCACGTCCAGACGGTCGCGGACGCACTACCCGCGCCGAGATTGACGCCGACCGCCAGGTTCCGGCCCTTCAGATACTCCGCCGCCTGCGGCGCGTTCTCGTCGTGCGGCCGGCCGTCCTGGAAGAGCACGATCGATCCCATCGTGACCGCTGCACGATCGGGCTCGAACGCGACGCCGGCGCGTCCGGCGACGGCGATGAGGCGGCCCCAGTTCGGGTCGCCGCCGTGCAGCGCGGTCTTCACGAGCAGCGAGTTGGCGATCGCCTTTGCGCATTTCCTCGCATCCGCGATGGACGCGGCGCCCGTGACCGTCACGGTGACAAGCTTGGTCGCGCCTTCGCCGCCCCGAACGATGCCCATTGCCAGCTCACGGCAGACACTGGTGAGACCCTCGAGGAACAGGTCGTAGCCGCGATCGTCCACGGTGACGCCGCTCGCGCCGCTGGCCAGCAGCATGACGCAGTCGTTCGTCGAGCACTCGCCGTCGACGGTGATCGCGTTGAACGTCTCGTCCACGGCCGCGCGCAGCGCGCGTCCGAGCAGCGCCTGCGGCACTGCCGCATCCGTCGTGACGAAGCCGAGCATGGTCGCCATCATGGGCTCAATCATGCCGGAGCCTTTGGCCATACCGCCGATCAGCACCTCGCCGCCGGCGAGGGACAGCCGCGCCGCCGACTCCTTGGGGAAGGGATCGGTGGTCATGATCGCGCGGGCAGCGCTGGCGCCACCGCGATCGGGACCCTCACCGAGCGCGCCGAACGCCGCCGGCAGCCCGGCGCGGATCTTGTCGATCGGCAGCGCCACGCCGATCACACCCGTCGACGCGACCAGAACCTCTCGCGCGGAGCATCCGATCTGCCGCGCGGTTTCCTCCGCCATCTCGCGCGCCGCGTGGAGCCCTTCGTCGCCGGTGCAGGCATTCGCGCACCCGCTGTTGACGACGATGGCGCGCGCGGTTCCGCCCGATGCCGCCAGGTGCTCGCGCGAGACAACGATCGGGGCGGCCTGCGCGCGATTGGTTGTGAAGACGGCGCCGGCTGTTGCCAGCGTGTCGGATACCACCAGGGCGAGGTCCAGCCCCTGGTTCGCCTTGATCCCGGCCGCAACGCCCGCGGCGCGGAAGCCGCGTGGCGCGGTGACACCGCCCGCCATCGTCGGGGTTGCCGGCGCGGTCATGCGCACGGTACGCTGCCGGAGACCGGCACGCCGTAGCCGCGCTCCGCGTCGAACGCGGTGTCGAGCGGCACGACAAGCCCGTACTGACCGCACGTGCGGAACTGCGGGCACCGGACGCAATCGGTGAAGATCTTCTCGAGCAGCCACGTGTGCGGCACGATCGAGAAGCCCATGCTGGTGAAGTAGCCCGGCGCGTGTGTGAACGCGCACAGCCGCTCGAATCCTTCTCGGCGCGCGCGGCGCCGCAGCTCGTCGACGATCATCATACCGACGCGGCTTCCCCGGGCGTTGGTGTCGACCGCCAGCGAGCGGACTTCGGCCACTGTGGGACTGAGCGCGGCGAGCTCGGCGCAGCCGACGATCACGCGTCCTTTCACTGCCACGACGAAGCGCGACGCATGGACGGTGAGCTCGCTCAGCGTCCGCGGGAGGAGGTGGCCTTCCTCGAGGTTCGCCTGGATAAGCGTGTGGAGCTTCTTCGCTTCACGGACCTCCGCGGTCCGCAGGGTGATGTGCGCGTGTCTCATGCCTGGGCTCCGACGGCGCCCAGCGCCGCGTCGAGACGGCCGAGCGCCTCGACGGCGTCGGCCTCCGAGATGATGAACGGTGGCAGGAGCCGCACGACCGTCTCCGCTGTGCGATTGACGATGACGCCCCGTTCGAGCGCGGCGGGGACGACCGGCGCGGCATCGCGCGCGAGGTCGAGGCCCCACATCAGGCCCGCGCCGCGGACTTCCTTGACGATCGGGCGTGCTGCGGCGATCGCGCGCAGCCGCTGCTCGAAGATGGCGCCGACACGCCTGACGTTCTCGGCGAGGCCGCCGTCGAAGATCTCGGCGAGCACCGTCAGCGCGGCCCGGCAGGCCAGCAGGTTGCCACCATACGTGGTGCCATGGTCGCCGTATGACAACGTATCGGCGACTTCCTGACTCACGAGCGCGGCGCCGACCGGCACGCCGCCGCCGAGCGCCTTGCCGACGGCCACCAGGTGCGGCGACAGGCCCAGTGCCTGGAAGTAGAACGGGTGCCCCGTGCGCCCCAGGCCGCTCTGCACTTCGTCCGCGATAAAGAGCGCGCCGGTCTTGGCGCAGGCCTCGCGGATGGCGGTCGCGAACCCGGCGGTGAGCGGCCGGATGCCGCCCTCGCCGATCACCGGCTCGGCGATGATCGCGGCCGTCGAACGGGAGACGGCCGCCGCAAGCGCCGCGGCGTCGTTGGTGCGAACGAACTTGACCGGCAGCAACGGCTCGAACGGCTGCCGGTAATGCTCATCCGACGTCACCGATAGCGATCCGAATGTCCGCCCGTGAAACGACTCGTCGAGCGCGACGAACTCCGCGCGCGGCTCGCCCTTTGTGTGCCAGTAGCGGCGCGCGAACTTCAAACAGGCCTCGACCGCTTCCGTGCCGCTGTTGCAGAAAAACGCGCGCGGCAGCCCCGACAAACGCGCGAGGCGCTCGGCCAGCTCGCCCTGCAGCGGGTGGTAGAAGAGATTGGACGTGTGCATGAGCGTCTGGGCCTGGTCGGCAATCGCGCGCGACAGCGCTGGATGGCCGTGGCCAAGCGACGCCACGCCGATCCCGGACAACAGGTCCAGGTACTCGCGGCCTTCGGCGTCGTACAAGCGCACGCCCTGGCCCCTCACCAGCGTGATCGAGTTGCGCTTGTACGTTTGAAGCACGTGTCGCGACTCGCGCGCGACGATGTCGTCCATTACGATGGTCATCGTTCTATCCGTCCTCCCACGGCTTCCCGCGTCAGCCGGGTTGCCGCGCGAAACGCGCGATCCGCCGCCGGCGCCACCGCGTCCATGAGCGCCGCGCCGTCGCGGCCGTCGACTATGAGCACGTCATCTACGTCGGCCAGCAACGCCTGCCCGCAGGCGCGCAGCTTCGCGATCATCCCGGCCGTGGCGGTCCCGCCGGCGACGAGCCGATCGATCTCGGCCGCCTCGAGCGCCGGAAGCGTCGCGCCCGTCGCGTCGAGCACGCCCGGCGTCGTGCCCGCGATGACGAGCCGCCATGCGCCGAGGCGCGCCGCGAGATGTCCTGCCAGCGTGTCGGCGTTGACGTTGAACAGCTCGCCGCCCGCGCCGGCGCCGATGCACGCCACGACCGGTACGAAGCGATCGCGCAGCAGGGTGTCGAGCAGCCGCATGGGCGACTGAGGCGCCGGGATACCGACGCGCCCAAGGTCGACCAGCGATCCGTCCACCGACCGGTGCGGCGGCGCGGCGTCGACCAGGGCCAGCTGCGCGTCCGCGCCTGTCAGGCCCACGGCGCCGACGCCAACGGCGTTCAGTCGCGCGACCAGTCGCGTGTTGATAGCGCCCAGCACGGCGACGACGACGTCGAGCGTCGCCGTGTCGGTGATGCGCAGGCCATCGACCTGGCGTTTGGCAATACCCGCTGCCTGGAGCGCGGCGTCGATCTCCTTGCCGCCGCCGTGCACGACCACGAGCGGCGTCTGGGCCGCGATCGCCCGCACGGCACCCACGACGGTCGTCATCGCCTCGAGCGGGGCGCCTTTGGCGCCCGTGGCGTCATTGGCGTCATTGGCGTCATTTCCCGGGGCCGGGTCGCGATCCTCGAGAAGCTCGCCGCCGAGCTTCAGGACAAGAGGGCGGGGGGGACGGAGCCCGCGCTCAGTCACAGCAGCGCCGTCCGCTCGTCGAAGCCGAGCATGACGTTCATGTTCTGCACCGCCTGGCCCGACGCGCCCTTGAGCAGGTTGTCGATGACCGAGACGACAATGGCACGCCCCGACGGATCCACGCGCCAGCCGATATCGCAGAAGTTCGTATGCGCGACGTGCTTGATTTCGGGAAGCGCGTCGCCGCGCAGCCGTACGAACGTCGCGCCGGCGTACGCCCGTTCGAAGACGTCGCCCACCGCGGTCCCCGTGGTGCCGGGCGCGAGCCTCACGTAGATCGTGGACAGAATCCCGCGGTCGAGCGGCACCAGATGCGGCGTGAACGTCACGGTCCGACCGACGCCCTGGTCGATCTCGGCGCCGTGGCGATGGCTGAAGACGCCGTACGCCGACACGCTGCCGTGGCACTCCGAGAAATGCGTCCGCTCGGACGGCGTCTTGCCGGCGCCCGACACGCCCGACTTGGCGTCGACGATGATGTCGGCGGTCGGCAGCAGCATGCCGGCCTCGACGAGGGGCGCGAGCGCGAGCAGCGTCGCGGTGGGATAGCACCCGGGATTGGCCACGAGACGCGCGCGGGCCACGGAGCCGCGCTCACGCTCGGTGAGGCCGTAGGCCACGGCGTCGGGCATGTGACGCGTCTCGGGATACCACTTCGCTCGGGCGTCGGCCTGGCGCAGCCGGAACGCGCCCGACAGGTCGATGACGCGCACGCCGGAGTCGACGAGAGCGGGCCCCAACTCGGCTGCCGCGCTGTCCGGCAGCGCCAGAAAGACGAGGTCGGCATCCGCGGCCAGCGTCTCGGGCGCAAGTGGCGTGATGTCGCCGTCCCAGATCCGTGCGAGGGCGGGCAGCGGGCGCGGCGCCGACGTTCCCAGGGCAGGGGCGGACGTCGCGCGGCCGGACGAGGTGGCGGCGGCAATGGTGACGCCGGGATGGCGCGCAAGCAGGCGGAGGAGCTCCTGGCCGGTATAGCCGGTCGCGCCGGCCACGGCGACGCGCGCCGTCACGCTCGTCGCGCGCCCGCCGGCCGCCTCGGCCTTTTCATCGATCTCGACGTTTTCTACTCCCACTCGCTCTACTCCCACTCCCACTCATTCCACTCGCTCGGCCAGTCACCCGACTTCTTTCACCAACTTCTTTCACCACCTTACACGTCACGGACGCATGCATACGGTCTCGAGAACTGTATGCAGGGCAAAGAATAAGTATACAGTCCAGACGTCATTCGATCAACAAAAATCGATGTATAATGATCATCTTTTTCTGATGAAGGCGCGCCGCCAAGCCCTCCTCCTCGATCTCGTCGACCGCGAAGCGCTCCACAACCAGGAGGCGCTGCGGCGCCGCCTGCAGCAGCGCGGGTTCGAAGCGACGCAGGCGACCATTTCCCGCGACATCAAGGAGCTCGGGCTGGTCAAGCGCGCGGGGGATGGGGCATATCAGCGGCCCGGCGTCGAGGCCCCGAATCCGCAGACGGCGCTCGCCGCTCTCGAGCGGGCGACAGCAGAGTTTCTCCGCCGGGTGGAGCGCGTGCAGCAGATCGTGGTCATCCGGACCGGCGTCGGTCAGGCACAGCCGCTCGCGCTCGCCCTCGATCGCGCGCAATTGCAGGAAACGGTGGGCACGATCGCGGGCGACGACACGATTCTCGTCATCGCGCGCGGCGCCCGAGCCGCCGCCCAGCTCGTCAAGCGCTTGAAGGACTATTCATCGGAATGAATACTCGCACACGCCCGCGCCGCGTCGTCCTGGCCTATTCGGGCGGCCTCAACGGGTCGGTGGCGGTCCCCTGGCTCGCGGAAGCGCACCAGGCCGACATCGTGACCATCACCCTGGACCTCGGTCAGCACGGGGAGCTCGAGGAGGTGCGGGATCGCGCGCTCGCCATCGGCGCGGTGCGCGCGCACGTCCTCGACGCGCGCGAGGAGTTTGCCCGCGACTACGTCGCCAGGACGCTCAAGGCGGACGCGCTGGCCGACGACCGGTGGCCGCTCGTGGGGGCGCTGGCGGGCCCTATCGTGGCGAAGAAGCTCGTGGAGATCGCGGGCATCGAGCAGGCGGTGCTCGTGGCGCACGGCGTCGCGGACACGGCCGCAGCGCTGCGCATCGAGACGGCCGTCCGCGGGCTGAACCCGCAACTCACCGTCCTGGCTCCAGCCCGCGACTGGGAGATGAGCCGGCTCGATACGATCGCCTATGCGCAAGAGCGGAACATCCCCGTCCCGGTGACCGTTGATACGCCGCATAGCGCCGACGCCAACCTCTGGGGCCGCGCGATCGCTTGCGGGACCATCGACGCGTGGGACGAGCCGCCAGAGGAACTGTTCACCTTGACCAAGGCCGCTGCTGCGTGTCCGGGGGAGCCTGCCTACCTCGATATCGCGTTCGAGCGTGGCGTACCGACAGCCGTCAACGGCGTGTCGATGCCGCTCACCGAACTAATTGGCACGGTCGAGATGATCGCGGGCAGTCACGGCGTCGGACGTCTCGACGTGGCAGGGTCCCGCGTCCGCGAAGTCGGCGAAGCCCCGGCCGCAGTCGTGCTGCACGCCGCCCACGCGGAGCTCCAGCGGCTCGTGACCACCAAGGACACTGCGCGGTTCTCCCACCGGGTCAGCCGCGAGTACGCGGACATGGTCGAGCGGGGCGGCTGGTTCTCACCGCTGCGCGACGCGCTGGACGCGTACGTCGACAAAGTTCAGGAACGCGTCACCGGGGCGATCCGCCTGAAGCTGTACAAAGGGGACGCGCGGATTATCGGCCGCAAGCCGGCCGAGCCCAAATCCAGCACCCGTCGCCTCCGCGTCGTTCCCGCGAAGACACATTAATGACTAACTTATGGTCCGGCAGATTCGAAGGCGCGCCCGACGCCGCGGCGTTCGAGTTCGGCGCCTCGTTCCGGTTCGATCGGCGGCTCTTCCAGGACGACGTCACGGGAAGCCGCGCGTGGGCCCGCGCCCTCGCGCGCGCGGGCGTGCTATCGCCCGGAGAGGCCGTGGAGATCGACGACGTCCTGGCGTCTCTGCTCGCCCGCGCGCAGGCCGACCCGGGATTTGTCAGCGGCACCGACGAGGACGTCCACAGCTTCGTCGAGCGGAGCGTTGTCGAGGTGCTCGGTGACGCCGGCCGGCGGCTGCACACGGGACGCTCGCGCAACGAGCAGGTTTCCCTCGACCTTCGGCTCTACCTGAAGCGGCGTATTCCGCTCCTGCAGCGCGCGATCGCCGACGTCGTCCGTGCGCTGGCGGACCAGGCGGCAGCCGCGGGCGATGCCCTGATGCCGGCGTTCACGCACTTCCGGCCCGCGCAGCCGGTGCTTGTCGCTCACTTCTTCCTATCCCACGCGGCGCCCCTCAAGCGCGACTTCGAGCGGTTCGAGGCGGCGCGCGTGGAAAGTGACGCGTTGCCTCTCGGGAGCGGCGCCATTGCAGGCACGTCGTACGCGATCGATGTCGACGTCCTGGCGCACGACCTCGGCTTCTCGCGCGTCGTGGACAACAGCGTGGACGCCTCGTCTGATCGCGATTTTGCGGCGAGCTTTCTGTTCGCCTGCTCGCTGACGATGGTGCACCTGAGCCGCGTGGCCGAGGACTTCATCATCCTGAGCGGGGACGAGCATCACTTCTTCGAGCTGTCGGATGCCCTGAGCACCGGCAGCAGCATGATGCCGCAGAAGAAGAATCCAGACCCGCTGGAGCTCGTGCGCGGCAAGACCGGCCGCGCGATTGGTCATCTCGTCGGGTTGCTCGTCGCGATCAAAGGGCTGCCAACCGGCTACAACAAGGACCTGCAGGAAGACAAGGAGGCCGTGTTCGGCTCGGAAGACACGCTGGGCGGGTGCCTGACCGTCGTGCAGTCGGTTGTGCGCGGGCTGACGCTTGACCGCGGCCGGGCGGCATCAGCGGCGTCCGGCCTGCTCCTTGCGACAGATGTCGCCGACTATCTGGTCGGTCGAGGCATGCCGTTCAGGCGTGCGCACGAAGTGGTCGGCGGCCTTGTCCGCAAGCTCGTCGCGGAGGGGCGCGATTTCAGCTCGCTGTCCGTGGACGAGTGGCGCGCAGCGAGTGACCGGTTCGAGGCGGACGTCGTCGCACGCGTCACTCCAGGCGCGTCTGTGACCGCAAAACGGACTCCCCAGTCGACGGCGCCCGCCGCCGTCTCGGCGAGGCTGGCCGCGCTTCGCAACTGGCTGGAGGGGCAGGGCGTGTGCTAAGATCTGCTCGCCTTTCGCACTTCCTTTCCCCGCCAGCGGCTCTCGGGAGATTTGATGCAGCAGCGCCAGCTCCGGCTTGGTGACATTCTGGACGACTACTGTCCTCGCGAGCGACGCGTGACCAATCACGCTGTGGTCGCCATGGTCGGGGACGACGTCAAGCAGACCCGGTGCCAGACCTGTGACGCCGAGCACGAGTACAAACACGCCAAGGTCCCGCGCCAGCGTCGAAAGAATGAAGCGCCGGCGGCGCTCTACGCCCAGGTGGCGGCCAACGCCCCCAAACGGGTGACGCCCGGGTCGGCGCCGAACGGGGACTCGGCCCCCCTCAACCAGGGTGAACCGCTCGATGCGTCGCCCTCGGAAAACGCAGTTGACGCTGTCAAGCCTGGCGGGCCTGGCAGTGCTGTCACAACTGAAGCGCCGGTCGTTCGGTCCGCAACCGGAGAAGCCGCCACGGAAGACCGGGAGCGCGAAGGGCAGGACGCCGAGGGCCGGGACTCCGAACGCCAGGACGCCGAAGGCGAGGACGATGATGACCGCGACCTGCAGCCGCAGGACGAGGGTCCCGTCCATCGCCCGCTGATTCGCGCGTCGTTGCCGCGTCCTGAGGGGCAGCAGCCGCCCTCGCGTCCGATTCCAGAATTCACGATTCGCCAGCCTGGCGGCGGGCGACCCAGTCGCTTCCGGCCCCGCCATCAGCGCGGGGGGCCGGGAGGGGCGGGGCAAGGCGGCGGTTATCAGTTTCACGGCAACCGATCGAACGGGAACGTCGGCGGGCCGATGCGCGGGCCGCGTCCCAACAGCGGGCGGCCGGGCATGGCTAAGCGGCACGGTCCCGGCGGTGCCGGCGGCGGCGGGCGCAAGCGATCGAAGTGATGTCCGATCTCTCCGGCAAGCATGGCCTCATCGTCGGCGTCGCCAACAAGCGGTCCATCTCGTGGGGCATTGCGCAGGCAGCGCAGGCAGCAGGCGCCCGTCTCGCATTGACCTATCCAAGCGAGCGCCTCGAGGAGAACGTCCGCGAGCTGGCCGCGCAGCTCGAGAGCCCGGTTATCGCGGCATGCGACGTGGCGAGCGATCAGCAGATTGCGGATCTGGCCGCGACGTTGGACCGAGAGTTCGGCGGACTCGACTTCGTCGTGCACGGCGCCAGCTTCGCGCCGGCTGACGCGCTGCGCAACCCATTCGTCGAGACCTCCCGCGAGAGCTTCCGCATCGCACTCGACATCAGCGCGTATTCGCTCGTTGGCCTGACGCGAGCGCTGGTGCCGCTGATGGAGAAACGCGGGGGCGGCAGCGTGCTGACTCTGACGTATCTGGGCAGCGCGCGTGCGTTCCCCAACTACAACGTCATGGGCGTCGCGAAGGCCGCTCTCGAATCGTCCGTGCGCTATCTGGCAAGCGACCTCGGCCCGAAGAACATCCGCGTCAACGCGATCTCAGCCGGCGCGATCAGGACGCTCGCGGCGTCCGGGATCTCTGGGTTTTCGAACATCCTGCAGGTCTATCGGGACCGCGCGCCGCTCCGCCGCGGCGTGGACACGTCGGAGGTGGCCGACGCCGCCGTGTTCCTTCTGGGCCACGGCGCGCGGGCGATCACGGGCGAGGTCGTCATGGTCGACGCCGGCTTCCACGCTGTCGGCATCTGAGCCTTACCAGTCTTCAATCTTTATCCTCTCGCGCGCGACGCCGATCTCGCCCAACAGCCTGGGGATGTCGTCGACCATCGCCGCCGGACCGCACACGAAGCAGAGCGTCCGCGGGTCGTGAACGAGCGCGGTCAGGGCGGTGCGGTCGATCCGCCCCCGGATGCCCGACCAGTCAATTTCTTCAGACGCGCGCGTCACTGTCTGCCGCAGCTCGATGACGCCCCGGCTGGCGAGCGCACGGAACTCCTCCGCGTAGGCGAATTCGTCCGGCGTGCGCGCGCTGTACAGCAGCCCGACGTGATCGATGCGAGCAGGGTTGGCAATCGCGTGGCGCATCATCGCGCGCAGTGGCGCGATGCCCGTCCCGCCCGCCACAAAGACGAAGTCGCGCTCTTCGGGCGCGTCCGGGAACGTGAACGTGCCCACCGGGCCCTCGATGTCCACCGGAGACCCCGGCTCGAGCGGGAAGGGAGGGCCGCCGCGCCCCTCGCCGTCAATGCCTACCAGCAGCTCGAGGCACCTGTCGTGCCGGGCGTCCTCAGGCGCCGCGGCGATCGAGTAGGGCCGCCGCTTACCCGCATCCGCCTCGACGATGACGACGGCCTGGCCTGGGGCGTAGTCGAACGCGTGACCATTCAAATCGAGGCGCACGATCCGCGAGCGAGGCGTCGCGGCGGTCACATCACGGACTCGAAGCGTCAGCGGCACGGCGAATTATGCTATCGCATGCTTCGCCGCGCTCGTGGACTGCTGCTTCGGTTCATCAGGCGCCGGAGGCTGGCGCTCGCCGTCGGGCTGCTGCTGGCCGTTCCGGCTCTGTGGATCGAGCTTGGCGAAAGCGGCGACGCGTGGTGGTTGTCGGGCGTGGCGCTCGTGATGGGTGCCACCGGCCTCGCGCTCATCTGGACGGGACTGACCGGTGTGCCGCCGGACTTTGTGGATCCCGACGAACGCGGTTAACTGCTCAAAGAATCCCGATAGCCGAACGCTCGAGCTCGACGTCCGAGAGCGTGGGCGCCAGACCGCCTTTCCGGCCGTCGGACTCGGGGCTGCCGGCGGCCTCGCGCTTGCGTCGGGTCTTGTCCCGGTACATCCGGCCGTCGGCGGTCGAGAGCAGCGACTCGTACGTATCGCCATCGTGAGGAAAGACGGCGGCGCCGATGCTGATTGCCAACGGGAGTATCGTCCCCGACCGTGGCTCGAACTGCAGATGATCGACGGCGCGCTGGAGCTCGAGGCGCTTGCGTTCGGCCTCTTCGCCACCGCAGCCCGACAGCACCACGATGAATTCGTCGCCTGCGTAGCGCACGCAGATGTCATACGGGCGGATCGCCGTGCGCAGCACGCCGGCCACGTCCCGAAGCGCACGGTCGCCGACGTGATGGCCGTAGGTGTCGTTGATGTCCTTGAAGCTGTCGAGGTCCATCACCAGGAGCGAGACCTCCGACTTCAGACGTTCGGCCCGGGCGAGCTCGCGCGTCAAGTGCATGAACATGAAGCGCGTGTTCGGCAGGCCGGTGAGCGGGTCAGTCAGCGAGTCCTCCTGCGTCTGCTCGAAGACGATCGAGTTGTAGATAACGGCTGCGGCCTGCTCCGAAATACGGTCCAGGAGTCGTCGATGGTCGTCCGTGTAGATCGACGGCTCGGCGTGATACACGGAAATCGTCCCGATGAAGCGCTCGTTGAACAGCAGCGGGCAGACGAGCGCCGAATGGAGCGCCGTGCGGTCGGATGGCTGGCCGCCGGCCTCGTAGTCCGCGCTCGGTCGGGCATTCACGAGCGGGCGGCGGTTGCGGGCGACCCAGCCGGTCAGGCCCTGGCCGTTGCGGATGGTCAGTTGCTGGATCAGCTCGGACTCGACGCCGGTGGCAAACCGGCAGCGCAGCGTCTCGGTCTCGTCGTTGTACAGGAACAGCGCGCAACAGGAGAACGGTACAATATTGCTCAACTTCGACGAGATGAGAGCCATCGTGTCCGACACGCCAAGGCTGCTCCCCATCGCCTGCGCGATCTCGTACAGGGCGTAGATCTCGCGATGCGCGAGCGCGATGTCCTGGAAGACCGTCGTCCGGACCGGTGACTCGTCCACGAGCCCCACGGCTGGCTGGGCGCTGGGCGCGTGCGACGCGACGCGGGTCAACTTGCGCGCGGGCTCCTGGCTGCTCTCGGCCTCGGCGGCGAGCTGCGGATACATGTCGGTGAAGGTCTGCACGACGCGCGGGTCCAGGGCTTTTCCGGCCTCCTGACGCAACAGCCCGAGCGCCGCCCCGAGGCTCATCGCCTTGTGATACGGCCGCTCGGACATGAGGGCGTCGAAGTAATCGACGACGGACAGGATTCGGGCGCCGAGCGGGATTTCGTCCCCCTTGAGCCCGTCCGGGTAGCCTTTGCCATCCCACCGCTCGTGGTGGCTCAAAATGAGCGGCGCCACAGGATACGGGAATGGCACGCCGCTGATGATCTCCGCGCCCACCTGCGGGTGGATGCGAATCTTCTGGAACTCCTCCTGCGTCAGGGGCCCGGGCTTCGAGAGGATGTGCTCGGGGACCGCGAGCTTGCCGATGTCGTGCAGCAGCGCGGCGGTCTTGACGCCCTGAATCTCGTTGTCGTTCATGCCGAGCGCGTTGGCGATGCCTGCAGCGTAGACCTGCACCCGCCGGATGTGGCTCTGCGCCGTCTGGTCCTTTGCATCGATGGCGAGCGCCAGCGCCTCGATCGTCGCCAGGTGCAGATCGGACACCTGCCGGACGTGGCGCTGCTGGTCCTGGATCCGGCCCATGTACACCTTGTAGGTCCGGTAGATCAGGTACACCGGCGCCGCCGTCAGCAGCGCCATCCAGTAGCCGCCGCGCACGACGACGGCCGCTGCCATGGCGGCCGCGCCGGCGCCGAAGAAGTAGCTGGGCGCGCTCCAGAGAAAGTTCTCGTGCCAGACCCTGAACGCCGACTGACGTGTGGACAAGGCGATGGCGGTCGCTATGAACGCGGTGTTGAAAACGAAGTAGATCGTCGCCGCGCCGACAAGCGGCTTCGCGATCTCGAAGAACGAGACCAGCGCTCCAGGGCCCGACCCGCCAAGCCATCCGTAAGCCAGGCCAGCGGCTTTGACCGTCAGGACAAGCGACGCGATGCTGAAGAGCGTGCGGTACGCCGGCGTGCGCGACTCGGTCCTCAGCGTGCACTGGCTCCAGGCGCTGGCTGCAGCGACGAGCATCGTCTCGTCGGCGCCGAGGAGAAGGAGCGCTGCGAAATCCACGGTGTACGAGACAGACATCGTCGAGCCGCTGCTGGCGAGCGGGAGGCTGACCTTGAACGCCGAGGCCAGCGACGAGAGCACCAGGAGGGCCAGGAAAAGCGGCAGCTTCCCGATCTGGTGCGGCGCGAACACCGCGAGCACGACGGCTCCCGCCGTCAGCACCGCTGCGACGAAGAGCCGGGCCGGAATCGGGAGCTCTTTCATGGCACCGGCGGGAGTATCACGACGTGGGGATGATACGTCGAAAACGACGTCTGACACTGGAGTCCGACACCGATGTCAGGCTCCGGTCTCTCGAGCGCGCCGGCCGCCTGGCCGGGGTTCGGGCTCGAGCTGATACTCGACGATCTTGCGATAGAGCGTGCCGCGGCTGATTTCGAGGACCCGCGCGGCTTCCTTCTTGTTCCACTGCACGGCCTCAAGCACGCGGACAATGTGCGCGCGCTCGGCATCCGCCAGCGTCGGCAGCTGCTCGCCGCTTGTCTGGGGCATGGGGCTCGTCGCGTGCAGGAACTCGACGTCGGACGCGCGGATCGTCCGCCCCGGCGCGGACAACGCCGCACGAGACACCGTGCTCTCGAGTTCGCGGATGTTGCCCGGCCAGTGATAACTGAGCATCAGATCCAGCGCCTCGCGCGCGAACCCCTTGCTGTCGAGCGGCAGACCCTGCGCCGCGCAATACCGCGCGAGAAACCGCTGCGCCAGAACCGGGATGTCCACCTGCCGCTCACGCAGGGACGGCAGGCGAATCGCGAACGCGTTGACGCGGTAATACAAGTCCTCTCGGAACCGTCCGTCGCGCACGAACTGCTCCAGCGGACGGTTTGTAGCCGAGATCAACCGGAAGTCGACCGCAATGGACTTGTTGCCGCCAAGCCGCTCGAACCGCCGCTCCTCGAGCACGCGCAGCAGCTTGGCCTGCGCGATGAGCGACATATCCCCGATCTCATCGAGGAAGAGCGTGCCGTCGTTGGCCAACTCGAGCCGGCCGGGCTTCCGGTCGTGCGCGCCGGTGAACGCGCCCTTCTCATACCCGAAGATCTCCGACTCGAAGAGCGTGTCGGGCAGCGCGGCGCAGTTGACAGCCTGGAACTTGGCGACGCTGCGACGTGACAGCTCGTGAATCATCCGCGCCACGAGCTCTTTTCCGGAGCCGGTCGGCCCGAGGACGAGCACCGAGATGTCTGATTTGGCCGCGGTACGAATCCACTCGAAGACGATCAGCATCTTCTCGTCGCGGCCGATCATCTCCCGGAAACGCTGGACCGAGGGGGACTGGTCCTCGGTGCTGACCGCGGCGCGCCGCTCAAGGAAGTGATCCAGGTAGTCGCCGAGGGCGTCGCCTGAGGGGCGCTCGGCCATATACCGCGGCGGGTTGCCCGGCACCATCCGCGCCACACCGAAATCGGCGAGCTCTCGAACGCAGTTCTCCACGTCGAGCCTCAGACGGCCGAACGTCTGCATGAGGGACTCGACGTCGAAGCTCTCGTCAGGGCGGGAGCTTAAGTACCGCAGGATCCCCGCTCGCAGTGGCGACTGGACCAGGGTGCGGAACCGGGTCTCGAGGTCTTGGGGCTCGACGGTACGGGCAGTCGCGGGTGCCGTCGCCCGCCGGGCGCTGAAGATCAGATCATCCATTTATCTCGGTTCTTTATCGGCCGATCCCGGCGCCGGCCTTAGAGTTACGCCACGCGGGTTAGAACTTGGAAGTGAGAACTTAGAAGTGAGAACTTAGAAGTTGGCAGAACCTGGCACTTAGAAGTTCGCGGTTAGAAGACAAAATAGAGTAAATCCTTTATTGTCAGGCATTTACTTCTAACTTCTAACTTATGACTTCTAAGTTCTACCTTCTAGCTTTTCACTTCCCTGAGGCCTCTGCCCGAAGTGGTCGGTTTGGTACCGCTCGATGAGCTCCTTCATGCGGACAGCGTCCTGCTTCCGGTGCCCATGGCAGACGATAGGGTCCGATCCCCCGCTGGTTTCTATGAGGACGTTCGACAGAAGCACCCCGGTGTCGATGTTGACCGAGGCCACATGGGCCATATGGATGGTCAGCTCCTGTTTGCCGAACCACCGAGGCCTGTACTGCACAACGCTCGAGGGCGTGATCGCCACCTGTGTGGGGAACAGCCGGTTGCCCCGGCTGAAGCGGCTTGCGCGAAACACATCGCCGGTGGTGAACGGACGGCCCTTCAGCCACACCCACCACCCGACGAGCGCCACAATCGCGGCAGCCGCCACGAGGACCCACCAGAGCCAGTCGTACTCGCCAGTCACAAACGCAGATGTTAAGCTATTTTGGCGATTCTGCCAGCCGTTTCCAGTCCGGCAGGCCGATCCGCCGCCAAGCCCGCCAGATGGGAACCCTGTTCTCGGAGCTCGCGCCGCACGCCGAGCGGCTGACGCCACGCCCGCGCATTTACGCCGATGCGAACGTGCCGGCCGGCCTCGTGGCGCACATGCGCGTGCGGCTGGGTTGGGATGTTCTTTTCGTCCTCGAGGAAGCCGACTTGCGCCGCGCGCCGGACGTGAAGCACTACCAGCTCGCGCAACAGTTGCGCCGCACGCTCGTGACCCTGGACCGCGACTACCTTGACGACGATCGGTTCCCGCCGGCCGCGAGCGGCGGCGTGCTCGTGATTAACGCGCCGAACGCGCGCGAGCTGTGGGCGCTCGTCGATCGCATCGACCAGCGTCTCTTCCACATCGTCCGCCTGGACGGCGTAGACGCCACCGTCGCCCTGCCGCTGGCCGGCCGGAAACTGCAGCTCAATACCGATTGGGGGCGCGATGGATTCTGACCGATGATCGTGCTCTCGGGCGCGGCGCTGGTCCTGCCCGACCGCATCCTGGCGCCCGGGACGCTGACCATCGAGAACGGGCGCATTGCGGAGATTCGTCCCGACGCCCCGGCCTCCGACGCGCATGTCCTCTTCGCCTTCCACGGTTATTACATCGTCCCCGGGTTCGTCGACGTGCACGTGCACGGCGTGGACGGCGTCGATACGCTCGATTCGGCGACAGCCGTTGACTCCATCGCCGAGCGTCTGCCGCGTTACGGCGTCACGGCCTTCTGCCCAACGACCGTGGCCTGTCGTCCGGAGGCGCTGCGCCGCGTGCTCGAACAAGTCAAGAACGCCCGCGAGGCGCCGTCCGCAACGGCCGCACGCGTGCTCCCTGCGCACCTCGAGAGCAACTTCATCAACCCGGCGTACAACGGCGCGCAGCCGCTGGAGTGCCTTCGCTTGCCGGGAGCCGCCGGAGCTCGTGCAGGTCGCGGGCGAGCGGAACCTGATGGGTCAGGTACGGCGGATGGGTTTACCGCTGGCGACATCCTGGCGGAGATCGAGCGAGCGGCGCCTGACGTCGGCATCGTGACGCTCGCGCCGGAGCTCGATGGCGGTTTGGATCTGGTCCGCGCGCTCGCCGCCCAAGGGCATCGTGTGTCGCTGGGACATTCGGGGGCGAGCTACGAGGAAGCGCTCGCCGCGATCGCCGCCGGAGCACGTCAGGCGACGCACCTGTTCAATCGGATGCCGCCGCTCGACCACCGGTCGCCCGGACTTGTCGGCGCGGTCCTGCAGGCCGAGGAGGTCGCCGCGGAGATCATCTGCGACGGCGTCCACGTCCATCCAGCCGTCATGCGTGCGGCGATTGCGGCGAAGCGTCCTTCGCGCGTTCTCGCCATCACCGACGGCACCGCCGTTTCCGGGCTGCCGCCAGGCTCGCGTGGAAGGCTCGGCGGGCGGCCCATCATCGCCGGGCCGTCAACGGCGACGCTGGAGGATGGCACGATGGCCGGCAGCATCCTGACGATGGATCGGGCGTTTCGGGTGCTGGTGGGGCACGTCGGTCTCTCCCTGGTGGATGCGGTGACGCTGACGTCGACCACGCCGGCCCGCGAGCTTGGCCTGGTTGGACATGGCGTGCTCGCGCCGGAGGCCGTCGCCGATCTGGTGGTGTTGGACGCGAACTTCGGCGTGGTGCAGACCTACCTGGGCGGTCAGCTCGTCTACTCGCGAAACACAGCCGGGCTGGACTCCGTCTAAGGTCCCGAAGGAGTTCGTCATGCGCCATGCCGTCGTCCTTGCCGCGCTGCTCGCCTGCCCCCGGATGCGACGTCATTGGCGCCCACCTCGATAACAAATACGTTGAACGCGAGGAGAAGCGCTTTTCGATCACTGGACGTCCGGAGGTGGCGCTGACGACATTCGATGGCGCCATTGAGATCCGGCCGTGGGACAAGCCGGAGGTCGAAGTCGTCATCGAGAAGCGCGGACCCGACCAGGCGTCAGTTGCGGAGATCGAGGTCGAGGCGACGCAATCAGGTGACCGCATCCAGGTCGAGGTCAAGTCGCCGCGGCACCGGATGGGGCTGCACCTGGGCCCGTCGCCCGTTGCGAAGCTGATGGTTTCGCTTCCGGCCTCGAGCGACATCGTTGCCAGGAGCAGCGACGGCGCGATCGACATCGAGCGCATGAGCGGCCGGGTCGAGCTGCGGTCCGGCGACGGCGGCATTCGCGCGAGCGCCATGGCGGGCGATGTGAACGCACAGACCGGCGACGGCAGGATCGATCTTGACGGCACGTTCTCTGGGCTGCACGCGCGATCGGGCGACGGCCGTGTGAAAATTCACGTGGCGCCTGGCGCGACCCCGTCCGGTGACTGGGACGTGTCGACCGGGGACGGATCGGTGACGCTCGAGCTGCCGGAAGGGTTCAACAGCGAACTGGACGCGCACACCGGCGACGGTCGCGTTGAGATAGAAGGCGTGACGCTGTCGAACGTGACCGGCGAGATCCGGAAGAACAGCGTGCGCGGCCGGCTTGGATCGGGCGGTTACGTGGTTCACGTGCGCACTGGTGACGGGTCAATCACGCTGCGCGCAGGGTCTTGATACGGGTTCGGTGGGTTCGCTGGGTTCGCTCGGTTCACCGGTTCGCGAACCTTCCTCGAGTACCTCGCGAACCCGTCGAAACCTCGAGCACCTCGCGAACCGATCGAACCTCGAGCACGTTGCGAACCCCGGGAACCTGCGAACCTTGCCCCTATTCCTTGACGACCCGCGCGTTGGTCATGAAGCGCTGGTAGTTCGAGAAGACCTGCCGTTTGCGGTGTGACTGTGCGCCGCGCAACATCGCGAGCGTCTCGATCGACTCGGGTAAGAGCAGCGTTTCGATGGGATCGCTGAACGCGACCGGTTTATAACGGATAGCCCAGTCGTAGCGGTCGATCGAGAGCGATGGCGGCAGCCCGTGCCGGCGCTGCTGATCGAACGAGACGCTGAAGTCGACCGGGTGGGCCAGATGCTCCTCGACGCGGATCACATCGGCAGTCGACGCATCCACCCACACCCGTCCTCTCGTCGCGCCAGGGAGCGACAGGCTGAAGCAGTCGGGCCGGCCTTCGCTGTCTTCGGTCAGGACCGGCGCTCCGACCTCGAGCGGGCGAAAGTCGATGAGCAGCGCGTTGCGATCTTTTCCCCGGCCGAATCCCGCCCAGAAGAACGCGTATTCCGAGCGGTGCGCGGCAAGCAGGAAGGCGAGCGGCTCGGGGGAGAGCGGATTCGGGTCGTAGCAGCCGGCCTTGTCCTTGGGCTTGGGCACCCGGCCGTTCACCTTTCGCAGGTCGCGGACCACGCGCGCGTCGCCTGATTCCGCGCCGTCCGCCGGCCCGTCAGACTCAACGTGGAGCTCGTATTCGAGGACGCGGCCGAGTCCGGCGGGGATCATATCGTGGCCAACCGGCTGGGCGGTGACCTTCTCGACGCAGATGAGATTCTGCGCCCGCTGGTAGTACTGCTCGATGCGCTCGGCGATACGCGCGAGCAGCGCGTCGAGGTCTGGCTCCGGCTGTGCCGACAAGGATATGACTGAGATCAGCGCCACTGAAATCAGCATGGCTGCCGGGGCTGCGGGGCCGGCGGATCCGTTACGCTCGCACGAAGTGTTCGTCGGCATACGCAGTTGGATCGGCGATACCACAATCCAGGAAGGCATCGTGACGCTCGCGGCACTTGCTGCAGGTGCCGCAGTGGAGAATAGGTTCGCGGGGTTCGCTGGGTTCTCGAGGTTCGTTGTGTTCGCGAACCTCGCGAACCCTGATGATCGGTTTCATGCAGGACAGCGTCAGCTCGAACGGCACACCAAGCGCGGCGCCGCGCCGGATCACATCGGCCTTGGTCACGCCGGCGTAGGGCGCGTCGATCTGGAGCGCGTGCCCCAGCCCGAGCGTGAGCGCGCGTGCCATCGCGTCGCGGAATTCCGGGGTCGCGTCGGGAAACGGGTTGTGCGCGAGTGTGCCGATCACGAGGCGGTGCAGCCCGGCGGCCGCGCAATAGACGCCGGCCTTGCCCAGCAGGATGACATTGCGCCCGGGCAGGTATACGTCCTCATCCGGCGTGTGGTACCCCGGCGGTTGGCCGGTGAGCGCCCAATGCGTGGCCGCATAGACATCGTGCATGTCCACACTGAGCGTGGCCAGCGGCCGCACGTGTCCGGCGATCGGCCGAGCGGCGAGGGCGCGCGCCACCGCGGCGCGCTCGGCGTGCTCCCAGGCCAGGCCGACGCTGACGTAGATCGGCTGCACTTCGTCCCGCGCCGCCTCCTCGGCGACGAGGACCACGCTGTCGAGTCCGCCGGACAGGAGCACTGCTGTCGACATCGCGATATCTGGTGATTTGATTCGCTGGTTATCTGGTTATTCGGGCGTTTCTGATAGTCTGATAGTCATCAGCCGTGTTGGGTCGGGCGATTGTCTCGCAATCTCCGATCATTTGCCAGACTTCGAATTGCCATAGCCAAATAACCAAAATAACCAGATAACCAGATAACCAGATAACCAGATTCCACCCTTCCCCATGTATTCCGTCACGAAACGTGTTGATTTCTGTTACGGCCATCGCCTGCTGGACTACGACGGCATCTGCAAGCACCCGCACGGCCACAATGCCGTGGCCGAGATCGAGGTGCGGACGGGGGCGCTGGACAACCGCAACATGGTCTGTGACTTCAGCGACATCAAGCGGGTCATCAAGGGCTGGATCGATCGAGAGCTCGATCACAAGATGATTCTTCGCCACGACGACCCGCTCGTCGGCCCGCTCCGCGAACTCGGGGAACCGATCTTCATCATCGACAGCAATCCGACGGTGGAGCGGATCGCGAGGCTCATCTTCGATCAGGCTCAACAGGCCGGCTTCCCAGTCGTACGGGTCACCGTGTGGGAAACGCCCACGTCGTTCGCCGAGTACCGCGCTTGAGCTCGATCGACGAGTGACGAGTCGCAGGCCGCAATCGTTTCGCCTGATGGTGTTCGACCTCGACGGCACGCTGATCGACTCGCGACGCGACATCGCGGACGCCGCCAACGCGCTGCTTGCGGACTGTGGCGGCGCACCCCTTCCCCCAGAGCGCATCGGCCGGATGGTTGGCGACGGGGCCGCGACGCTGGTCGCGCGCGCCTTCGAGGCAAGCGGCCTCGAGCGTCCGCCTGACGCGCTGCCGCGATTTCTCGCGATCTACGCTGCGCGTCTGACCGATTACACGCGCCCCTACGAGGGCATGGATGATGTGTTGACCCTCCTGGCCCGGCGCGCGACCCTGGCCGTCCTCACGAACAAGCCGCTTGCGGCGACGCGGACCATTCTCGCCCGGCTGGATCTGGCGCGGCATTTCGAGCCGTCGCTCGTCCTTGGCGGCGACGGTCCGCTGCCCCGCAAGCCCGATCCGTCCGCGCTGCGTCAGTTGATGCTCGCGACCGGAGCGGACGGGACCACGACGGTCCTGGTCGGTGACTCGATCATCGACTGGCGAACTGCGCACGCAGCGCGGACCACGGCCTGCATGGCGCGTTATGGCTTCGGTTTTGAAGATTTTCCAGCCGACGCGCTCGGCGCCGAGGATTTGCTCATTGACTCGCCCGCCGAATTACTGGAGCTGTAGGAAATCAGTACGGTTGCGTCTCGCCAACTGTCGGGCTTCAATGCAGCACTCCACTGTTCCATACTAAATTGCCGAAGAATGCGCGTGGCACTTCCATTGCTGAGATAACCCCACCCTCGCCGCGCACGATTTAGCGAGCCTTAGAAGCCGATAGAATACGCAACCTATGCCGACGTCACTGACGGAGGGGCACGGACGTTCCACGGGTCTGGTCGACGTTCTCGACCGCGTGCTCGACAAAGGGCTCGTCGTCGCCGGCGACATCAAGGTGTCACTGGCGGAAGTCGAGCTCCTCACCATTCGGATTCGGCTTCTCATCTGCTCGATCGACAAGGCCGAGCAGATCGGGCTCGACTGGTGGAAGTTCGATCATCACCTGTCGCCGGGGAAGCAGGCGCTCTCAGCGGAAAACGAGGAACTGAAGAAGCAGGTGCGGGCCCTCGAGCGCCAGCTCGCGTCATTGATGCGGCGGCGCACGGCTGCGTTGAAATAAGGAGTGTTCGATGCCGGTTGAACGTACAGCAGGCGGTACTAGTCTCATCGATGTCCTCGACCGCGTGCTCGACAAGGGGATCGTGATCGATGCCTGGGTTCGTGTTTCGCTGGTGGGCATCGATCTCATCACCGTCGAGGCGCGGGTCGTCGTGGCGTCGATCGACACGTACCTGAAGTATTCGGAAGCGGTCGGCCAGGTCGCCCCGGTGTCGAAGCCGGCGATCGAGGGCAAGGGATATGAGGAAGTCGTTGCTGAAAACGCCGCCCTCCGCGCTCAGCTCCAGGCTGGCGCCCCAGTCCGCCGCGCTCGTAGCGGTCGGCGGGCGTCGTCGCGCGGCTAAGCCGGGCGGGCCAACGACGTACACCGGCGGTCCGCGCGTCCGCGTGGCGGCCGGCCAGCCGGGCGTCGCAAGCAGGGAGGGCGAAACACGCCTGGCAGCGCGGGCGCGGCTCCTCGAGGGCCTCGTCTCCCGGACGGACCTCGCGGATTGCTCGCAGTTCGCGCTGCAGTGGCTCGGTGAGGTTGTGGGCCTCACGCGGTTGGTGTGCCTCGTGCGGGCGGGGTCCGAGCCGGCGCTATTCACGGTGGGCGCCTATGGGATGCCCGGAGCGGCCGCGACTTCCTACACGATCTCGCTCGACGACTGGAGCAACCCGCTGGTGAGCACGCTCGCTCACCGGAGGCCGATCTTCTTTCCGACGCCTCCGTCTGCGGCCGACCGCAAGCGCCGGCCTTCGACGCCGTTCGAGGATCGGGCGTTCCACGCGCTGCCGCTCGGCATCGCCGGCATCTCCGATCAGGCGTTCGGCCTGCTGCTCGTCGGCGGCACCGGACCGCTGCCGCACGAGGTTCAGTGGTTCACGACGATCTTCAGTCAGAAACTCGACCAGATCCTCCGGCAGCAGGCACTCACCGACGGCGATCGGCGGCAAAGCCGCGAGCGGTCGCTCCTGACCAGTATCATCAACGCGGTCACCGACCCGATCCTGCTCACCGACACCGATGGGCGGCTCCTCATCGCCAACTCCCGCGCGCTCACGCTGTTCACGGCGTCTGAGGAGGAGAGCGAGGGCCGCCGCAGCGCGGTGCGGATGAACAACATGCTGCTGTCGTCGGCGCTCTCGAGCAAGGCGATTGAGGAGACGGGCGCGGCGCGGCGCGAGCTCCTGCTGGTCAACCCCATCGACGGGTCGGACCTCGTCTTCGAGCTCCTCAGCACGGTGACCGAGGACTCGCGGCAGGGCACCGGCGTGGTGTCGATTCTGCGGAACGTCACCGACTTGCGCCGGGCGAGCGAGGAGATCGAAGAGAACTACCGCAAGATGCGCGTCGCGGAGGTGCTGGCTCGCGCCGAGAGCGATCGCCTCAACCTCATCATCGACTCGGTCGCCGATCCCATCGTCGTCACCGACGCTGCGGGCGCGACGTCGCTGATGAACGAGCCCGCCGAGCGGCTGTTCACGATCCCGCCGCGCGCCAGCGCCATCGAGCAGCGCTGGGTACAGACCAACGACGCCCATTTCTCGTCCTTCATCGCGGGGATGCTGGTGAGCGCCGACCAGCGCCGGGTCGGCGAGATCGGCCTGGTCGACGCCGAGACCGGCGAGCCGATGCCCGTTGAGGCCATCGCGGGCAAAATTCTCTCGGAGCACGGTGAGCTGACGGCCGTCGTCACCATCCTGCACGACCGCCGGGAAGCGATTGAGAAGGCGAAGCTGTACGAGCAGCTGAAGCAGGCGTCGGACGAGCTCGAGCGCAAGATCCAGGCTGCGACCGCCGACATCGCTCAGCAGAACGAGCTGCTGCGCCGGCAGGCCATCGAGCTCGAGCAGGCGTCCGCGCTGAAGTCGCAGTTCCTCGCGAACATGTCGCACGAGTTCCGGACGCCGTTGAACGCGATGCTCGGCTACACCTCGATGCTGCTGCAGGGTGTGGCGGGCCCGATCGATCCGACGGTCAAGCGGCAGCTGGGGCGCATCGCTTCGAACGGCCGCCACCTGCTGACCATCATCAACGAGATCCTCGACATCTCCCGCATCGAAGCGGGTCGGATGCCACTGCAGATCTCGCGGCTGCGCATACCCGATCTGGTGAGCGAGGTCAAGGCGGAGCTCGAGCCGATCATTTTCCGCTCGAAGCTTGCCGTTTCGACGCAACTCCAGAAAGATTTGCCGGTGCTCTCCACGGACCGCCAGAAGGTGAAGCAGATTCTGCTGAATCTACTGAGCAACGCGCTGAAGTTCACTCACCACGGCAACGTGACCATCGCCGCGAAGCGCGACCCCGGCAATCGCACCGTGACGCTGTCGGTGACCGACACCGGCATTGGCATCGCGCCAGCAGACCAGGATAAGATCTTTGACGACTTCCGACAGCTCGACAACTCGCCGACGCGCGCGTACGGCGGCACCGGCCTCGGCCTTTCCATCTGCCGGCGGCTGGCGCAGATGCTTGACGGCCGGCTCGCGGTGAAGAGCAAGGTCGGCCGCGGATCGAACTTCACGCTGACGCTGCCAATCAAGGGACGGAGATGATGAAGAATGAACGCCCGCGCGTCCTGCTCGTCGATGACTACCCGGACGCTCGCGAGATGTACACGGAGTACCTCGAGTTCTCGGGCTTCGACGTCGTCGAGGCTGGCAACGGCATAGAGGCGCTGCAGCGCGCCATCGACTCCGCCCCGGACATCATCCTGATGGATCTGTCGCTGCCGGTCATGGACGGTTGGGAAGCGACGCGACGTTTGAAGGCCGACGAGCGCACGGCGTCAATCCCCGTCGTCGCGCTGACGGGCCACGCCCTGGCCGGCATCTCCGAGGGCGCGAAGAAGGCGGGCTGCGACGCCTTTGTCACCAAACCGTGCCTGCCTGAAGATCTGGTCAAGGAGATTCGGAGGATTCTCGAGTCGCCTCCGAACGCCCGGAAGGTCCGCAGGAGCGGAAAATATGCCAAGAGCATCAGCTAGCGGCCGGAAGCCTGCTCGTGGCCGTCGTGGAGGTGCCGTGCTGAAGACGATCGCGGCGCCGCGTGCTGGATCGGGCTCGAAGAAGACCGCAAGCGGCCGCCCCGCGCACCGCGCGCCGGCCAGGCCGAACGGCGCGGCCGGCGAGCCTGTGACGACGACGTCCAAGGCCGCGACGCGGACCGCGACGAAGCCGGTGAAGTCACCGGAGCGCCGGGTGACCGAGCGGGTGCAGCACGCCGGCCGCGTATCCGTGGCGGCGGCTGCCGCCGGCGCCAGCCGCGGGAAGTACGTCTACTGCATCATCGAGTCGGGTGACCCGCTGCGGTTCGGTCCGATCGGCATCGGCGCCGACCCGTCCGACGTGTACACGGTCCACTACAAGAACCTGGCGGCGGTGGTATCGGACGCACCCCTCGAAGTCCTCGACTCCACTCGCGAGAACGTTCTGGCGCACGAGCGGGTGAACGAGACCGTCATGCACGAGCACACGGTCATCCCGATGTCCTTCGGAACGATTTTCAAGACGCGCGAGGACATCGTCGAGCTGCTGCGGTCGGCGGCGGGCGCCTTCGGCGACGTGCTCAACAAGATGCAGAACAAGCTCGAGTTCGGCCTCAAGGTCCTCTGGGACCGCGACCAGGCCATTCGCGAGGTCGAAGGCGAGGACGACGACATCAGCCGGTTGAAGAAGGAGATCTCG
>DASZFS010000478.1:0-10137 GCA_035939575.1 Vicinamibacterales bacterium | reverse complement strand
GCGTTCCTCCGGTGACAATACCCGGACATCCACGCCGGTTGGCTCCGTTTCCCGTATTCGCCGCACATAGTCGTCGGTCGAGGAGACGTTTTTCCACCGGACGCCGTCGCGGGTCGAGTGGGCGCCGCACCCGAAGCCAAGCCAGTCGCCGTCGGTCCAGTATTTGAGGTTGTGCCTCGACCGGCGGCCAGACCGCGCGACGTTGGAGATCTCGTACTGCTCGAGCCCCGCCGCCTCGAGCCGCTCCATGGCCGCGAGATACATTGTCTCGGCGTCCTCATCGGGCGCCTGTGACCATCGGGCCCGCGCCATGTCGTCCTTGAGTGGCGCGTTCGGGTAGATCTCCAGCAGGTACAGCGAGACGTGGTCCGGTGCGATCCCGATGGCGGCGTCGACCGATTCGAGCCAGTCGCCCACGCTCTGGGCCGGCAGCCACATCATCAGGTCGAGGCTGACGTTGTCGAACCCGGCGCGCCGGGCGTCCGCCAGCGCATCGCGAGCACGCGCCGCACCGTGCAGCCGCGACAGCCGGCGCAGCTCGTCCTCTCGGAACGACTGCACGCCAAAGCTCACGCGATTGACGCCGGCATCGCGATAGCCCGCCAGACGGCCGACGGTGACCGTCTCGGGATTCGCCTCCATGGTGACCTCGGCGTCGACCGGGACCTCGAAGACCGATCGACATGCCGCGACAATGCGCCCGATCTCCTCGGGCTCGAGCAGCGACGGTGTCCCGCCACCGAAGTAGATCGTGTCAGCCGGCGCCGGACCGGCCGGCCCATCCACCGCAGCACGCGACCTGCCGATCTCCGCGATCAGCGCCTCGACGTACCGGGTCTTCAGATCTGCGTCGTACAGGCCGCGGTTGAAGTTGCAGTAGTTGCAGATGGCAGAACAGAAAGGGATGTGCAGGTACAGGCCTAACATGCCATTTCAGGAGCCCGCTCGTCCCCCTGGCCACTTCAGGTCAGCTCGACCGTCCCGGACGGGTTCTTTCAGCAGCGCCCGCGCCTGCCGGCCGGAGAGACGGGGAGACGGCAGCGGACCTTTCTTGCGCATCTTCCACATGGTGAGGAGGTCGTCCACACCGCCGTTGGTCGGCATTTCCCGGTAGTCGGCGCCGTCCAGGATCACGAACTCGCACATCTCGTGGAGGCGGGACCGCATCCGGTGCCCGATGCGGAAGATCAGCGAGTTGGGATCGGTATCGTCCGGGATGTCCTCGTAATTCGAGGTGAAGAGCGTCAACCGCCGCTCACTGTACCGCGTGTTGACGATCAGGTTCATCGTCTCTTCGACCCACTCCGAGGTCTTCTCCGCGCCCAGGTCGTCGAGCACCAGAAGGTCTGCCCGCATCACCGGCCGCAGGATTTCGAGCTCGGTCGTGCGGATCGACGGATCGTACGTGCTGCGAATGATCCGGAGCAGTTCGCGTGTGTCATAGAACACGCCACGGGCGCCCGCGCCTTCGATGACCCGCGTGAGGACGGCGACGGCCAGATGCGTCTTCCCGACTCCGGGTTGTCCCTCGAGAAACAGCCCCCGGTTGACGGCGGGAAACGTGTCGGCGACGCGGCGCGCCAGCGCCACCGCCCGGTCCAGCGATTCGTTGTATGCCGTGAAGTTGTCGAGCGTGCAGTGCTGGTAGCGCTTCGGGATGTTCGCGTCCGCCAACCGTGACCGCCCGACGCGGTCGCGCCAGCACTCACAGCGCACAACGCGGCGAACGCCGGCGTCGCCATCGTCGTTGACGGACTTCCAACCCGTGTCATCGCAATGCACGCACGCCATCGCTGCTGCCGATTGTAAGCTGGATCGCTAGTTGAGGTGACTGCGAAGTTTCGCGGAGCGCCGCAGCTTATCCTTGGCGCGCATCTCGATCTGACGGACGCGCTCGCGCGACAGGTGCAGGCGGTCGCCGATCTCCTGCAGCGTGTGCTCCTCATCGTCATCAAGACCGAACCGCAGGCGCATGACCTCGCGCTCCTTGCCGTCGAGGTCGGAGAGCGCGCGCGCCAGATCGTCGAGATTGGAACGACGAATCATCTCGTCGTCCACAGCCGTCTGGTGCTGCGGGAGCAGGTCGCCAACCTCGCGGCCAGGCGCGCCGGCGGCCCCGCGTACCCGTCCGCCTATCGGGTCGTTGAGCGACACGTCCTCGCGCGCGTTGTGAAGCACGGCGAACAGCTTTGGCGGGAAGGAGAAGGCGCGCGTCTGCTCCGACAGCAGGTGCACCATCGCCTCGCGCACCCACCAGACCGCATACGTGATGAATTTGACGTTGCGGGACGGATCGAATCGCTTCGCCGCCTCGATGAGACCCAGGTTGCCCTCGTGGATCAGGTCGAGGAACGACACCCCGAGACCGCGGTACCGCTTGGCGTAGGACACGACGAAGCGCAGGTTGGACTCGACGAGACGCGCGACGGCGAGGTCGTCGCGATCAATCTGAATGCGCGCGCCGAGCGCGCGCTCCTCTTCGACACTCAGGCGTGGCAGCTTCGAAATTCCCCGCAGGTAAGCGCTGAGCGTGCTGCCATCGTCTTCCCGCCGCGACACACGGACAGTCTACTGCAAACTCACAACTTAGAACTTGGAACTTCTACGACAACCTCGAAGTTCTGAGTTCTGAGTTCTCAGTTCTCAGTTCTAGCTTCTGACTTTCGCCTTGTCGTGCGTTCTCACCAGATCGGTGGGCGACGACTTCACCAGCGCGGTGGACAGCCGCTGCTCCCAGTCGTCGATGCCGCGCGCCATCTCGCGCTTGACGTACTCCATGAACTCGTTCACCTCGCCCTGCATCTGCTCGATCTTCCGGCGCATGTTGAGGATGATCTCGACGCCGGCGAGGTTCACGCCCAGGTCCCGCGTCAGGGACAGAATCGTCTCGAGCTGCTCGAGATCGTCCTCCGAGTACAGCCGCGTATTGCCGTCGGTCCGCGACGGCTTGAGCAGGCCTTCGCGCTCGTACAGGCGGAGCGTCTGCGGGTGGATGTTGTACTTCTGCGCCACCGCGCTGATCATGTAGTACGCCTTGCCGGTCGGCTTCTTCAATGACGGTCCACTAATGAAGATCTCAGTACTGAAGATCTCAGTAATGCCCTCGGTAATGCCGCCCTCATTGTCGCTGCCGGACTCCGCTTTCCGAACCCGTCGACGCGCCAGGCCCCCGGCGGACGTCATCACTGTTGATGCGTCCGAACTCCCGCAGCAGCTCCTTGGAGCGCTCGTCGAGCATCCGCGGCAACACGATCCGGACCTCGACCACCAGGTCGCCGCGGCGCCCGTCGCGGGCCGGCGCGACGCCGCGCTCGCGAAGGCGAAAGCGCTGGCCGGTCTGCGTGCCGGGCGGAATGCGCACGCGAGCCGGGCCATCGAGCGCCGGCACGTCGACTCTCGCGCCGAGCGCCGCTTCGTGGACGGCCACAGGCACGGTGATGTGGAGATCGTCGCCCTCGCGGCGAAAGACCGGGTGCGGCTCGACGCGGACCGTGATGTACAGATCCCCGGGCGCGCCGCCATTGCGACCGTCGTGCCCTTTCGCCGGCACGCGGATGCGGGCGCCATCGGCCAGACCCGGCGGGACGTTCACGGTCAGTGACTCCGTGCGCATCTCGACCTGCTGCCCGCCGCACGACGGACAGCGTGTCTGCACGTGCCGCCCCGCGCCGCCGCAGTGAGGGCAGGGTTTGGAGAACACCATATGGCCGCGCGTCGATTTGAGGACACCCGATCCGTGGCAGTGCGTGCACCGGGTCTCCGCGATGTGTCTGCGGCCGGTGCCGCCGCACGCGCGGCAGTGGACCTGCCGCGTGATGGCCAGCGGCCGCGCGCCGCCACCGAGCGCGCCTTCGAAGCTCAGCTCGATCGTCTGATGCAGATCCGCACCGCGCGCTGCGTCGACCGATGTCCGGGCGTCGCGCTGACGGAAGATGTCTGCGAACAAGTCCCCGAATGTCGGCGCGGCAGCGCCGTCCACGGTGGCCGAGAAGTCGAACCCCTCGAAGCCGAACGTCTGCGCGTCCGTGGCGCGAGGCGTCGAGCCGTGGACGTCGTAACGGCGCCGACGATCGGGATCGCTCAGCGTCTCGTACGCCTCCGCGATCTGGCGGAACTGCGCGGCGGCAAGCCGGTCGCCCGGGTTGATATCCGGGTGAAACCGGCGAGCGAGCCGTTTGTAGGCGCGCCTGATGTCATTCACCGTCGCGCCGCGCTCCACGCCCAACAGGATGTAGAAATCCATGTCGATTGTGGCGGCCTACGGTTTTCCCTCGTCCACGACTTCTGCGTCGATGACGTCGCCCGCCGGCTGACCGCCGCCGCCCTGCCCGCTCGACGCCTGGCCGCCGGACGGCCCCGACGCCGATCCGTCGCCACCGGGCGCCGTCCCCTGGGCCGCGCCCGACGCCTGCTGCCGGTACAACGATTCGGCCGCCTTGTGCTGAGCCGCCGTCAGCTGGTCGAGCGCCTTCTGAACGGCCGCGGCGTCGGTCCCCTCACCGGCCTTCTTCGCCGCCTCCATCGCGCTCTCGATCGCCTGGCGATCGGCCGCCCCGAGCTTGTCGCCGCTGTCCTTGATCAGCCGCTCCGCGCCGTAGACCGCCTGGTCGGCGCGGTTCCGCAGCTCGATCTCCTCGCGTCGCTTCTTGTCTTCGTCCGCGTGCGACTCGGCCTCTTTCATCATCCGCTCGACCTCGTCCTTCGCCAGGCCGCTCGACGCGGTGATCGTGATCTTCTGTTCCTTGCCGGTGCCCAAATCCTTCGCCTGCACGTTGACGATCCCGTTGGCGTCGATGTCGAAGGTGACCTCAATCTGCGGCACGCCGCGCGGCGCGGGCGGCAGACCGACGAGATGGAACTTGCCGAGCGTGCGGTTGTCGCGCGCCATGGAGCGCTCGCCCTGCAGGACATGCACTTCCACGCTCGTCTGGCTGTCCGAGGCCGTCGAAAAGATCTCGCTCTTGCGCGTCGGGATGGTGGTGTTGCGCGGAATGAGCGTCGTCATCACGCCGCCCATCGTCTCGATGCCGAGCGAGAGCGGTGTGACATCCAGCAGCAGGAGGTCCTTCACGTCGCCCGCGAGGACGCCCGCCTGGACGGCCGCGCCCACGGCGACCACCTCATCGGGGTTGACGCCCTTGTGCGGCTCCTTGCCGAAGAGGTCCTTGACGATTTGCTGAACCTTCGGAATGCGCGTCGAGCCTCCGACCAGCACAACCTCGTCGATCTTCGCCAGGTCAACGCCCGCGTCCGCGAGCGCCTGCTTGGTCGGTCCGACGGTTTTCTGCAGCAGGTCGTCGACGAGTTGCTCGAATTTCGCGCGCGTCAGCCTCATCTGGAGGTGCTTCGGCCCGCTTTGATCCGCGGTAATGAACGGCAGGTTGATGTCGGTCTCCATCACGGTGGAGAGCTCCATCTTGGCCTTCTCCGCGGCTTCCTTCAGCCGCTGCAGCGCCATCCGATCCTTCCCGAGATCGATGCCGTCGGTCTTCTTGAACTCCGCGATGATCCAGTCGATCACGCGTTGATCGAGGTTGTCGCCCCCCAGGTGCGTGTCGCCGTTGGTGGCCTTGACCTCGACGACGCCCTCTCCAACTTCGAGGATCGAGATGTCGAATGTGCCGCCACCGAAGTCGTAGACGGCGATGGTCTCGTCCTTTTTCTTGTCAAGCCCGTATGCAAGCGCCGCCGCCGTCGGCTCGTTGACGATCCGCGCGACCTCGAGCCCGGCGATCTGGCCGGCATCTTTCGTCGCCTGGCGCTGCGCGTCATTGAAGTAGGCCGGAACGGTGATGACCGCTTTGGTGACCGGCTGACCGAGGTACTCCTCGGCGGCCTGTTTCAGCTTCTGGAGGATCATCGCGGAGATTTCGGGCGGCGTGAGCGGCTTGGGCTGACCGTCGATCCGGATCGTGACGCGCTGTCCGTCCGGCACGACGTGATACGGCACCATCTTCATCTCTTCGCCGACCTCGTCGAACCGCCGGCCCATGAACCGCTTGATCGAGAAGATGGTATTTTCCGGGTTCGTGACGGCCTGGCGCTTCGCGACCTGACCCACGAGGCGCTCGCCCGTCTTCGTGAACGCCACGACCGACGGCGTCAGGCGTCCGCCCTCCGGATTTGTAATAACGACAGGCTCGCCGCCTTCCATGACCGCAACGACGGAGTTGGTTGTACCCAGGTCGATGCCGATGATTTTGCTCATGTCCCCATTATGAAATCTGAGTGAGCTACTGTCAATCTTTGAGCGTTGAGCGTGCCAAAATCCGCTGACTGACGCCTGGTTCCGGGCGCGCGGGTCGAGCCCCAGTGATAAGCTACTCGATGCCAGCCAGTTCTGCCTGCAACCCAAGGGTTGTATGCGCGCCTTTTCCCCTTTTTGCGCAACAGGGATCTGCGCCGTCCTCGTCATCGCTGCGACCGTGCGCGCTCAGGAAGCCGCTCCAGCGCCCGGGCACATCTCGTACGTTGAAGGCAGAGTGACCATCGATCGCGAGAGCGGGACCGAGCTGGCCGTTCTCAACATGCCGGTCGTGCAAGGCGATCGCGTGCGCACCACCACGGGGCGCGCCGAAGTGATGTTCCCCGACGGATCCGCGATTGAGATCGACCCTCAGTCGGAGGTCGAATTCGTGACGGCGACGCGCGCACGCGTGGTCGCAGGGGCCATCGAGCATCGCGCGCCTGGAGTGGACACGGCGATGCCGGGCGTGCAGCCATCGCCGCAGGGATACCAGGAGTACCAGGCGTCCCAGTGGTCCCCGGAGACGTCGACGTCGTACCTCCCTCCCAATCTTCAGACCTACCGGGCGGACTTGGATCAAAGCGGGACGTGGCAATACGACGCGTCTTACGGCAACGTCTGGTACCCGAGCGTTGCCGCTGATTGGAGACCGTACTACGACGGCTACTGGGCGCCGGTGCCCACGTACGGGTGGACATGGATTGGCTACAGCCGCTGGTCCTGGCCGACGCACCACTACGGGCGCTGGGGCTTCGCGCGCAGCCGCTGGTTCTGGATTCCCGGACCGACATTCGCCGCCGCCTGGGTATCCTGGGGCACCGCGCCGGGGTATGTCAGCTGGTGCCCGCTCGGCTACGACGGACGTCCGGTCGTCGCGCTGTCGATCGGGTATCGCAGCGCGTGGAATGCGTGGACCATCTTGCCGCGCGAGCGATTCGGCTACCGCGGATACCCGGTCGCGCGGTACGCCATCGAGCCTTATCGGTTGGCGGCGAGCACGCCGTTCATCGTGCATCGCGGCGCACCCGCGTTGAACGCCGCCCGTTCGTTCCCGGTCATGAGCCGTGCGGCCGGCAGCGTCGCCGGATCGCCGGCGCTTGCGCGGCCTGGCTTCGCGGACCGTCGCGCCCCTGCGTCGCCGGCCGTCGCGGTACCACGCTCCGCAGCCGCGAGCAGCTACCAGCGAGTCGCTCCCAGCTACCAAGCGCCCCGAGCGCCGAGGTACCAACCGCCAGCCGCGAGCTACCAGCAGCGCGCGCCCAGCTATCAGCGACCCGCTCCCAGCTACCAGCAGCACGCACCCAGCTTTCAGCAGCGGGCTCCAAGCTACCAGCAGCGTGCGCCGACAATGACGCCGCCGTCGGGCGGGTCGCACGGAGGGTCCGCACCTCGGGGCGGCGGTGGACACGGTGGTTCATCTCGCGGCACGGAGGCGCAGCGCCGGCGTTAGAATTGCCGTCTATGGCGCATGTCGTCGTCCGTATAGCCAGAAGCGCGGGGATCATCGCGCTCTTCATCCTGGTGGCGATGCTCGGCATCCTGAGCGGCGTGCTGTTCGCGTACGCCGGCGATCTCCCGCAGGTGTCGGCGCTCGACGACTACAGCCCGAGCACGATCACCCGGCTGTACGCCAACGACGGCAGAATCATCGGCGAATTCGCCACGCAGCGGCGCGAGGTCGTCGGCTACGACGACATCAACCCGCTGCTGCGCCAGGCGATCATCGCCACGGAGGACGCTGACTTCGATCGCCACTTCGGCGTCAACATCTGGCGCATCGCCGTCGCCGCCCTCACCGACATCGTCGAGCGGCGCCGGGCACAGGGAGCGAGCACGCTGACGCAGCAGCTCGCGCGCAACCTCAAGGAACAGTTCGGCCTGAGCAACGAGAAGTCATTCGAGCGGAAACTTCGCGAAGCGATTCTCGCGATCCAGATCGAGAAGCGCTACACGAAGAAGGAGATCTTCACGATCTACTGCAATCAGATGTACCTCGGCCATGGCGCGTACGGCGTCGAGGCGGCCTCCCGGCTCTACTTCAGCAAGTCCAACAAGCAGCTCAATCTCGAAGAGGCAGCGCTCATCGCGGGCATTTTCCAGACCCCCGAGCGGCAGAGCCCGTTCGTCGACATGAAGCGCGCGGTGGCGCGCCGCAACGTCGTCCTGCAGCGCATGGCCGACGAGAAGTACATCACGCAGGCGCGCGCGGACGAGGCCAAGCGAACGCCGATCGTCACGCGCGGCCAACCGACCCAGCCGCCGGGCATCGCGCCGTTCTTCGTCGAAGAGGTGCGGAAGCACCTCGAGAAGCGCTACGGCGCGAAAGTTCTCTACGAGAACGGCCTCGTGGTGCGCACCACGATTGATTCGACGCTGCAGGAGAATGCCGACCGTGTGCTCGAGCGCGGCCTCCGGCGCTATGACAAACGGCACGGCTGGCGGAAGCCACGGCGTAACATCCTCGACGAGGGACACACCGTCGAGGCGTACAAGGATGAGCGGTGGACACGCCCGATGGCACCGGGGGACGTCGTGCCGGCCGTCGTCGTCAGCGCGCCAAAGACCGGCGCGGCGCGCGTCCGCTTCAGCCGTTACCACGCCGATCTCGACCGGACGGCCTACGCATGGACGCGGCGAACTTCGGCGGCGGATCTGTTCAAGCCGGGCGATCTCGTGGACGTGGCCATCACCAAATTCGATGAGGTGGCGGGAACCGCTGCCGTGACGCTGGATCAGACTCCGGTCGCCGAAGGCGCGATCGTGGTGATCGAGAACCGCACCGGCCAGATCAAGGCGATGGTGGGCGGCTGGAATTTCAACCGCAGCAAGTTCAACCGCGCCGTGCAGGCCTACCGCCAGCTCGGGTCCACCTTCAAGCCGATCGTGTACACGGCGGCGATCGACCGCGGCTTCACGCCGACGTCGATTCTCGTCGACGCCCCCGTCGCCTATCAAGCCGGGAACGGGCGCATTTACAGCCCGACCAACTACGACCACAAGTTCGACGGCCCCATCACGCTCCGGTGGGCGCTCGAGGAGTCGCGGAATATCCCGGCGATCAAGATGATGGATACGCTCGGCCCGAAGAACGTGCTCGACTACGCGAAACGCTTCGGGTTCGAGGAGAACTTCCCGCCATACCTGCCCATTGCGCTCGGCGCTGGAGACGCCACGCTGCTCGAGGTGACGAGCGCGTACACGACGTTCCCGAATCAAGGCGTGCGCATGAAGCCGTTCAGCGTCGTGACCGTCAAGGATCGGGACGGCAACCTGCTCGAAGAGAATCGCGGCGAGCCGAGCGACGTGATCCGCGCCGATACTGCATTCGTGATGACCAACATGCTGCGCGGCGTCCTCGTCCGCGGCACGGGGCAGTCACAGGCTGCCCTCGCCGCCACCTGGCCGCTCGCGGGCAAGACCGGCACCGTGGATGAGAACACCGACGCGTGGTTCGTTGGTTTCGATCCGGACATCACCGTCGGCGTGTGGATTGGATTCGACGAGAAAAAATCGCTCGGCGGCGCCGAGCAGGGCGCGTTTGCGGCGCTCCCCATCTGGGCGGAGTTCATGAAGACCTATATCGACGCGCGCCCCGACAAGGACGACCCGCCGCAGTTCGAAGCGCCGGGGAACATTGTCTTCCTGCAGGTCGAGAAGACCACGGGCGCGTTGCTGCCGCCAGACACCCCCGGATCCATTCGTGAGGCGTTCATCGCGGGCACCCAGCCCGGCGCGTCGAGCGCCTTCAATCGACAGCCATGATTAACGCGGGGCTGAAGACTCTGAGGTAGGCTGAAGGCTCATGGCCGCGTGCGGGGCCTGAAGACTCATGGTCGCGTGCAGTTGCCTACGCCCTCCATTTCTGACGACCCCTTCCAACCCTTGAGAAC
>DASZFS010000477.1:0-3994 GCA_035939575.1 Vicinamibacterales bacterium | reverse complement strand
GGCTCGCCGACGACCTGGCCGTCGCAGTTGATGCCGGACGGGGAGATCATGGGGGAATCGGGATACGGGCCGGCGCCCGGGTCGCGCTGCGCGCCGATGTGCCACAGCTGCGAGAAGATAAACCCGCCTACGGCGTGCACGCCGTCGGTCACCTTCCGCCAGGCGGTCAGTGCGTCGTCGCCGAACAGCCGCGGCACGTTGTCGAAGCCGCCCGCCGACTCGTTGACGTAGCTGCCCTCGGTCATGACGATGCCGAGCGACTCCGCGCGGCGGGCGTAGTAGGCGGCGACGTTCTCCCCCGGCACGCCGTCCGGTGAGAACGCCCGGGTCATCGGCGACATGACGAAGCGGTTGCGGAGCCTCAGCCCGGCGATCGTCACCGGGGAGAAGAGCGTGGTCACGTCGACCCCGTCAAGCAGGGTCAGGGACAGGTTCACCGCAGGTGCGGCATTCAGGTCAGTCACAGTGGCCTCAACGCCTGTCGACGACGGAGCTGATCGCGACCGCGATGACGATCAGGATCCCGCGGACGACGTCCTGCCAGTAGTCCGGGACGGCGAGCAGGTCGAAGCCGTTCGTGATCATGGCGAGGATCAGCACGCCGAGGACCGTGCGCCAGACCGAGCCGACTCCGCCGAAGATGCTGCTGCCGCCGAGCGCCACGCCGGCGATCGCGAGCAGCGCCAGCGTGCCGCCAAGGCCGGTCGTGGTACTCGATCCCGACCCGGTTATCGACGAGTCGAGCAGGCCCGAGAGGCCGCAGGCGGCACCGGTGAGGACGAAGGTGATGATCACGATCCGGTCCACTTTGAGACCCGACAGCCGGGCCGCGCTGCGGTTGTCGCCGACGCCGTAGAGGTGCCGGCCGAACACGGTGTAGGACAGCACGAGCTGAAGGACGATCGCGACGACGGCGAAGATGATGACCGGGTACTGGATGGCGCCGGCCTTGTGCTGCCCGAGGAACGTGAACACGCTGCTCGACGGCGTGATCAGCAGCCCGCCGCCGGTCACGCCGACGGCGATGCCGCCGAACGTGAGGGCGCTCGCGAGCGTGGCGAGGAAAGCGTTCACGCGCAGCTTCGTCACCAGCAGCCCGTTGATGAGCCCCATCGCCAGGCCGGAAGCGATCGCGACGGGGAACGCCCACCAAACGCCCCAGTGGACGGCGGCCCACGCGCCAAGCACCTCGCTCAGCACGAAGATCGCCCCGAGCGAGAGGTCGAAGTTGCCGGCGATGATCGTGAAGGTGACGGCGCAGGCGGCGATGCCGAGCGTCGCGTTCTGGAAGACGAGGTTGAGGAGGTTCTGCGAGGTGAGGAAGACGGACGACGCGATAGAGAAGTAAATAAAGAGCACGATGGCGAAGACGACGATGCCGTAGTCGCGGATGTGCTCGGCCTTGATCCGGCGCGGCGGACGCCCGCCAGGAACGGCAATCCCGTCCGGGCTGACGGGGTCCCCGGCCGGAACTGGATCTCCGGCCAGCGGCCCAGACGGCTGCGCGGTCATGCGATGGGTCTCCCTCCAAGGCCGAACGCGGCCTCCATCACGGAATCCAGCTGAGGGTCAGCGCCGAACTCACGAGTGATCGAGCCGCGGCGCATCACGAGCACGCGATGGGCGAGCCCGAGCACTTCCTCGATCTCCGACGAGATCATCAGGACGGCGGTGCCCTCGGCCGCCAGGTTGTCGATCAGGCGGTGGATGGCGGCGCGCGCCGCCACGTCGACGCCGCGCGTGGGCTCGTCGAGGATCAGCACCCGCGGGTTGCGAAGCAGCCAGCGGGCGAACAGGAGCTTCTGCTGGTTGCCGCCGGACAGGTTCGCGGTCTTCGCCGACGGGACCGGCGGCTCGACGGACAGCAGTTTCAGCAGCGAGCTCGTCTTCGTGCGCTCGAGGGCGAGGCGCAGTATGCCCAGGCGCGATGCGACGGAGCGAAGGTCGGCGAACGTCGTGTTCGCCGCCAGGGAGAGCTCCAGGAACAATCCGTCATCCTTGCGGCTCTCTGGCACGAACGCCATCCCGGCCGCCATCGCGTCCGCGGGCGAGCGGATGGCGCGTGCGGTGCCGTCGACGGCGATCGTGCCGCCATCGATCGGATCGGCGCCCGTGATCGCGCGGGCGAGCTCGCTGCGGCCGCTGCCCACGAGCCCGGCCAGCCCGACGATCTCGCCGGCCCGGATCTGCAGCGAGATGTCCCTGAGCACTCCCTTGCGATTCAGGCCGGACACGTCAAGGACCACCGGAGCCGTCGAGCCCTGCGGCTTCTCGAAGTGCTCCGCCTCCTGCGCGGCGCCGAACATCCCGCCGACGAGGCTGTCCTCGGTTTCTTCCGCGACCGGCGCCGTCCGCACGAGGTGCCCGCTGCGCAGCACCGACACCGTGTCGGCGAGTTCGATCACCTCGTCGAGGAAGTGACTCACGTAGACGATCGTCTTGCCGTTCTCGCGCAGCGCGGCGATCATCTGGTGCAGCGTCTTGGTCTCGACGCTGCTCAGCGACGAGGTCGGTTCGTCCATCACGATCACTCGCGCGTCGCACGCGACCGCCCGCAGGATCTCGACCTTCTGCTTGTCGGCGGTGCGCAACCCGCCGACCTTGGCGTTTCCGTTGAGCTCGAAGCCCCAGCGGGAAACGAGCTCGTCGTACTGCCTGTGCATCTGGCGTCGCTGGACCACCCCGGAGCGGCTCGGCTCGATGCCGAAGAAGACGTTTTCAATCACGCTCAGGTTCGGCATCGGCGAAAGTTCCTGCGTTATCGTCACGATCCCGTCGACGCGCGCCTCGCGCGGGCTCGAGTAGCGGACCGGCCGGCCGTCGACGTAAAGCTGTCCCTCGTCGGGGCGGATCACGCCGCCGACGATCTTGCCGAGCGTCGTCTTCCCGGCGCCGTTCGCCCCGACGAGCGCGTGCACGGTAGCTCCGGCAACCTCGACGCTGACGTTGTCGAGCGCCTTGGTGCCGGAGTACCGTTTGCCGATCGAGACGAGCCGGATCGGCGCGACCGCTGGTGAACTCACCCGTGATTGCCCTCAAGCGTCCAGTCCGGGACGAAGTTCGGGTGCGAGTTCAGGTAGGCCTGGTCGATGATCGCCGGGCGGGTGTCCGAGTTGATGATGTTGACCAGGTTCGGCACTGACTTCCCGTTTACCGCGTCGTCCAGGTACTGGATGCCGAGCGTCGACTCTGAGTACGGGTACAGGCCGAGGGTGGCGTACACCGTGCCGCTCTTGACCTGGTTGACCAGCTCCTCCGCGCCGCCATACCCGATGACCTCGATGTTCTTGCCGGGCGTGTAGCCGCCGACCAGCTTCATCGCGGTCATCGCCCCAGCCGCCATCTGGTCGCCGAACGTCGCGAACACGTTGACGCCCTTGTGCGCTGTGAAGAACGTCTGGGCGACGCCCTGGGAGGCCGTCTGGTCGTAGTTGCCGGGCGGCATCACGGTGAACGTGTAATTCGGCCTCCCCTTGTAGTACGCCGTCATCGCGTTGATGCGAACCGTGTCGGTCGGGTAGTTGGCGAGTCCTGGCAGGAAAGCGATGGTGCAGTGGCCGTTGCCCACCATCTTCGTGCAGGCCGAGTTCATCGCGAGCTCCAGGTTCGTCGACTCCGCGCCGATCGACTGGCCGATGGTCGAGAGGCAGGTCGGGGATGCCGTCAGAACGTTCTGCTCTGTCAGCGTGCCCCACGTGTAGTCGGCGCACGCCACCTTGATGCCGCTCGAGAGAGCCTTGTTGATGACCGGCGTCAGGGCGACGTCGTCCAGGCCCCACACCCAGAAGGCCTTGTACTTGCCGGTGGTGATCGCGTCCTGGATCTGCGTGGACTGCAGCTGCGGGTTGTTGTTGGCGTCGAAGGCGTCAAGCTGGATGCCCAGCTTCGCGGCCTGCGCCTGCGCGCCCTTCAGCGACGCGATCCCGTACGGGCTCGGGTTGTAGTAGAAGATCGCCATCCGGACCGACGTCGCCGCTGCGCTCGAGGTCGAAGA
>DASZFS010000476.1:0-9044 GCA_035939575.1 Vicinamibacterales bacterium | reverse complement strand
TGCCTACGCCCTCGATTCCCAACGATCTGCTGAAACCTTTGAGAGTTTTGATTTCTTGGGGCGAGGCAACTGCACGCGGCCACGAGTCTTCAGCCCACCTCAAAGCCTTCGGCCCATCGCAGAGTCTTCAGCCCGTCTATGATGAGGATCCATGATAGGGCGAATATCCGCGCTGCTTGCCGTGCTGGGTGCCGTAGTCGCGCTACGTGCGAATGCGCAGCCAGCGTCGATCACACCGTTCACCATCCGCGTCCCCGACCAGACCCTCCGCGATCTGAAAACGCGCCTGCAGCAGACCCGCTTTCCGGAGGAGCTCGCCGGCACGGGCTGGACGTACGGGACCGACCTTGCCTACTTGAAATCGCTCGTCGCCTACTGGCGTGACAGATACGACTGGCGAGCCGCGGAGCGCATGCTCAATCAGCTTCCGCAGTTCAAGACGACGATCGACGGCATCGAGGTGCACTTCATTCATCAACGCTCGAAGGTGCCCGGCGCCTTTCCGCTGGCCCTGACGCACGGGTGGCCAGGGTCGGTCTACGAATTCACGAAGGTCATCGGCCCGCTCACCGATCCCGCGGCGCACGGCGGACGCGCCGAGGATGCCTTCGACGTGGTCGCGATCTCTCTCCCTGGATTCGGCTTCTCGAGCAAGCCGGCGACGCCCGGATACAGCCCGGAACGGATGGGACGGATCATTGCGACGCTGATGGCGAGGCTGGGATACACGCGGTACGGTCTTCAGGGCGGAGACTGGGGCGGCATCATCAGTCGTCTGGTCGCGATCGACGATGCGCCGCACGTCGCGGGGTTGCATCTGAATTTCTGCCTCGCCGGACCCCCGCCGGGAGCTGCAGCGCCGATGGACGGAGTGCCTGCCGATGAAGTGCAGCGCTACGAGGCGCGCCAGGCCTACATGGAGAACGAGCGCGCCTATCAGCAGATTCAGGGCACGAGGCCGCAGACACTCGGCTTCCTCTTGGACGACTCACCAGCCGGGCTGGCGGCGTGGATCGTCGAGAAATTTCACGCCTGGTGCGACTGTGACGGCAACATCGAGAGCCGCTTCACCAAAGACGATCTGCTGACGAACATCATGCTCTACTGGGTCACCGGCACCGGCTCATCGTCCACTCGCATCTACTACGAGAACCGCGTGGCCCCGCCGAACCCCGCGCGCGTGACAGTGCCGACCGCGTGCGCGCTGTTCCCGAAGGAGATTTCGGTGCCGCCGCGCAAGTGGGTCGAGGCGCGCTACAACCTCACGCGCTGGACCGTGATGCCGAAAGGTGGTCACTTCGCCGCACTCGAACAGCCGCAGGCGTTGGTCGACGACGTGCGCGCATTCTTCAGTGGTCTCCGAAATAGATGAGAGTGTTCGTGCCAATCGGCCGGCGGCGACTTGCGTGTTACCATGCTCGACGTGCGCGGTTTGCTCGGAAGACTGGTCGTCGCCGCCCTTCTCGCGTTGTGCGTCTGCGTCTATGCACTCGAGATCTCGGGCCGTTGGGATCGCTCGATCGAGGATGCCAATGACGAAGCCGGCTTCGTCGCCATCGTGCTGTGCATCGGCGTGGCCCTCACGGCAGCGGGGTCGCTGATCGCGTACATTCGCCACCCTCGGACCACCGGGCGAGTTGTCCGCGCCGCACCAGCGTTGCTTCGACGCTGCTCCGCCCTGCAAGCCCCCCTGCATGTTCCCGGTCGTTGCCCGCCGACCAGTCTGCGGATCTAGGCCCACGCTGATCGTCCTCATTTCCTGATGGTCGCGGACCGGGGAACGGACCCGGCCGTCGCCGTCGCCGGACTGGTCGTCTGCGTGGAGATACGCATGCGCGCTCTCGTCTTAGGTGCTCTGGTGATGCTGCAGGCGACAGCTGTTTTTGCGCAGACCGCCGCGGTACGAATTGAGGTCCGTGGTGATGCCCGTCCGGTACGCGACGCGGAGGTGGTCATCAACGGGACAACGTACAAGACCGACGCCGAAGGCGTCGTTCTCGCCACGCTCCCGCAGGGTCACATCGACATCGTCGTTGTCAAAGAAGGATTCGCGCCGGCTTCCGTCGCTGTGGAACTGCAGGCCAATCAGCAACCGGTGATTGTCGAACTGAACCGTAATGCGTCCGTTGAAGAGCACGTCACGGTGTCTGCCACGCGCACGGATCGGGGCCTCGAGGACCAGCCTCTGCGCGTGGAGGTGCTGGACCAAGTAGAGGTCGACGAAAAGCTCATGATGACGCCGGGCGACATCGTGATGATGCTGAACGAAATGGGCGGCATGCGGGTGCAGGCGACCTCGCCGTCGCTGGGTGCGGCAAGCGTACGGATCCAGGGGATGCGCGGGCGCTACACGCGGTTCCTCTCGGACGGCCTGCCGCTCTTCGGTGAGCAGGTGTCACTTGGCCTGATGCAGATTCCCCCGCTCGACCTGGGCCGCGTCGAGGTGATCAAAGGCGTTGCCTCGTCCCTGTACGGAGCGGGCGCGATGAGCGGCGTCGTGAACCTGATCGCCAAGCGTCCAGGTACGGCGCCGGAGAGCCAGTTGATCGTGAACCGATCATCGCGCGGGGCGACGGATGCCGGCTTCTGGTACTCCGCGCCTCTCTCAGATCGGTGGGGATTCAGCGTGATCGGAAGTGCCAACGGTCAGGAGCGAACCGACGTGAACGGGGATGGCTGGGCCGATCTGCCGAAGTACTCGCGCGGCGTCGTGCGTCCGCGGATCTATTGGGACACGCACACCGGCAGCACCTTCTTCGCAACAGCCGGACTCACCTGGGAAGACCGGATTGGCGGAACGATGCCGGGCGTGATCCTGCCGCCTGCCGGTCATCAGTACATCGAGGCCCTCGATACGCGGCGCTCGGATGCCGGCGTCGCCTTTCAAACGACCACAGCGAGCGGCATCGCCTGGAGCGCTCGCGGGTCATGGTCATCACAGCATCAGGACCACACGTTCGGCGAGGTCACCGAACGCGATGATCACGACACCGGGTTCGCCGAGCTGACCGTTCGGCGGGCGATCAGGAAGCACACGCTGGTCGCGGGGGTCGCTGTCGAGCGCGACAGCTTCCAGCCCGTCGATACGCCCCGCTTCGCGTACACGTTTACGGTCCCAGGCGTCTTCGTCCAGGACGACGTCGACTTGACACGTTGGCTCGCCATCTCAGCGAGCGCACGCGTTGACCAACATAGTGAGTTCGGCACCTTCGTGAGTCCCCGTATCGCGGGTCTCCTGCGTCACGGTCCATGGTCGAGCCGTCTGTCGTTTGGCACCGGGTTCTTTGCCCCGACGCCCATCACCGAGGAGACCGAGACCGCGGGCCTGTCGCGGCTGAGCGTCATCGGCCCGCTGAAGCCGGAGCGAGGTCGCAGCACGTCGTTCGATCTCACACGAACGACCGGTCCGGTCTCGACGACGCTGACCCTCTTTCATTCGCGCGTCGCGGATCCAGTCGAGGTCGAGCGCGTTGATCGCTATGTGCTGACGAATCTTCCGGAACCAACGACCAACACGGGTGTCGAAGCCCTCAGCGTCTGGAAGACCGAGGACTTTTCGTTCGTGGCGAGCTATGCGTTTGTCCGGTCGCGTGAGACGACCGATGCCGGGCGAGTCGACGTGCCGTTGACGCCGCGCCACAGCGTGGGCCTGGACGGCGCGTGGGAATGGTCCGGTGTCTGGCGCTTCGGCGCCGAGTGGTACTACACCGGCGCCCAGCGTTTGGAAGACAATCCTTATCGCGCCGAAAGCAGGCCGTACAGCGTGTTCGGCCTGCTGGCGACTCGACAGATCGGACGCGCGCTCCTGTTCATCAACGGTGAGAATCTGACCGATGTCAGACAGACGCGGTGGGATCCACTGGTGCGGCCGACACGGGCGATAGACGGGCGGTGGACGGTGGACGCGTGGGGACCACTGGACGGCCGCAATATCAACGCCGGCGTGCGCGTGAAGTTCTGACCGCGCCGAAGCGATCTCTCAAAATGCCTCGGCAGAAGTGCAGTTGCCTCGCCCCCCAGATCAAGATTATCCAAGATTGTCCAAGGTTCTCACGAGTTGGACAGCGTCGTCGGAAATCGAGGGCGTACGCAACTGCACGCGACCATGAGTCTTCAGCCCGCCGCACAGTCGTCAAGCCCGTTTATGAGATCGTTTGTGGCCTCCAGCAACCAGCCACCGGTGTGTGTTATTTTAATAGCATGTGGCCACGATGCTGAACGATGCCCGCCTCGCCGCGCGCATGCTGCTGCAGTCCAAAGGCTGGACCGTTGTGGTCCTGGCGTCCCTGGCCCTCGGCATCGGCGCGAACACCGCCCTCTTCAGCGCAGTCAACGGCCTCCTGCTTCGCAAGCTGCCCGTCCGCGATCCGGATTCGCTCGTCCGGCTGCGCTACGTGGGCCCCAATCAGGTGAGAACCGATGTGCTCTCCTACGGCTTCATGGCGCCGGACGACCGGGGGCGCCAGGTGGAGCCGGTCTTTTCATACGCGATGTACCGCGAATTGGTGGCGGCCAACCGCACGATGTCGGATGTCGTGGCGTACGCCCCGTTCGGTCGCGTGAACGTCGTCGCTGACAGTCGCGCGGAAATCGCATCGGCAGATATCTCGTCTGGCAATTACTTTCAAGCGCTCGGGGTGACCGCCCTGACCGGCCGCACCATCGCACCGGAGGACGACGCCGCCACCGCCGCTCCCGTGGCAGTCATCAGCCACAACTACTGGATGTCGCGTTTCGGGGGCAGCACGGGTGTTGTCGGCATGCTGGTCCACGTCAACAACGTTCCAGTCACGATCGTCGGCGTGCTCCCGTCCGGCTTCACCGGCATCGAGCAGACGGTCGGCGACGCGGCCGATATCTCGGTCCCGCTCGCGCTGGAACCACAGCTCAATCCCGGCCTCACGACGCCGCCATCGCTGGTGACGCGGCCGACCTTCTGGTGGCTGCTGCTCATGGGCCGGCTGAGGCCAGGCGTCACTGCTGCGCAGGCGCGTGGCAACCTCGCCGGGGTCTTTCAGGAGGCGGCGCGCGGAGGATTCGAGACGTATCTGTCGTCGCTATCGCCGGAGGATCGACGGCGATCGTCGTCTCAAGACCATTCTCAGATCCCGGAGCTGCTCGTGGACTCCGGGAGCCACGGCATCTACGACGTGCGCGAGACCGATATCCGCGCGGTCACGGTCCTGACCGCAGTAGCCGCGCTTGTCCTCCTGATTGTCTGCGCCAATGTCGCGAACCTGCTCCTGTCGCGCGCGACGGTACGGCAGAGGGAACTGTCCGTGCGGCTGGCGCTTGGCGCGACGCGCGGGCGACTGGCCCGACAGCTTCTCACCGAAAGCCTCTTGCTCGCCGCGATCGGCGGCGTGCTCGGCATGCTCGTCGGACGCTGGGGGCAACAGCTGCTGCCCGGTGCGCCCGGGCAATCCTCGCCCCTCGACTGGCGCGTGCTGGTGTTCGTTATCGCCGTCACGACCCTGACAGGCGTCGTATTCGGCACCGCGCCCGCCCTGCGCGCAACCCGGACGGACGTCAGCGCCGCGCTCAAGGATCACAACCGGAGCGTCGCCGGCTCACCGCGCCTGTTCGGCTCGTTTCTTGTCGTGGCGCAGGTGGCCATCTCCCTCGTGCTGCTCGTCGGCGCAGGGCTGTTCCTCCGCACGCTCCAGAACCTTCGACACGGCGACTTGGGCTTCAATCCGCGGAATGTCGTGCTGTTCCAGGTGAGCCCCGCCCTGAACCGGTACGAGACCGGCAAGCGGAATCCCCTCTACGACCAGATCGGTGAGCGCCTTCGCGCAATCGCCGGCGTGCGGGCGGTCTCATGGTCGAATCCGGCCCTGATGGCAGGCCGACGGTTTTCCGGCGGCATGTTCATCCAGGGCCGCCCGCCTGCCCCCGGTCGGCGCGACACCATCTCCGGGATGACCGTGTCGCCCACGTTCTTCGAGACGATGGAGATTCCCGTGCTCGCCGGGCGTGCCTTCACGGCGCGCGATGCCGCTGACGCGCCGCGGGTCGTTGTGATCAATGACGCGGCGGCCCGCAAGTACTTCCCGAACGAATATCCGATCGGCCGCCACATCGGATCGAGCCTCGAGGGCAGCGGCCAGCAGGAAATCGTCGGCGTCCTCCGTGATGCGAAATACAACAGCGTCCGCGACGCCGCCGTGCCGACGAAGTACACGCCGTATCTCCAGAGCCCCCAGGGCAGCGCGACCTTCGAGGTGCGCACCGCCGGCGATCCGCTCGCGGCCATTGGCGGAATCCGCGAGGCCGTCCGGCAGATCGATCCGACCTTGCCGCTGATCGACATGACGACCCAATCAGATCAGGTCGAACGCGCCTTCGCACAGGAGAAGGTGTTTGCTCAGGCATACACGTTGTTCGGCAGCCTCGCGGTGCTCGTGGCGTCCGTCGGTCTCTTCGGACTCATGTCCCATCGCGTCGCGCGGCGCACGAACGAGATCGGCATTCGCATGGCGCTCGGCGCGGCGCGGCAGGACGTGGTGCGGCTCGTCATGCGCGATTCGATGATCCTCGTCGTCCTGGGCGTCGCAATCGGCCTCGGTGCCGCGCGGGTCGCGGGCCGTCTCGTGGCGAACCTGCTCTTCGGCCTCGCGCCAACCGACTGGACGACAATGGCGGGTGCGATGACGGTCATCCTGCTCGTGTCGTCTCTGGCAGGGTACCTGCCAGCACGGCAGGGCTCACGCGTGGACCCGATGGTCGCCCTTCGTGACGAGTGACTACCAGAACGGGCCGAAGACTCATGGCCGCGTGCAGTTGCCTCGCCCCAAAATCAAGGTTCTGAAGGGTTGGACCGGGTCGTCAGAAATCGAGGGCGTAGGCAACTGCACGCGACCATGAGTCTTCAGCCCGCCTCAGAGTCTTCAGCCCACGTAAGAGTCCTCAGCCCGCCTTGGAGCCTTCAGCTCGTTGATGAGATGGGTTGTAGCGGCCCTGTTTCAAGCCCCTGCGCAGCGCGCGCGCGAGATCCCCGCGTTCGGCCACGTCGATCCGATCGAGCTCGAGCCACGCGCACAACTGCCGGAGCTCACTGGCCAGCGCCGGGACGACGCGCCGGGGACCGTGGCCCCGTTCCAGAAACGCGCTTTGCACCATCAGCACCCGGCGCTCGCGATCGGCCTTGAGGTCGCACCGCGCCACGAGCGTGTCGCCGAGCAGGAAGGGGAACACGTAGTAGCCGTAGATCCGTTTGTGCGCAGGCACGTACACTTCGATCGTGTACTGCATTCCAAAGAGCCGCGCCATACGGTCGCGCTCCCACACGAGGGAGTCGAACGGCGTGACGAGCGCGCGGGCGTCGACGCTCGGCGGCACACGCGCGTCCGGGTGCAGATAGGCCTGCTCGGTCCAGCCTTCGACCGCGATCGGCACAAGACGCGCCTCGTCCACGAGCTCCGCCACGAGCCGCTTGCCGATTGGTGTCGCACGCCGCGGGCCTGCACGCGTGCGCCATTCCCACGACGGTCCCGCAGGCAGTCGATCGCGCCACCCGTCAATGTTGAAGTAGCCCGTGATATCGCCGAGCGTCCCGACGCCGCACGCTTTTGCCGCGAGGCAGATCAGCTGCTTCATGGCTTCCTCGCGCGGCAGCGGCGGTGCGCTGAGCGCTGATGCCGGGATGACGCGCTCGCTGATGTCATAGAGCCGCGCGAACCTCCGGCGCCCGGAGATCGCGACAAGGCCCGAGTCGTACAGGTGTTCGAGCGTCGCCTTCCCGTTGCCCGATCCCGACCAACCCCACCAGCCCTTCAAACGCGTGCCGGGATTCGACAGCTCGCCGGCGGTGATGGGCCCCCGCTCGGCCACCTCGGCGTAGACCCTTGCCATATAGCGGCCGCGCGTGGATCGCATGTACGCCTGCGTCCGCTCGGTGTGCTTGTGCATGCGATAGCGCACGAGCGGAAACAGCGAGATCGGCAGCAGCGACGCCTCGTGTCCCCAGTATTCGAACAGCTCTCGCTTGCGGTACGCCAGAGCGTCGAGCGCGTCCATCGGGTAAGGGCCGAGCCGCGCGAATGCCGGCACGTAGTGGGCGCGCGCGAGCACGTTCACCGAATCGATCTGAAACACGTGCAGCCGCGCGGCCAGCTTCCGGAGGTCGCCGGTGCCGGCTCTTGCCGGCCGTGAGCCGAATCCCTGGGAGGCGACCGCCAGCCGGCGCGCCTCTGCGAGCGAAATGGTGATGGGCATGTCGCCGGCCGATCCCACGCGCTGGGACGAGGGCGGCCTACTCCGTTCGAAGAGCGACGACTGGATCGACGCGTGTGGCCCGGCGCGCGGGAATCCACACGGCCAGCAGCGCGACAGCGCTCAGCAGCGCCGGAACACTGACAAACACCAGCGGGTCGCGCGCGGTGACGCCAAAGAGGAACGTCGCGATGACGCGCGTCAGGGCGAACGCCGAGACCACGCCGATGGCGACGCCCAGGAGGGCCACGCCCATGCCCTGGCGAATGACCATGTTCCGCACGCCGTCCGACGCCGCGCCGAGCGCGATGCGAATGCCGATCTCCTGTGTCCGCTGCTGGACGGAGTACGCCATCAACCCGTAGATGCCGATCGCTGCGAGCAGCAGCGCCGACACCGCGAACGTCGTCAACAGGATCATATTGAAATCGGAGCGGGCGGTCGACCGCACCACGATCTCGTCCATCGTCCGCGGTCGCGCGATGGGGAGGCCGCCGCTGGCGATCCGCAGCTCGCGCTGAATGCTCGCGGTCAATGCGGTCGGCTCGCCGCGGGTCCGTACGATCCAGGCGATGGGCGTGATGTCGAGGAGATTGGCGCTGTGGGCGTCTGGCATTTGAGCCCAGGGGACGTACATGATCGGCTGCGGATCGCGGTTGAGCCCTCCATCGCGAACATCCCCGGCGATGCCCACGATCTGGCGGCCCTCGAGCTCCATCTTCTCGCCGAGTCCACGGCCAATCGTGATGCGGTCGACAAGCGGATCGCCGGTGGCCCAGTACCGTTTGGCCATGGCCTGGTTGATGATCACGACGCCCGGCGCCCCGCTC
>DASZFS010000475.1:0-13328 GCA_035939575.1 Vicinamibacterales bacterium | reverse complement strand
TACACGAATCTGTACGTGGTGAACCGGGATGGCTCCGGGCTGCGCAAGCTGACCGACCATCCAAGCATCAACACCTCGCCGACCTGGTCGCCGTCCGGCACGCAGATCGCATTCGCGTCAGACCGTACGGGCGCGCCGCAGATCTATGTGATCGGCGCCGACGGCCTCGGTCAGGCGCAGCGGATCACGACATCCGAAGTCTATGCCGATAAGCCGACGTGGTCGTCCCTGCCCTACAACGAGATTGCCTATACCGCGAAGACGGGGCCGGGCAACGACATCAAGGTGATCGATATGGCGACGCGCAGCGTGAAACAGCTGACCTTCGGCGAGGGGACCAACGAGAGCCCGGTGTTCGCGCCCAATGGGCGCCATATCGCCTTCACCTCGACGCGGTCTGGCAAGAAGCAGGTCTTCACCATCACGCGCGACGGGCGCGACCTGCGCCAGATCACGAAGGTCGGCAACAACGAGCAGGCGGACTGGTCGAAGTAGCGGCCGGCCCGGCGAGAGAGACGGTGAGAGGAGACACGATGATGAAGCGGATGTTGATGGCCGTAGCGGTCGCGGGTGTCGCGGCGACGCTGGCGTGTCACAAGAACACGCCGCCGGTGGTGCGGCCGGTGCCGCCGCCCCCAAGCTCGACGCCCGCACCCCCCCGGCCACCCGCACCGCCCGAGCCGGTCGACGAGCCCATCGCTGTGCCACGAGAACCCGTGTCAAGCGACGCGATCTCGTCGGCGTCGCTCGACGATCTCAACCGGAACTCGCCGCTGAAGCCCGTGTTTTTCGAGCTGGACAGCAGCGACGTGAACCAGGCCGGGCAGCGGACTCTCACCGAGAACGCCGGCGTGTTGAAGCGCTATCCAAGCTGGACGGTCACGGTCGAGGGGCATTGCGACGAGCGCGGCACCGCCGAGTACAATCTAGCCTTAGGCGAACGCCGTGCGGCCGCCGCGCGCGCCTATCTCGTCTCGCTCGGCATTCCGGGCGACCGGCTGCGCACTGTCAGCTACGGGAAGGAGTTCCCGTTCGATCCCGGCCACGACGAGTCGGCGTTCGCGAAGAACCGGCGCGCGCATTTCGTGATTACCGCAAAGTGAACGCCTTATGAGACAGACACTCTTTGCCGCCGCCCTCGCCGGCGCGCTGGCCCTCTCCGCGTCGACGCCCGCCTCGGCCGCCAACAAGGAGCACCAGCAGCTGATGGCCGACATCCGCATGCTGCAGGAGCAGTCGCAGCAGCTCCAGAACCTGCTCGGCGCCCTCAACGAATCGATCAAGGCCGTGAACGCGCGGCTCGACCAGCAGGCGGAGACCACGCGCAAGGCATTCGCGGACCAGAAGCTCGTCGTGGACAACCTGTCGAATGACGTCCGCGTGATCCGCGAGAAGCTGGACGACAACAACGTCCGCGTCGGCTCGCTCACGCAGGAAGTGGAGGCGCTCCGACAGAGCATGCAGCAGGCGGCGCGGCCGGCCACGACGAACGATCCGGACGCGTCCACGCCAGGCGCCGCCCCGCCGACAGCCGGGGGTGCCTCTGTCGGCCAGTCGCCGCAGAAGATGTACGACTCGGCGAACTCCGACTACATGGCCGGCGAGTACGACCTCGCCGTCATCGGCTTCACCGAGTTCATCAAGGCCTTCCCGAGGTCCGAGCTGGCCGACGACGCGCAGGTGGCGATCTGCAACGCGTACCTGCAGGCCCACAAGGACCAGCAGGCGGTCGATGCCTGCGATCTCACCATTCGCAACTACCCGAACACCAACTCGATCCCCCAGGCCTACTATCGGAAAGGGTTGGCGCTCAGCAACCTGAAGAACGTCGCAGCCGCACGGGACGCGTGGGAGACGCTCGTCAAGACGTTTCCGGACAGCAGAGAAGCAATCCTCGCGACGCAGGGTCTGGAGCGTTTGAAGCGGGATGAATAGATTCGACGTAGAATCGTCGTCCTATGGGCTCAGTCAATAAAGTGATCCTCGTCGGCAACCTCGGGCGCGACGCCGAGCTGCGGTATACGCCGGGCGGCGCCGCGGTTGCCACCATCAACATGGCGACGACCGAAGTCTGGAACGACAAAGGCGGTCAGCGTCAGGAAAAGACAGAGTGGCATCGTGTCGTGCTCTGGGGCAAGTCGGCGGAGTCTCTGACGGAGTATCTGACCAAGGGAAAGCAGATCTACGTCGAAGGCCGGCTGCAGACGCGCCAGTGGGACGACAAGGACGGCAACAAGCGCTACACGACTGAAATCCGTGGCGACCGGATCGTGCTGCTCGGCGGCGGAAGTGGTGCAGGCGGCGCGAGGTCCGGCGGCTACGCTGGTGGCGCGCGCGGCGCGGGCGGCCCTGGCGGCAACGTCGGCTCAGTCGGCTCGGGTATCGACGACATGGGTGGCCACGCGCCTTCCGGACCCGGACCGGACGGCCCGTCCGAGCCGCTGACCGACGACGACATCCCTTTTTGAGACAGGCTCGCTGGGTTCGCCAGGTTCGCGCGGTTCACTGGATTCGGTACGTTCACGAGGTTCTGCGGGTTCCGCGAACCGGGCACCTTGCGCACGTTGCGCACCTTGAGCACTTCGCGAACCGCGCACCCTGAGCACTTCGCGAACCCTGCGAATCGCGCGAACCGCTCACGTCTTGTCCACCCGTCCGTATCGGTCCTCGAGGCGCACCACGTCGTGCAGCTCGGGAGTAGACACCTCGAAGATGTCGCTGTCCTCGATGGCCGTCATCCGGTGGACGGTCTTCGGGGTAATGTGCACGCGCTCGCCCGGCGCCATCTCGCGCTTCTGGAGCTCACCGCCCTCCTCGATCTCGAATAACAGCCTGCCCGAATGCAGGTAGATGGTCTCGTCCTTCAGGTTGTGATACTGCAGGCTCAACGCGTGCCCCTTGCTGACATGAATGAGCTTGCCGACGTACCGATCCGTCTTGGCCCAGTGAAGCTCGTAGCCCCACGGCTTCTCCACGCGCGCGATCTCGCTGCTCACGATGGCACTCCCCCCGTCATCCGTCCCAGCCTGCCGGAATTGCCCACGGCCGTCAACAGCTCCCGCTCGATCTCGTCGATGGTCGCCAGCCGCATGATTCGCCGCGCCATCGCGTGGAGGTCGTCGCTGCGCACGTCGCGCAACACCTGCTTGGCGACAGGGATGGCGCCTGGCGTCATGCTGAACTCGGTGAGGCCCAGGCCGACGAGCAGCGTCAGCAGCGCGGGATCGGACGCCATCTCGCCGCAGAGCGAGACCGGAATGCGCCGGCGCCGCGCCGCGCGCCGCACCATGACGATCATCCGCAGGATCGCGGGGTGCAGCGGCTCGTAGAGCCGCGACACCCGCTCGTCGGCGCGATCGACCGCCAGGCAGTACTGGATCAGATCGTTCGTGCCGATGGTGAAGAAATCGACCTCGCGTGCCAGCAGGTCGGCCGTGTAGGCGGCGGCCGGAATCTCGATCATGACCCCGATCGGGACGCGGGGGACCGCCTCGCCGAGCCGCTCGAGATCGGCCGCGGCCGCGACGACCATGGCGCGCGCCTCGCGCAGCTGCTCCACGCTCGACACGAAGGGAAACATGATCCGCAGCTCGCCGTGGCGCGCCGCGCGCAGCAGCGCGCGCAGCTGCACGCGAAAGACCTCCGGCCGCGTCAGGCTGAGGCGGAGGCCGCGCAGCCCCTGGCGGCTGCCGCGCTCCTCGTCGGGCGTCCAGCCTCCGTCGAGCGGACGGCGCGTGAGCTTCGAGGCCAGCTGGTCCTCGTCGACGTCGAACGTGCGCACCGTCACCGGACCCGGCGCCATGCCCTCGAGCATCCCCCGGTAGATCTGATACTGGTGCTCTTCGTTCTCGATGTCCCGCGCGCCGCTCGCGAGCTGGAACTCGGTCCGGTAGAGCCCGATGCCCTCGGCGCCGGCGTAGCGTGCCGCGGCGAGGTCGTCGGGGAACTCGACGTTCGCCTCGATGCGAATGCGCAGGCCGTCGGCGGTCGCGGCCGGCCTCCGGCGGTCGCTGTCTCCCGTGGACGCCGGGCGCCGGTCGTCCGCATGACGCGCCGCGCGCTCGATCACTTCCGGCGTGGGATCCAGGATGATCTGACTGGCGGACCCGTCGATCACGACGAGATCACCCGCCTGCACTTGCGCGCTCGCATTGTGCAAGCCGACGACGGCCGGCACCTCGAGCGAGCGCGCGAGGATGGCGGTGTGATACGTACGGCTGCCGGCGTCGGTCGCGAACCCGCGTACGCGGCTCCAGTCCACCTGCGCGGCCAGCGACGGCGTCAGCTCGTCGGCGACGAGCACGGACGCCTCGTCCAGCTCCCGGAGCAGATCGCGCGGCGTCAGGACCCCCTGGCGCAGATTCATCCGCAGGCGCCCGATCAGGTCGGCCACGTCCCCCTTCCGCTCGCGCAGATACGGGTCGGCCACCTCGTCGAACACGGCGCTGAACTCCCGAAACACCTGCTGCACCGCCCACTCGGCGTTCACGCGCTGCTCGCGGACGATACCGGCCGCCCGCGGCACCAGCATGGGGTCGTCGAGCATCAGCAGCTGCGCGTCGAACAACGACGCCAGCTCGCGGCGGCGCCGCGCGACGCGCGCGCGAATCTCGACCAGTTGCTCGCGCGACCGCGCACGGCTCGCCTCGAGTCGCTGCAGCTCGTGGTCGATCCGCGCCGCGGCAATCTGGTAGCGCAGCACCTGCGCGCGCTGAATCAGGATGACCGCGCGGCCCGCCACCACGCCCGGAGAGACGCCGATGCCGGTCAGACGCCGCATACGTCCTCGCCGAAGCCGGACCGGACCAGCGCGACGAGCGCCGCGACCGCCTCGCTCTCGTCCGCGCCCTCCGCCGTGATGGAGATCGTCGAGCCGCGCGCGGCCGCGAGCAGCAGAATGCCCATGATGCTCTTCCCGTCCATCTCGCGGGCGTCCCGCGCCACGCGCACGCGCGCCTGGTACCGCGTCGCGATGTGCACGAACTTCGCGGCGGCACGCGCGTGCATGCCCAACTCGTTCACGACGACAACGGATTGCGACGTCAACAGCGGCCTCAGCTCTTCTCGCCCCGCAGAAAGTCCGAGGCCACCCAGATCGCGTTCCGGCCGTGGTCGCGCATCTCCTTGGCGACCGCGAGCAGATCGGTCGAATGACGCGCGCTGGCGAGCTTGATGAGCATCGGCAGGTTGACCCCGGTGATCACCTCGAGGCGATCCTTCTCGAGAAACGTCATCCCGAGGTTGGACGGTGTGCCGCCGAACATGTCGGTCAACAGCAGGACGCCCTCTTCGCCGCGCACGCGCTCGATCGCCCGCGCAATGTCCTCGCGCGCGTCGTTCGCCTCGTCGTGCCAGCCGATCGAGACGGCCGTGAGCTGCGGGAGATCGCCGACGATCATCTCGGCCGCGTTCACCAGCTCCGTTGCGAGCTGCCCGTGCGTGACGACCACGACGCCGATCACAGATCGCTATCGTATGCCGGGGAGGGCGAGCGGGTCGAGCCCCGCCCCGCGCGGCCCGCCTCCCCGCCCGAGTCACGAGCCCGCCTGCTGGACATGGCCGATGTCGCGATGGCGCACCCGCACGCGCGCGCCCTCGACGTCCGCGAGCGCCCGCTTCAACCGCTCGGCGATCATCACCGATCGATGCCGTCCGCCGGTGCACCCGATGGCGATCGTCAGATAGCTCTTGCCCTCGGCGATGTAGTACGGCACCACGAAGCGCACGTAGTCCTCGAGCCGATCGATGAAGGCTCGGGTCGACGCATCTTTCTCCATGAAGGCGACCACCGCCCGGTCGCGCCCCGTCCGCCGCCGCAGCGTCGGAACGAAATGCGGGTTCAGCAGGCACCGCACGTCGAACACGAGATCGGCGTCCACGGGAACGCCGTACTTGTACCCGAAGCTGAGCATCGTGATCACGAGCCGCGCGCGCGCTCGATCGCGCGACAGGCCCATGAAGAAATGCCGCAGCTCGTGCACGGTCATGTCCGACGTGTCCACGATCTCGTCCGCCATGTCGCGGATGACGTTCAGCCGGGCCCGCTCGTCGCGTATGCCCTCGCTGACGGATCGGTTCTGCGCCAGCGGGTGAGGCCGCCGTGTCTCGCTGAAGCGGCGCACGAGCGCGGCGTGACTCGCCTCCAGGAAGATCAGGATCGGGTTCAGTTTCGGCATCTTGCGGAGGCGCCGAAACACCTGCGCGAATGAGGACAGGAACCCGCCTTCGCGCACATCGACGACAATGGCGACTTTTTCGATGTCCCCGCCCGCGCGCACCGAGAACTTCGCGAGCGTGGGAATCAGCGTGGTCGGGAGATTGTCGACGCAGAAGTAGCCAAGGTCCTCGAGGGCCCGAATCGCCTGCGACTTCCCCGAGCCGGAGAGCCCCGTCAGGATGATGAACGGCTGGCCCGGTTTCCGCCCTCCCGGTGATGCGACCGCACGGCGTCTCAACGGCCCCCCGGCTCGAGCTCGTCGTCGTCCCCAGGGTCCCCAGGGTCCCCAGCGTCCCCAGGGTCTCCACGGTCTCGACGGTCTCCAGGGTCACTCCGGCGCAGCGTCTCTTCCAGGCGCTGGGCGAGCTCACGTGCGGCGTGGCGCCCACGCGCGCGCAGCAGCTGGTTGCGCGCCGCGACCTCGACGAGGATGGCGATGTTCCGCCCGGGCCCGACCGGCATCCGAATGAGCGGCACCCGCAAGCCGAGCACCTCATAGAAATCGTCGTCGAGGCCCAGGCGCTCGTACTCCCGCGTGGGATCCCAGCGCTCCAGCTGCACGACCAGCTCCACGCGCTTCGACGACCGCGTCGAGGCAATCCCGAACAGCTCTTTGACGTTGATGACGCCGAGACCCCTCAGCTCCATGTGGTGCCGCGTGAGCTCCGGGCAGGTGCCGATCAGAATCGTCTCCTGCCGCCGGCGGATCTCGACGGTGTCGTCAGCGACGAGCCGGTGGCCGCGGACGATGAGATCCAGCGCGCACTCGCTCTTGCCGATGCCGCTCTCGCCCGCCAGCAGGACGCCGAGCCCGAGGATGTCCATCAGGACGGCGTGAATCATCGTGCGTTCGGCGAGGGAGTCCTCGAGGATGGAAGAGATCTTCGCGATCGCGGTCGGGGTCGACACGGCCGTCTTGATGAGCGGGAGTCGCGCCCGTTCCGCCTCAACGACGACTTCCGGCGGCGGCGTGAAGCCGCCGGTGATGAGCACGCACGGGAAGTCGAGCGTCAGGGCCAGCCGTACAGAGACGACGCGCACGGCGGGATCGAGGCTCTCGAGGTAACGAATCTCGCTTTCGCCGAAGATGAGGACCCGCCCGGGCTTGAGATACGCGTGAAAACCGGCGAGCGCCAGCCCCGTCTTCTGTACGTGCGCGCTGGTGATGACGCGGTCAAGGCCCTCGACGCCGGCGAGCACCTCGAGCGGGAGACCGAACGTCTCGGGACGGCCTCCAAGCAGCGCGCCGACGGTGACGCCAGGTTGCGGGGCCATCGCGGGCAGGGCTAGCTGTCGGCCTGCACGAGCGTCAGCTCGCCGTCCGGCCGCCGGTACAGCACGCTGACGGTCGCCGTCTCGGCGTCGAGAAAGAGCACCACGCCGTCGCCCGCCACGGCCAACTGGCGCGCAGCGTCCGCCACCGACATGGATCTGACGGGCTGTCGCGTCTCGCGTAGGACGCACGGCATGCGCGCCGGCTCAGGCCGGCGGGTCGCCGCGCCGTCCTCACGGACCGCCATCGAGGCCGCCTCGCGCACGTCCGCCGGGGCCGCGTCCCTGTGGCCGCGGCCGTCGTGACTGCCCTTGCGCGCCCGCCACTTGCTCTTGACCCTCTGTGCCTGCTGCGTGATCTTCTCGATCGCTTGCGAGACCGATGTGGGCCACGCCGCCGTGTCCCCCATCCCGTGCAGGAATTTTTCCCCACGCGCGTGCAGCGTCACGTCCGTTCGGTGGCGGTGCTTCTCGCGCGTCAGCACGGCGTGGGCGGACAGCGCGCGCTGATTGAGCAGGCGCTCCAGCTTGGCGAGCTTTGCTTCGACGAGGCGGCGGAGAGCCGGGGTGATCTCGACGTGCCGGCCGGTCAGTTCAAGACGCATACGCTTCGTGCGCTAGTAGAGCACCTTGCGCTGGTTGGATGTCGGGATCTTCAGCTCCTCCCGGTATTTCGCGATCGTGCGCCGCGCCAGCTCGAGCCCCTCGCGCTGCAGGATGCTGACGATCTTCGAGTCGCTGAGCGGCTTGCGCGGGTCTTCGTTCTCGATGATCTTCCGGATGCGCTGCTTGATCGTGACCGACGAGACGCTCTCCCCGTACGTGCTGCTGATGCCGCTGTGGAAGAAGTACTTCATCTCGAACACACCCTGCGGCGTGTGCATGTACTTGTTCGTCACGACGCGGCTGACGGTCGACTCGTGCATGCCGATATCGTTTGCCACGTCGCGGAGCACCAGCGGCCGCAGATGCTCGATCCCGTGGTCGAGGAAGTCGCGCTGGAAATTGACGATGCTCTTGGCGACCTTGAATATGGTTTTCTGGCGCTGCTCGACCGATTTGATCAGCCAGAGCGCCGATCGGAACTTGTCCTTCACGTACGCCCGCGTCTCGTCCGTGTTGTCGGTCGCGCTCTTGTCAAGCAGCCGCCGGTAGACCGGGCTGATCCGCATCTGCGGCAGGCCGTCCTCGTTCAGGACAACGACGTATTCGTCCTCGACCTTCATGATGTAGACGTCAGGGATGACATACTGCGACTGCGTCGGGTTGTACCGGCTGCCCGGTTTGGGATCGAGATTGCGGATGATCTCGATGTGCTCCTTGAGATCGTCGATCGGCATGCCGAGCTTGCGTGCGATCTCCGGCACTTGATGGTTCTGGAGCAGACGCAGGTGCTCGAGGACAATCTTCTCGGTCGGCGTGTTCTCGAGGCCGAGATGACGCAGCTGCAGCAGCAGGCATTCCTGCAGGTCGCGCGCGGCCACACCGGTCGGATCGAATCCCTGCACCAGCTTCAGCGCGCGCTCGACTTCGTCGACAGGCCAGGGGCCCATCCCCGCCAACTCGTCGAACGAGGCAACGAGATACCCGTCGTCGTCCAGGTTCCCGATGATGGCGGATCCGATTTCCCGCATGAGCGGGTCATCGGTCTGCATCGAAAGCTGCCACATCATGTGGTCCGCGAGAGAACTGCTGGTCGAGAGCGTGTTCTCGATCGGCGGCAGCTCCTTGACCTCCTGCGGCGCACGCGGCCGGTAGCCGTCGTCCAGGTAGTCCCCGAAGAAGTACTCGTAGTCCTGGTCGTCCCACGTGTCGGTCTTGTTGGACGCCTGCTCAGGGTTGGCCTTCTCCTGCGCGGCTGGCGTCTCGGCGGGCTGGAGCTCTTCGGTCGGGACCTCCTCCAGCATCGGGTTCTCAACCATCTCCTGGTTCAGGAGGTCAGACAACTCCAGCGTCGACATCGGCAACAGCTTGATCGCCTGCTGGAGCGACGGCGTCAGAATCAGCTTCTGGACGAGCTTTGTGTGAAGTTTTTGCTGGATACCCATGAAGACGCGAGTCAGTTAAATCTTTATCGTGTAGATAGTTAAGCTCTCTGATCCACCGATGATCCGCGCTGCGGGCACCCTCGTGCCAGCCCGCCTGATGCAAGTACCACGCCTATTTTAGTCCAATCGGAAGTCGGTCCCCAGATAAATCCGCCGGACCTCCTCGTCCGCCGCAAGTGAGGCCGGCGTGCCGCTCTTGAAGATGGCTCCACCATGAACGATGTAAGCGCGGTCGGTGATGCGGAGGGTCTCGCGGACGTTATGGTCCGTAATCAGGACGCCGATGCCGCGATCCCGCAGGTGAAAGATGATCTTCTGGATGTCGGTCACCGCGATCGGATCGATGCCGGCAAACGGTTCGTCGAGCAAGATGAATTTCGGAGACACAACCAGCGCACGTGTGATTTCCGCGCGCCGCCGCTCGCCGCCCGACAGCGTGTGCGCGGGGGACTGCGCGAGCGGCGTCAGATTCAACTCGGCCAGCAGCTCCCGCAGGCGCGCCCGCCGCGTCGGCCCATCGATCGGCATCGTTTCGAGGATGGCGAGGATGTTCTGCTCGACGGTCAGCCCGCGAAAGATCGACGGCTCCTGCGGCAGGTAGCCGATGCCCTTCCGAGCCCGCACATACATCGCGTCGTCGGTGACGTCGAGGCCATCCAGCTCCACGCGTCCCGAGTCGGGCGCCGTCAGCCCGACGGTCATGTAGAACGTCGTCGTCTTGCCCGCGCCGTTCGCGCCAAGCAGACCGACGACCTCGCCCGATTGGATATCGAGGCTGACGCCGCGGACGACCGTGCGGCCGCCATAGGACTTGGTGAGGTTGTGGGTCCGAAGGGTCGACATCAAGAGCGAGAATCGCGCGCTATTTGCACTGGCCTGTGCCGCCCTTGCTCTGGGTCCTGATCTGCTGATTGCCGTCCGCAACGATCGTATCGGTCGACTTCACCAAGGTCAACGTCTTGCCGGTGTTCTCGCGACCGCACTGATCGATGACGGTCGCCGGGAGCCCCGTGACGACGTAGGTCTCCTTGTCGGAGGTGTAGGTCAGGCGCGACCCCGTCGTCGTCCGCGTCGGCTCGCGCAGCGTCAGCTTGTCGTCCGGGCCGGCGTACCCCTCGGCACGCTCCACATCGTCACCGCCGGGCTTCAGGTACAGCTCGATTTTCGACGCCGACATGTCGCCCTCGGGGCCGACGAGATGAGCCGAGCCGGTGTACGTCAGCCGGCGCGGCGCGTCCTCGTATTTCAGGTCCGTCGAGGTCCCGGTTGACTGGACCCGCTCCTTCTTCTTGTCCTTGTTCTCCTGCTCGCGGATGGTCGTCATGATCGCGTGCCCTGACGCGGCCAGATCGCCGCGCTTTTCGTCGACCGTGATGGTGTCACCCTTGATCGTCGTGTCCACCTGAAACAGCCGCGCGTTGCCCGTGTAGAGGGCCGTCGACGCTCCGCCGTCGTATGACAGGGTGTCGGCGAGCACGGTGACAGGCTGATCCTGCTTGAGCATCGACGGCAGCTTGACGTCAGAGCTCCCCGCAGGATTCGTAGGATTCGTCGGATTCGTGGAATTCGCGGAGTTGGCCGGCTGCAGCGTGCTCTTCACCGTGCCGGCGGCCTTGACCTGCGGCCCCTCGAGCACAATGTCGATCCGCGTTGCATCCACCGCAATTCGGTCGGTCACGGCACGCGGCGTTGTCGTGCCGGGCTCGGACCCTGTCAGCTCGAGCGTGCCTTTCGCCGTGTCGTACTTGGCGCTGGCAGCGATCGCGGCCAGGCGGCCCTCTTCGAAATGCACGGCGTGGAGAAACCGGGCCTCATCGATCGTCGTCATCCCCGGCTTCATCCCGACCTCGAGCTGCGCCGACTTCGCCGCGCGGTCGATGTCGGGGCCACGCTCGCGGAAACTGACGGCGCCAATAAACGTCGCCCGCGTGAGCCCCTGGCCGGCGTCGCCTTTCGCGTCGATCTGTGTCGCCTGGATGGTTCGGCCTGGCGTCGTGCCCTCGGCAGGAAACATGAGCTGCACCGCGTCCCGTCCGGTCAGGCCGATGGGCGTAATGCCATCGGGCGCCATCGTGATGTTGAGCGTTTGCGCCGAAATGCGGCGGCCGGTGGCGTCGGTCTCTCCGGCCAGCTGGATGGCGGCGTCGCCCACGATCAAGGCGCGCTGGAGTGCCTGGCCGTCCGGAGCGTAGTTCAGGGTCATGTCAGCGCCGGTCAGACCGCGCAGGCTTCCGGGTCCCCCGGTAGTTCCCGCGATCCGGGGGCGGTTGTGGAGCTCGAGTGACTCGATGCGCTGTGAATCGTCGCTCAGGCGCGCGATGGCCGACTCGGCATCGATCGTCTGGCCGCTCTGGACGATGTGGACGCCGTGGTCGAACTGCAGGAACTTGTCGGCGCGCGCGAACGCCGCGGTTCCGGCGGTGAGGTCTACGCCGCCGCCCTTCGGATCGTCTCCGGTCGGTGCGATACGGACAGCCGCACGGTCGAGGATCCAGAGAACGTCTCTCGCCTTGTCGTACTTGAGGCCCGTCCCCTGCCCCGACATCCGCCCCTTGCTGAACTCAACCGGACCCGGCGCGGCCACCGATCCGTCGCCTTGCGTGTACGTCGCATGCTCCGTCTTCGCGACCATGCCGTCGGACCCCTTGAGGCGCACGTCACCGTCCAGGGCGATGGTCGATTCGTTCTGGCCGACCGCGCCTTCCCGTCCGGTAACGACAAACGTCCGGTCTCGACTGTCCGTGGTAATCGTCACGCCGACGAGCTTGCTTGCCCCGCTCGCGTAGGTCAGCAGCTTGTCGTATGTCACATGGACGTCCTCACGTGACAAGGTGAAGCGCAGAGTCTGCCCGCCCGTGGTCTCGATGAGCGCACCCGGATCGGTATGCGCGATGCCCGCAGAGTTCGCCGCCGGCGCGTGGCGTCTGAGCTGCACGCCGACGAACGCGGCGAACACCACGCCAAAAGCGGCGATGACGATACGCGCGTTCTTTCTCACTTGGGTGGCCAGGAGGCCGGACGCGCTCAGGACTTCCTGAGGTCGGCCAGCGTCAACTCGACGAACGTCTCGCCATTGTACTGGTTTTGCTCCAGCGAGAAGGCGACGTCAATCGCCGCCCTGTGCTCGGCGAGATAGTCGTGACGCTCGGCTGCGCGCCAGGCAATCGCGCGAAAGATGCGGCCCTCCTGCTTCAGCGACATCTTGAGATGGCGCTCTTTCAGCTTTCGCGGGCCGTCGATGATCTCGACGCCGCGTGCGACGAAAACCGGGCGGGGGTTCCCGGCCCCGAACGGCGCCAGCGACGCGACGCCGGCGGCGACGCCGCCCGTGATGGCGCGAAACGTCAAGTCGCCGTCGATGCGGAGCCGCGGCATCAGATCCTCGGGGCCGAGCGTCTCGTCGGCGATCTCGTTGATCGCGCGCCGCAGCTCTTTGATCAGCGTTGCGTCCAGCGAGAGCCCCGCGGCCTGCCGGTGGCCGCCAAAGCGCATGAAGAGGCCGGCGCAACGCTCCAGTGCGCCCAGCATGTCGAAGCACGGAATGCTCCGGCACGAGCCATGGGCGACACCGTCCTCAACCGACAGCACGATCGCCGGGCGATGGAACGCGTCGACGAGCTTGGACGCGACGATGCCGATGACGCCGCGGTGCCAGCCATCGCCGGCGACGACGAGCACAGACCGAGCGCCAACGTCAGGGTCCGACGTCACGACTTTTCTGGCCGCGCTCAAGATCTCGGCTTCTTCTTCCTGACGCCGCAGGTTCTCGCCGTCCAGCTGAACGGCGAGCT
>DASZFS010000474.1:0-7657 GCA_035939575.1 Vicinamibacterales bacterium | reverse complement strand
TGATGGTCTGTCAATGAATGCCGTGCTGAAATCCATTCTCGAGACCGAGACCGTATCCGACGGGATACGCGACCTGCCGCTGCGTCACCCCGATTTCCCCGACCTGCCGGTGCACCTCGACCACGATGAAGGGATGTTTCTCCAGCGCATCATCTCCGACGTGCGCCCGGCTGTATCGCTCGAGATCGGCTGCGCGTATGGCGTGTCGACGCTCTACATCTGCGAAGCAATCGCTTCTCTCGGTATTCGTGCGCGTCATATCGTCATGGATCCATTTCAGAGTACCCAGTGGCAAGGGATCGGCCTCCGGAACGCGCGGATGGCGGGATTCGATTCGATCATCGAGTTTCACGAGAACCGCTCGGAGCTGGTCCTGCCGAAGCTTCTCGAGCGCGGCGAGGCGATCGATTTCGCGCTCATCGACGGATGGCACACCTTCGACCAGGTGATGGTCGAGTTCTATTACCTGAACCGTCTCCTGCGCGTCGGGGGCGTCCTCGCGTTCGACGATGCGGACCGGCGGAGCGTGAATCGGGTGATCCGGCACGCGCTGACCTATTCGTGCTACCGCGTGTATGGAAGCGAAGGCAGACCGCCGGCCCGGTCGTCTCTGGCCGGCCGCGCACGCAGGATGGCCGCTCGCCTTCCAAAGGCGGCGGCGATTCTTCGACCCGACGTGATCAGACGCGATTGGGAGCTCGGCATCTTCGGGTCGTGTGTCGCGATTCAGAAGATCGCGGAGGAACACCGGTCGAGCGGTTGGGACAAGCCGTTCTGAGGATCAACCATGTACGAACGAGATGCATGTGCCGCGCGCTGGAAGCAGCTTCTCGCCCCGCGTACGGGCGACGTCAGACAGGAGCTCGCGCTGGAGATGTCGGAGTATTTCCAGATGCCGCTGCCCGACGTGGAGCGGCAGCTCCATGGCGCGGCGACCCGTTTCAGCGAAGAGTGGCGGCAGAAGATCTCGGACCCCCAGGACGAGCAGGCGGTGGTGCGCTTCTACAATGAATCGACCACCGAGATGTTCGATCTCGCCCAATGGCACGCGGAGGACGAGATCCACTATCGCACGTTGATGTGCCTGGACCTTGCCGCGCGCCGCCCGGGCCGCGCCGTTCTGGACTACGGATCTGGAATCGGCTCCGACGCGCTCATCTTCGCGGAGTCGGGCTTTCGGGTGACGCTCGCGGATATCTCGGAGCCGCTGCTCGGATTCGCGCGGTGGCGCTGTGAGCGGCGCGGGTTCACGGTGCAGACGATCGACCTCAAGCGCACACCGATCCCGCGGAGAAGTTTCGACGTCGCCCTGTGCCTCGACGTCCTGGAACACATTCCGAGGCCGTTGCGTGCGCTGGACGCGATCGGCCGCGCGATGCGCGTCGGAGGACTCCTGTTCGTGCATGCGCCATTCGGGAAAGATCCCGACCGCCCGATGCATCTCGTCCATCGCGATGTCGTGACGCCGCGGATGCGCAGCGTCGGATTCAACTGGCAGGAGGATCTCGAACGGGTGTTCCCGGACTGGCTGTGGGCGCCGCGCGTGTACGAAGCGTTCGGCGTGTCAGCGCTGGATAGGGTGGGCTACGCGGTCTGCGATGCCTGGCTGCCCGGGCCGGTCACCGACCGCATCGCCCAATGGTATCGACGCGTGCGCCCGCGCCACCGGCAATCGGCGTGACGGGCGGCGCGACGGGCGCCCATTGACACGACGCCCGTCGCCACGCGCTGGTGATTACTTGATGACGAACGTCGCCTGGAGCGGCAGGTGGTCTGAAGTCCACCCGGTCCAGGGAATTACCTGGCTCGACTGCGGTTGCGCGCGGCCACTCATATCGAAGAACCAATAATCGAGTTTCATCGTCGGGTTGCTGGGATCGAGCCCGGTGTCGCCGGGGCCGGATCCGACGACCGACCAGCTGTCGACGAAGTTCGGCGCCATCCCGGATGTCGCGTCGATCTGATCGGGATCGGCGTTGAAATCGCCTGCGACCAGCTGCGGTGCCGAGTAGCCTGCGGCCCACGCCTTCAGAACCGCCATCGAGCTGTCGCGCGCTGCCGCGTCGTCCGAACAGCCCCCGGTCTGGAGATGAGTGGTGAAGACCTGAAGCGTCGTCCCGTTGACGCTGATCGCCGCACGTAGGCCCGCGCGAGCCGACGTCCAGCAGTCCGGGAACGGGAAGAACGTCGAGCTCGAGTCGGTGATATTGAACGTGGTGAAGACCCCGACGCCCTGATCCCACGACGAACTGCACCAGCTGCCGTTCCATTGCCCGGCTTGGCAGTGGGTCGCGAACACGCCCTGCCACGTCTGTCCCGTCATGCGTTGAAGTTCGTCGATGTACGTGTTGAACCAGCTCGAATACGCTTCCTGAATCACGATGATCTGGGGCTGCGGCCCGATCGCCAGCAGGTTGTCCATTACCGCCCGCGCGTGCGACTCGGAGCCGTCATTGATCTCGATATTCCACGTCGCGACCGACACCGTCGAGCCGGACCCGCCCGAACCGGAACCATCGGCTACGGTGACGGACTCGAAGTTCGTGCCGTAGGTGTCGAAGAGAATCGTGATCTGCTGGGTTCCGGCACCCAGCGTGACCGGGACGTTCACCGTCGTCCAGTTCTGCCAGCCGCCAGTCGCCGGCACGGACACCGTGCTCCAGACGCTGCTCGGGCCATTGAATCCAATGTGCATCGCCGCGCCGGAGGGAGAGGCGACCCGGAGTTGGGCGGTGTAGGACCCGGCGTTGGTGACGTTGACCGTGTAATTGAGCCATTCGCCGGGGGCGGTCCAACCCACGTTATAGCCGCCCTCGGACGAAGCCTGGATATCGACGTCATCGCTGCGGTAGGCGCCGCCGGTGTTGCCCGGGGTTGTGTCGCCGTACGCGACGCCCTCGCCGCCGACGTCATAGTTCGCCGCTTGCACCGTGCCCGGCAAAGCCGCCGGCGCTCCCCCGTAGGGCGATCCCGCATACCCTGCCTGACCCGCCGGCACGCGGGCGCCCCACACGGCACCGAAACTGATTGTCAGACCGACGATTGCCCACCGACGACTGCGTGCACCACTTGACATCGAGCCTCCATCACCGGTCTTCGCACACCGTCGTCCCGCAGGAATCCAGGCGCTGCAGCGCGAAGCGCGAAGCGCGGACGACGTCCGTGCGCCGGCGACAGGCGACCACTGGGCGGTAAAACGAGAGCGCGTCTTGTTTGGATTTGCTCGGCGGCGCGGTCGCCGAGTATCGCCCTGCCCTGGCAAGCGTCAGGCCAGAAGCGTCAACTGCTTGTGTCACTAAGACTTGAGCTTCCAGCCGTGCTGGATGTCACTCGAGGTGTCGTCGAACGCAACTCGGCTGTTTGGTAAGTGTTACTTACTCAACCGTTCGGAAAGCGTAAGTGGCGCGGATTTATGGGAGGAAACGAGGGAGCACGTCCGAATTGCTGAGTTAGGTACAGAGACAGCGCCGGTCCTCGATGAGCTTCGCGTCCTACTTCATGAGTTCAATCACGCGGATCCCGCCAAACGGGGCGAGCGCCGGGATACGCGTCAGGAGGGCGCCGTCAAGACGATAGGCCTTGTCGATGTGACGCCGCAGCGGCCGGACGGCCTGGGTGAGATTGACGAACGGCAACGAGAACGCCCGGGACCGATAGCGCGCGAAGGGGCGGGCGAAGCGCGCCAATTCCGGGCTGGTCAACGGGCGCTCGTAGGGCGACACGTCCGGAGCGCGATACGGAATCGCGCTCCGGACCGCCTTGATGACGCGCGAGTCGCGGACCGGCTCCTGAAAAATCGCGCGCCCGCCAGGTCTCAGCACACGGTGAACTTCGCGTGAGCTCGCGTCGAGGTCGAGGTGATGCAGGATCGCGATGCCCAGCACCACGTCGACAGACGCGTCCTGAAGCGGAAGATCGTGCGCCGATCCACGGACAAACGCGGCGCCGCCACCGCAGCCGTTGACCCGCAGGCGTTTTCGGGCGATGGCGATGAGCGATTCGGAAATGTCGACGCCAGTGACGACCGCCCCGCGCCGCGCAAGAACGAGGCTGTTCTCGCCGGACCCGCAGCCGAAGTCGAGCACGCGCCGGCCTTCGATGTCGCCGAGCAGCGCGAACGCGTACTCGAGCGGATAGACCGTGGTGAACCTGGGATCCAGATACCGCGCGACGTTCGCAGCGTCCGCGACGAGCGAGCGATCGGCGGTCTGCATGGCTTCATATGCGCTCCGGCCGATCTCCGCGCGCTCCCATTCCACTCTGTCGACGATCATCGTGAGACTCCTCTCGGCCTGGTCGACGGGTCCGGCGCGACCGGGATCGTCGCCCCGAGATCCTGATGGTCCGTCCCGGCGCCACGCCAGGGACTCTTGGGCGTCAGTGTGAAGGTTCCGCCGTCGTACGACGTGAACTGCGCGCGGAAGTCTGACGCCGACGGGAACAGGTTGCCGGATGGATATTGCCGGGGATCGGCCTCGGCGATGACGTTTCGCGTGAAGAGCGCGGCGGGAAAAAACGCGCTGAGCGTGTCATTGCCGGGCGCGTGATCGCTGCCGATCACCCCGTACGCCCCCTGACGCGCGATGTTGTTCGTGAAGACCAAGCCCATGATCGGCGGCCCTTCGACCTGGACGATGCCTGACGCGTTCTCCTGGATGAGCGTGTTGTGATCGATGACGACATCGCGCGGGCCGCCCAGGAGCAGGAAAGCGTAGCCGCTTCCGCCCCACGCCTGCGGGTTGATATCGCTGAACAGGTTGTTGCGAATGACGATATCCCGTGTCTGAAGACTGGGATTGCTGTCGTCGAATCCGAGGATTTCGACGCCCGCCGCGCTGTGTCGCAGGATGTTGCCGGTGAATGTCACCTGCTCAACCTGGCACCACGGACAGTGGCCATCCTGGTTCCGGACCGTGATCAGCACGGCAAAACCTGACTGCGCCGCCTCCCAGTTGTTCTCGAGCGTGTTCTGGTCGATCGTGACGCGGCGCGCGTTCTTGAGCTCGAGCAGGTTCTTGACCTGCCACGGCCCCCCGCGCCAGGAGGTCGGTTTGGCGATGAGATTGCCGCGAATGATGATGTCCGTGGGCACGAGATCCCGAATCGCCGGGTCGGCGCCGCCGAACAGGACATTCTCGCCGGCGCCCTCGAGATAGTTGTTCGCGATTGAAAATGGCCCGGGTCCGTTCCACCCGGCAATGGCCTGCGCGTCCGCTCCGGCGGCGCGGCAGTCTGAGATATGGGAATTCGAGATCACGGTCGACGCGCTGTTCAATGCCACGCAGCGTTTCACGCCACGTGCGTCGCCGTGGATATAGCACCGATCGATGACCAGATCGTGCGGTGCGGCGGCGGTTGAATTCTGCGCGGACGAACCGTCGCCGAGCGCGACGAGATCGCCCGATCCGCTTCCAATCACCTCGAGGAACTCGAGACGCCAGTGGTGGCTGCCCGGCGCGGTCTGCAGCGCCGGCTGGCCGTTGGGGGAACGCAGCTTCGCGAACGCGGCTGCCTGCGCCGGGGTCACGCGGCCGACGGCCGTGCCACCAGCCAGTCCGGTGCGGACGATGATGACGGCGCTCGTGTCGTCCTTTCGAGGCAGCGTGAAATTGCCGGTGAAAGTCGCGCCGGACGCGAGCTCGATGACGTCGCCTGGCCGGGCATTGGTCAATGCGAGCTGCAGGTTGCCGCCCTCGGCCACGCGGACCGTGGCCGCGCCCCCAGGCGAGATTGTCGGGATCGTCGAGACCGGGGCACTGCTCGCGATCGCGGCAACGATCGCGACGCACGCGAGCCTGGCCCGGATCATCGCAGGCTCCTTCGGCGCATCGACGCGCGAAGTCGATCCGCCCACCACATGGACCGCGGCGCGATTCGCGCCGAGATCGCGGCCAGGCGTGCCAGTACGCGAGGGTCGCGACGGGCCAGTTGTCCAAACAATGTTGAAGCGGTGGCAAAATCCCCTCGGCGCAGCGCCTCCTTCGCGCGAACGGCGAGCGCCTGGCGGGCAAATCGAGCGACCTGGCGGTCGATGGCCTGACGCTCCGCCGCCCGCCGCTCAGTCCGGCCCTCGGGCTCTCCACCATCGCACCATCCGCGCGCGCGCGTCAGCACCTTGATGATGCCGTCCAGCATCTGCAGCTCGTCGGCCGACGCGCCGTCGGCCCTGCGGCGGTATCGGGCGAGAGGCTCCGGCGTCTGGATGATGACAAACCCTGCGGCGGCCGCACGCAGCCAGAACTCATAGTCCTCGTTGTGCCCGATCGTTTCGTCCATCCCGCCAATGGCTTCGAAGACTTCACGACGCAGGACCGACATGATGCCGATCGCGTCCTCGCGCTCGATCAGATCGAGGAACGTCAGCCGCTGCCGTCTGCCGGTGTCTGGGCGATAGAGATGTCCGTCGAGCGGCCCCCCGACGCTGACAGCGTTCGCCGCGACGATGGCGGCGTCAGTGCATTGGTCGAAAACGGCCAGCTGGACCGCCAGGAACCGGGGCATCCAGGCGTCATCGCTGTCGAGCATGGCAAAGTACCGACCCCGCGCCGCGGCCATGGCGCGGTTTCTCGCTGCAGACACGCCTTTCGCGCCTCGACTGGGCAACACTCTCACCCGGCCATCCCGGGCGCTCCACCGGCGGGCCAGCTCCAGCGTCTCATCGGTCGAGCCGTCGTCCGCCACGATGACCTCGAGGTCGCTGAACGTTTGAGACAAGGCCGAGCGCAGCGCCTCATCAATGAATGCTGCTGCGTTGAGCGCCGGCATGATGATGCTGACGGTCGGACTCTGCTGCGGGCGGGGCACGCCGCGTCCGGTGCAAGGCATGCGCCTGGTGGGCTGTGGATGATCAGGAAACCAACCGGGACATTTGGGCAATTCCTTTCCACTCGCGCTTCTCATCGCGCAATCACTCGCGGCGCCGCTCGCGCAGGCGCGTTGCAGCATGCCGCTGAGCGACGGCACGACCGTTGCGGTCATGTCGCCGTCACGCGCGGCCGCGTGGCCGGAGACGATTCCTGTGTCTGACGATCTGGCTGATGACCTGGCTCGCGAGTCCTTGCTGAGCTGGGACGCGGGCGTTCAGCCCGCTGACGTTTCACATCCTGTTCGGCGCGTTGGGGCACCGTGGTCACGGGCGCTGCTCGTGTCGCTGACGGCCATCGCCATCATGTACGTGGGCTTGAGCGTTTTCCGAATCTATATCCGCCGGTACTACCTCTTTCTACCGGACTACGTGCGATGGACGCTGACACCCGCGGCCTCCCCACGCTCCGGCCCCGCCGCCGCGCTCGCAGCCACCGGGCCGAAACATCTCTTCGTCATCTTTGTCGATCACTGGGAACCCGATTACGACCTCGACCGTGCGCGACGCTGGGCGCAGAAATACTCGTCGCTCGCGGCGCGTCATCGCGATGGCGGCGGGCGGCCCCCCCAGCACACGTGGTTCTACCCCGGGGAGCAGAGCGCGCCGGAAATCATGGGTCTGCTCCGCGAGCTGACAGCTGCGGGCCTGGGTGAGGTCGAGCTGCACTTTCATCACGGCAATGACACAGCCGACACGCTGACACCCAAACTCCGCAAGGCGATCGCCGAGTTTCAGCAGTTCGGGTTCCTCGAAACGGTCAGCGGCGAGACGCGGTTCGCGTTCGTGCACGGC
>DASZFS010000473.1:0-37175 GCA_035939575.1 Vicinamibacterales bacterium | reverse complement strand
AGACGAACAGATCCATCAACGCCGCGCCAACCTCGCCGAGTTGGCGAAGCTCGGGGTCGAGCTGTACCCCCGCACGTTTCCCCGGCGCGACGCGATTTCGGAGCTGGTGGAGCGCCACGGTCAGCAGACCCACGACGACCTCGAAGCCAGCCCGGTGTCGACCGTCACCAGCGGGCGCATTCTTGCGATCCGCGCGTTCGGGAAGGCCAACTTCCTCGTCCTGTCGGACGGCCGCGAGCGGATCCAGGTCTACATCCGACAGGACTCGATGCCCGAGCTGGACTTCAAGATCTACAAGCTGCTCGATTTCGGCGATTGGGTGGGCGTCGAGGGCCGTTTGTTCCGGACCAAGACGAACGAGCTCACGATCTGGGCCTCGCGTCTTCATTTCCTGTCAAAGTGCCTCCTGCCACTGCCCGAAAAGTGGCATGGGCTGACCGACGTCGAGATCCGCTACCGCCAGCGGTACCTCGATTTGATCGTCAACCCCGACTCGCGGCGGGTCTTCGAGACGCGCAGCCGCGTGATCGCGGCGATCCGCGAGTTCATGACCGCGCGGGGCTATCTCGAGGTCGAGACGCCGATGATGCAGGCGATCGCAGGCGGCGCCATCGCGCGGCCGTTCGTCACCCATCACAACGCACTCGACATGCCGTTGTATCTGCGCATCGCCCCCGAGCTCTACCTGAAGCGCCTGACGGTGGGGGGGCTCGAGCGCGTCTTCGAGATCAACCGGAACTTCCGGAACGAGGGGATCTCCACGCAGCACAACCCCGAGTTCACGATGATGGAGTTCTACGAGGCGTATGCCGACTACCTCGCCTTGATGACGATGACCGAGGCGCTGATCGATCACACCGCGCGGACGTCGATCGGGACCAACCTCGTGACATTCGGCGACCACCAGATCTCGCTCAAGCCGCCGTACGCGCGTCTCTCGCTCCGCGCCGCCGCGGCTGAGGCGGCATCCCGTCGACTCAAGCGTGACGTCCCGGCGAGCGCGCTCCGCGACCGCGACACCGCCGCCGCCATCGCACGTGACCTCGGTATCGAGGTGGAACCGGGCGCGGGCGCCGGCAAGATCGCCACGCAGATCTTCGAGGCTGCGTGCGAGGAGCGGTTGGTGCAGCCCACGTTCGTCTATGACTTTCCGACCGAGGTCTCGCCGTTGTCCAAGCAGAAGCCGGACGACCCCGACACCGTCGAACGCTTCGAGCTGTACATCGGCGGATTCGAGGTCGCGAACGCGTTCAGCGAGTTGAACGATCCCGACGAGCAGCGGCGCCGGTTCGAGGCGCAGCTCGCAAACCGGGCGAGGGGCGACCTCGAGGCCCACGCGATGGACGAGGACTATATCCGCGCCCTCGAGTACGGGCTGCCCCCGGCGGGGGGCGAGGGCGTAGGCATCGACCGGTTGGTCATGGTGCTGACCAACAGCCCGTCGATACGCGACGTGATCCTGTTCCCGTTGATGCGGAAGCGCGAGCAACCATGATCGACATCCCATTCGAGCTCCAGATCGCGGTCCGATACCTGCTCGCGAAGCGCAAGCAGGCATTCATCTCCGTCATCTCGCTCATTTCCACGCTCGGCGTCACCGTCGGGGTCATGGCGGTGGTCGTCGCGCTTGCGATCATGACCGGCCTCCAGCAGGAGCTGCGGGATCGCATCGTCGGGTCCAACCCGCATATCTACGTGTACAGCCGCGCTGGATTTCCCGACTATCAGGCGGACGTGCGAAAGCTGCGGCAGTTGCCGCACGTGACCGGCGCGGCGCCGGCGATTCTCGGCCGCGCGCTCATTTCCGCTCAAACGCGTACTGAGCCGCTGCAGGTCAAGGGGATCGAGCCGGCGCTCGAACCGGAGGTCACCGACATCAAGGGCGCGATCCTGACCGGTAGCCTCGACGGCCTGGCGCCCAGGAACACCGACGATGTGCCGGGCGTGCTGCTCGGGAAGGATCTCGCCGCCACGCTTGGCGTCGGCGTGGGCGATTCGGTCAATCTCACGACGCCCGAGGGCATCCTGACGCCGACGGGCCGCATGCCGTATCCCCGGCGCCTTCGGGTCGCGGGCACGTTCAGCCTCGGCCTGTATGAGTTCGACACCACCATCGGCTTCGTCTCGCTCGAGGCGGCGCGGCGGCTGTTCGCCAAGGACGGCGTCGACCTGGTACAGCTGCGCGTGGACGACCTCTGGTCCGCGGCGACGATCGCGCGCGCCATCGAGGCCCAGCTGGGCGAGAACTACACGGCGCAGGACTGGGGGTCGATGAACCGCCAGCTGTTCTCCGCGCTGGCGCTGGAGAAGATCGCGGTGTCGCTGGCCATCAGCCTGATCGTGATGGTGGCCGCGCTCAACATCATCGCGTCGCTGATTCTCCTGGTGATGGAGAAGAGCCGTGATATCGCCATCCTGAAGACGATGGGCGCCGGCGCGAAGAGCGTGACCGCGATTTTCATGATGCAGGGGCTCATCATCGGCGTGATCGGGACCGTCGTCGGCGGGCTGCTCGGTGTGTCGCTGTCGCGCATCCTCGACAAGTACCAGCTGATTCGTGTGCCAGTGGACGTGTACCAGGTGTCTCACCTGCCATTCACCGTGCTGCCCCAGGACCTGCTGATCGTGGTGAGTGCCGCGATTCTCATCTGCTTCGTCGCGACCATCTACCCGTCACGTCAGGCCGCCCGCCTGGACCCTGCCCAGGCGCTCCGCTACGAGTGAGCCATGCCGTTTCTCGACGCGCGCGGCATTGTCAAGAGCTACGAGGCCGGGGGGCGCTCGCTGACCGTCCTGCGCGATCTCGAGTTGCAGGTCGAGCACGGCGAGATGGTCGCCATCGTCGGGGCGTCAGGGGTGGGGAAGAGCACCCTGCTGCACGTGCTCGGCGGGCTCGACCGCGTCGATGCCGGCGAGATTGCCGTCGACGGCGTGAACCTCACCTCGATGGCGGACGGCGAGCTCGTGGCGTTCCGGAACCGGCGCGTGGGCTTTGTCTTCCAGTTCCATCACCTGCTCCCGGAGTTCAGTGCCGTTGAGAACGCCGAAATGCCGATGCGGATCGCGCGCCTGCGCATGACCGAAACGCGGGCGCGCGCGATCGACCTGCTTCACCGGGTGGGTCTGTCGGAGCGGCTGACCCACCGGCCCGGCATGCTGTCCGGCGGCGAACAACAGCGGGTCGCGGTGGCCCGTGCCCTGATCATGCGCCCCGCCGTGCTGCTCGCCGACGAGCCCACGGGCGATCTCGATGAGGCAACGGCCGAATCGCTGCATCTGCTGCTGCGCGAGATGCACCGGGACTTCGGGTTGACGTCGATCATCGCCACCCACAATCCGCGCCTGGCCGCCGGCTGCGATCGCGTGCTGCGGCTCCAAGAGGGGCGACTGATCCCTGCGTGATCCGCCTCCGCTCGCTCAACCCCGCCAAAGCTAGCGAAGGCGGGCGAGCTACGGCGGGCCCGCCCCTATGGGGCGCGAACCCTAAGACCGATAGGCATTTATGGGCAGGAATCCGTTGGGTTTCGTGCGACCCATGCCGTATACTGTGGTCATAGATTCCATGACCACAACACAGTCGGCTTTCACCTAGGTAGCCCGGATGTTCGAACGGTACACCGAAAGGGCCCGACGAGTCCTCTTCTTCGCCCGCTACGAAGCCAGTCAGCTGGGCAGCATCTCTATCGAGACGGAGCACCTCCTGCTTGGGCTCATTCGCGAGGGTAAAGGGCTGACGAGCCGGATTTTTGCCCGCTCACACCTCTCGTTGGAAAACATTCGCAAGGAAATCGAGGGAAGGACGGTCTTCAGGGAAAAGGTCTCCACGTCGGTCGAAATTCCGTTCAGCGCGGAAACCAAGCGCGTGCTTCAGTTTGCCGCGGAGGAGGCCGATCGGCTGCTCCACAACTACATCGGGACCGAGCACCTGCTGCTCGGCATCCTGCGCGAAGAGCGATCGGTGGCGGCCTCCATCCTCATGGAAAAGGGGATGCGCCTCAACACCGTGCGCGAGGACATCGTTCAGCTCCTGAACGAGAAGACCACGTTGACGCGCGTGAAGGAAACGCCGCTGCTCGCCGAGTTCAGCCGCGACCTGACCGAGTCGGCGATGAAGAATCACCTCGATCCCCTCGTCGGCCGCGAGCACGAGGTCGAACGGGTGCAGCAGGTGCTCTGCCGCCGGACCAAGAACAACGCGGTCCTCATCGGCGAGCCAGGTGTCGGGAAGACGGCGATCGTCGAAGGCCTGGCGCAGAAGATTGTCTACGGCGACGTCCCCCACTTCCTCGCAGACAAGCGCATCCTTGCGCTCGACATCTCGCTCATCGTGGCAGGGACGAAGTACCGCGGTCAGTTCGAAGAGCGCCTCAAGGCGATCATGAAGGAGCTGACGGACAACCCGAACATCATTGTCTTCATCGACGAGCTGCACACGCTGGTCGGCGCCGGATCGGCGGAGGGCTCGCTCGACGCGGCGAACATCCTGAAGCCCGCGCTCAGCCGCGGCGAAATCCGCTGCATCGGCGCGACGACGCCGGCGGAGTACCGGAAGTACATCGAGAAGGACAGGTCGCTCGAGCGCCGCTTCCAGGCGATCAAAGTCGACCCGCCCGGCGAGCGCGAAACGATCGAGATCCTTCTGGGCGTGAAGGACCGTTACGAGAACTTCCATCACGTCGAGTACACCCGCGAAGCGATCGAAGCGGCCGTGTACCAGTCGAACCGCTACATCACCGACCGGTTTCTCCCCGACAAGGCGATTGACCTGGTGGACGAAGCGGGCGCGCGCGCGAAGCTGCGCGAGGCGGGCTACAGCGAGGAGTTCGGCGAAATCAACAAGAGCATCCGCGTGGCCGTCGAGCAGTGGGAGAGCGCTTCGTCGCAGAAGGACTTCGAGAAAGCGCAGTTCTACCGCGAGCAGGAGATGGCGGCGCGGGAGAACCTGCAGTTCGTCCGCGAGAAGTTCGACGTCAAGTCATCGGCGCGCAAGGTCATTGTCGGGAAGGCCGAGATCGACGAAGTGGTCTCCAAGTGGACCGGCGTCCCGATGGCGTCCATCAACCAGGACGAGGGGGACAAGCTCCTGCGGATGGAGACCGAGCTGCACAAGCGGGTCATCAGCCAGGAGAAGGCCATCTCGGCCATCTCGCGTGCGATCCGGCGGTCACGCGCCGGGCTCAAGAACCCGAACCGTCCGGTTGGCAGCTTCGTGTTCCTCGGGCCGACCGGCGTGGGCAAGACCGAGCTGGCGCGGGCGCTGGCGAACTTCCTGTTCGGGAGCGATCACGCGCTCATCCGCTTCGATATGTCCGAGTACATGGAGAAGCACTCGGTGAGCAAGCTGATTGGTTCGCCGCCCGGGTACGTCGGGCACGAAGAGGGCGGCCAGCTGACCGAGAAGGTCAAGCGGAACCCGTACTCCGTCGTGCTCCTCGACGAGATCGAAAAGGCGCACCCGGACATCTTCAATATCCTGCTGCAGGTCTTCGAGGATGGTCACCTGACCGACGGCCTCGGCAACCGGGTGAATTTCAAGAACAGCATCATCATCATGACGTCGAACATCGGCGCTCGCTTCATCCAGAAGAAGAGCTCGATGGGCTTCCAGTCGGCCGACAACGGCGTGATCGAGAAGAGCGTCTCCGACATGGTGCTCGGCGAGGTCAAGCGGACGTTCAACCCCGAGTTCATCAACCGCATCGACGAGATCATCGTCTTCGAGGCGCTGTCGGACGACGACCTGCGGCGAATCATGGCGCTGCTCGTCAACCAGCTGAACGACAATCTCGTCGACCGCAAGCTGCGGATCGCGCTGACCACCGAGGTCGTGGACTGGATTATCGAGGTCACGTGCAAGGACCGGTCGTACGGTGCGCGCCCGCTCCGCCGTGCCATCCAGCGATACGTCGAGGATCCGTTGTCCGAGGAGCTGATTCGCGGACACCTGCGCGGCGGGGAGATCGAGGTGTATCTGGACGCGGGGCAGCTCGCCTACCGCCCCGCAGGGGAGCTCGAAGCAGGGAGAAAGCTCGCCTGATCAAGGATTTGAGGATGTGAGGATCCGTTGAATCATCACATCCTCAAGATCCTCACAACCTCGAGATCCTCACATCTCCAAATCCTTATATCCTCAGATCTTTATGTCCTCGAATCCTTGATGTTCCCGACCGTCAGCCGCCCTTCTGAGTCTAAAATCGAGTAAATGTCCAAGGTTTCTGCAGTAGCCACGGCCGTACCCCTGGCGATGCTGTCGCTGGGTGTCCCGCCCGTGGTGGCTCAAGACCAGCCCGGTGCCGCCGGACCGCCGGTGACCGTCTGCGGGCAGCAGGCCCAGCCGAGGGCGATGCCGGCGGCCGATTCCGGCCCCGTCGTGCTGTTCATCGCCCCCTGCTTCGAGGCGCAGGGCAACGCGTCGGTCATCGAGTCGCAGACTTACCTCTACTACATCCAGCTCAAAGCGAGCCTGCCCTCCCAGGGAGTCTGGGTGCCGTATGACTCGGACACCGAGAAGACCATCCAGGACGACTTCCGCCGCCTGTGGGGCACCACTTTCCTCGACAACCTCTGGGTGGAGGTCACCGACTACAAGTTCGCGAACGGCGCGATCGGCAAGATCGTGACCTACAACATGGAGGAGCGCCAGCGGGTCAAGATCGTGGACTACGTCGGCTCGAAGCAGGTCGAGACCTCGAAGATCGACGAGAAGCTGAAGGATGCCAACGCCCAGATGCGTCTCGACACCTTCATCGACCCCGCGCTCGTCCGCAAGGTCCAGGGCATCGTCCAGGAAATGCTTCGCGAGAAGGGCTTTCAGTTCGCTACGGTGACGCCAGAGATTCAGGAGATTCCCGGCGGCCCCAAGCTCGTGCACCTCACCTTCCATATGGACGAGGGGCCGAAGGTCGAGATCCGCCGGATCGATTTCGTCGGCAATAAAGCGATGAGCGGCGGTCAGCTCAAAGCTCAGCTCAAGGACACCAAGGCGAACAGCGGGTTCGAGGACGTCGGACACCTCTGGTCATGGATCGCGTCGGCGATCGGCGATCACGCCTACAAGGAAGCCAAGTTCGACGACGATGCTGAGAAAATCGTGTCGTTCTACCGCGACCACGGCTACATCAAGGCAACCGTCGGCGTGCCCGAGCTCGAGGTCATCAACGACTCCGACAACAAGAAGACGCGCTTCATCGAGCTCCGCATTCCGATCACCGAAGGGGAGCGCTACAAGGTCGGCACCTTCGATGTGGCCGGCAACACCGTCGTCAAGAGCGACTTCCTGAAGCCGCTCTTCAAGACCGAGCCGGGCGAGTTCTACTCCGAGAAGAAGATCCGCAAGGGCATGGAGAAGGCGCGCGAGGTGTATGGCACCGGCGGCTACTTCGAGTTCACCGGGTTCCCCGATTACAAGTTTCGCGACGATCCGAACCCCAACGAGCCGGAAGCGCCCGCGGCCCTTGCAGCTCCGGCCGTGCAGAAGCCGGCGCATGAAGACGCGATTGTGGACGTCACATTGCGCATGGTCGAAGGGGCGCAGTTCTTTGTCAACCGGATTACGTTCACTGGCAACAACACCACGCACGACAACGTCATCCGCCGCGAGATGCGCCTCATCGAAGGCGCACCCTTCAACACCGAGGCGCTGAAGTTCAGCATCAAGCGGCTGAATCAGCTCGGCTACTTCAAGCCGATCGAGGGCGGGGGCGAGAAGAACAACGTCGGCGTCGAGAAGACGCCCGGCGAGACCAATAAGGTCGACGTCCGGCTGAAGCTCGAGGAGCAGAACCGGAACCAGCTGACATTCGGCGCCGGCGTGTCCGAGTTCGAGGGCGTGTTCGGCCAGTTGTCGTTCCAGACGGCGAACTTCCTCGGCCGCGGCGAGAGCCTCACCGTCTCGCTGCAGTCCGGGTCGCGCGCGCAGACCTATTCGCTCGGCTTCACCGAGCCGTTCATGTTCGATCGCAACATGACCCTCGGCGCGCAGGTCTCGCGAACCAACGTGCGGTACATCGGCCAGTACACCCAGAAGTCGACCGGCGGCGTGCTCACGCTGGGGTACCCTCTCGGCCGCGGCTTCACGCGCATGTTCGTGAACTACAGTTATCAGCGCGTCCAGGTGAGCGAGATCAACGAGATCTACACGGATCCGACGGTCCTCGCGCGCAACCCCTTCCTGGCCGACTCGTTGCTCATCGGGCAGAACGGCGAGCGCGTCGTCTCCAAGGTGACGCCGAGCATTGTCTACAACACGGTCGATCAGCCGATCTTCCCGACGACGGGGAAGCGGTTCACCGCATCGATCGACCTGGCGGGACTCGGCGGGAATACGAATTTCTACAAGCCGATTGTGGAGGCGGTGTGGTACCTGAAGCAGACCAGCCGGCTCACGCTCGGCATGCGCGGGCAGGCGGAATACATTCACCAGTTCACCGGGACCACGGCACTCCCGATCTTCGAGAAGTTGTTCCTCGGCGGCGAGTACAGCGTGCGCGGCTTCGACATCCGCACCATCGGGCCATCCGATCCCCTCACGCCGTATCTCATCGTCGGGGGCGACAAGAGCCTGCTGTTCAACATCGAGGAGCAGTTCACGATTGCCGGGCCAGTGAGGGTGATCGCGTTCTACGACGCCGGCCAGGTCCAGCCGGGTCTGACGACCACGACTGTGCCGTTCGCGAACCTGGGCGGGTACAACGTCTTCCAGACCCCATCCAAGCCGTTCGACTGGCGGGACTTCAAGACCTCGACGGGGCTCGAAGTGCGCTTCTTCATGCCGGTGCTGAACGTGCCGTTCCGGCTGATCTTTGCTTACAACCCGCAGCGCGCCGGGGTCTACGACAACAGCCTGCAGATTCAGAAGGCGTTCCAGTTCCGGTTTGCCGTCGGATCCACGTTCTAGATCTAGATTTGGTCATTGGGCTATCTGGTTGTCTGGTACTGGGAATTGACCAGATACCCAAATGAACCTGATGTACTATAAAATTGAAGGCTTCGTACTGACGAAAGGATTCTGTGTAATGAAGGTTTCCGCGATTGCCGCGTCGCTTGCCGTTTCCCTCGTCGCGCTGAGCGCCGCGACCGCGTTCGCGCAGGCCGCGGGCGCGGGCCAGGTCAGGCCCGCTGGCGCCGGCCAGGCCAAGCCGGCAACACCTGCGCCCGGCCAGCCCGCGCCAGCCCAGCCGACGCCGACGCCGACGCTGGCGCCCCCGCCCGCGCAGCCGCCCGCGCCGTTTCCGGCGGGCGCCAAGATCGCGTTCATCAACCCGCAACGGATCTTCCAGGAATCGACCGACGGCAAGGCCGCGTTGACCCGCGTGCAGACGTTGACGCAGAAGAAGCAGACTGAGAACACGACGCGTCAGAAGACCCTGGCAGACAATCAGCAGAAGCTCCAGGCGAGCGGCAGCGTCATGAGCGATGCCGCCCGCGGTCAGCTCGAAAAGGAGATCGAGAAGCAGCAGCTCGACCTCCAGCGCTTCCAGCAGGACGCCCAGGCCGAGATCCAGGAGCTCCAGAACGAAGTGCAGAGCGACTTCGCGCGCAAGGTCCAGCCGCTCATCGATGCGCTCGCCAAGGAAAAGGGCCTGCAGCTCGTGTTCAACGTCGCGGACGCCGGCTTCGCCTGGGTCGACCCCGGCCTCGATCTGACGACCGAGATCATCAAGAAACTGGACGCCGGCAAGGCAGCAGCGCCGCCCAAGCCCTAGGCGGCCGCGCGCCACGCCGTGGATGCAGGAACGGCAGAAGCGCGGAGCGCACGAATGCAAAAATGCCCGCAGCGCGATAGAATCTGCGGGCATCGAGTGCATTTCCGCATTCGTGCCTTTCACGCGTTCATGCATTCGTGCATTTCGTGATCAACATTCCCATCCTCCTCGATCGGCTCTGCTACCGGTATCCGTCCATGCTCGTGGACGCGATCACGGAGCATCAGCCCGGTGAGCGGCTCGTCGCCGTCAAGAACGTCACCGTGAACGAGGAGTTCTTCCAGGGTCATTTTCCGGGCGCGCCGCTCCTGCCTGCGGTGCTCATGCTCGAGACGCTCACGCAGGTCGCGGCCATCCTGCTTCTCGAGCGCGGGAACGGCCGGCCCGACCGGCGCGTGTATCTTCGTGGCGTGAACGACGCCAAGTTCCGCCGTCAGGTCGTTCCAGGCGACCGGCTGCGGCTCGAGGTGTCGTTGGGCGCGCGGCGTGCCGCGCTCGTGCGCGCGCAGGCGGTCGCGTTCGTCGACGACCAGATCGTGGCGGAAGCCGAGCTGTTGCTCGCCGTGCGGCCGGATCGGACGAGGATCGATCCGTCGGCGATCGTCGATCCGCGGGCCCAGGTCGGGGACGGCACGACGATTGGACCGCACGCGATGATCGGACCGCGCGTCGTCATCGGCGCGAACTGCCGCATCGGCGCGTCGGCGGTCATAGATGGCTGGACCGACATCGGCGATGATACGGAGGTCTATCCGTTCGCGTCGATCGGCCAGGTGCCCCAGGACCTGAAGTTCAAGGGCGAGGAGACGCGGCTCGTCATCGGGAACAACAACATCTTCCGCGAGTTCGTGACCATCCACCGCGGCACACGCGGCGGCGGCGGCGTGACGACGATTGGCGATCGCAACGTGTTCATGGCGTACGTGCACGTGGCGCACGACTGCCACGTCGGCCACGACACGATCTTCGGCAACATGGCCACGCTTGGCGGCCACGTTCACGTGGACGACTTCGCCAATATCAGCGCCGGGTCCGGCGTCCATCAGTTCTGCCGCGTCGGGCGCCATGCGTTCATCGGCGGGTATTCGGTGGTGACCAAGGATGCGCTCCCTTTCGCACGTACGGTGGGCAGCCGTCCCGCACGCATCTTCGGCGTCAATACCATCGGCCTGATGCGGCGCGGCATCGCCCCTGACGTCATCGCGAAGCTGAAGCGGTCGTTCCGCTATCTCCTGCAATCGAAGCTCAATACGACCAACGCGTTGCAGCAGATCGAGCGCGACCGGTCGCTGGCGTGCTCCGAAGTGCAGTACCTCCTCGACTTCATCCGGACGTCGCAGCGCGGCGTCATTCTGAGGCGCGCGTCTCGGCGGGCCGAGGAAGTGCTCGCCGAGGAGTAAGAAGCGCGGGGCCACAGCCCATCAGCGATCAGCCATGTCTCGACTCGGATTAATAGCCGGCAACGGCCGCTTTCCGTTCCTGGTCCTCGAGGCGGCGCGCGGCGCGGGCCACGAGGTCACCGTCGTCGCGTTGAAGGAAGAAACCTTCCCGGAGCTCGCCGACCTGGCCGCCCGGCCGCCAGTCGCGGCGGTTCACTGGATCTCGCTCGGGCAGCTCGGCCGGTGCATCGGCGCGTTCAGAACCGCGGGTGTCACACAGGCCGTCATGGCCGGGCAGGTCAAGCACACGAAGCTCTTCGCGGATATCGTGCCCGACGTGACGCTGCTCGGCGTCCTCATGCGACTCAAGGCAAAGAACACCGACGCGCTCATCTCGGGCGTCGCCGATGTGCTGCGCGACAACGGCATCGAGCTCCTCGATTCGACCGCGTTTCTGGCGCCGCTGATGGCGCGCGAGGGCGCGTTGACACCCCGCGCGCCGACCGACGAGGAGCGCGCGGATCTCGAGTTCGGCTACGGCGTAGCCGATGCCGTCGCCTCGCTGGACATCGGGCAGACAATCGTGGTCAAGTCGTCCGCCGTCGTCGCCGTCGAGGCGATGGAAGGAACCGACGCGGTCATCGCCCGCGCGGGGCAGCTCGCGGGCGCGGGCACACGCGTCATCAAGGTGGCGAAGCCCAACCAGGACATGCGCTTCGACGTACCGGTGGTCGGCGTGTCCACGATCGAGGCGATGAAAGCCGCAGGGGCGACGGTCCTGTCGGTCGATACCGGAAAAACGCTGATGATCGACGGTGACGCGATTGTCCAGGCCGCCAGCGAGGCGGGGATCGCGATCGTGGGGCGGAGGACGGCGTCCCCGTGAGCCGCGCCACGCGAATGGCGGTCATTGGCGTCGGCCACCTCGGGCGCCATCATGCGCGCATCCTCGGCGCCACTCCTGACGTCGAGCTCGTCGCGGTGGCGGACATCAACCGCGCGCGCGCCGAGGAGGTCGCCAGGGACAACGGCACGACGGCGGTGTTCGATTGCCGCGACCTCGCCGGGCGCGTCGACGCAGTGACCGTCGCAGTGCCGACTGAGCTGCACGCGGAGATCGGCGGCGCGTTTCTCGAGGCCGGCGTGGCGGTGCTCGTCGAGAAGCCAATGGCCCGCAGCCTGGACGAGGCGGACGCATTGTTGCGCGCTGCGGCGAGAGGCGGCGCGCTGCTGGCCGTCGGTCAGACCGAGCGTTTCAACCCCGCCGTTGCAGCCGCGTTGCCCTTCCTGGCGGACCCGCGCTTCATCGAGGTGCACCGCCTTGGGACGTTCCCGGAGCGCAGCCTCGACATCGACGTCGTATTCGACCTGATGATCCACGACCTTGACGTCGTGCTGTCGATTGTGAAGTCCGATGTCGAGTCACTGGAGGCGGTCGGCGTGCCCGTGATCACGCCGAGGGTCGATATCGCCAACGCCCGCCTGCGGTTCAGCAACGGCTGCATCGCCAACCTCACCGCCAGCCGAATCAGCCGCGAGCGGGTGCGCAAGATCCGGTTCTTTCAACCCGCGGCTTACCTCTCCATCGACTACGCCGCGCAGAAAGTGGAAGTCTGGCGACTGCTCAAAGACGCCGCCGCGGCGCCATCGATTCAGGGAGGAGAGCTTGATGTCGTCAACGAGGAGCCGCTCAAACGCGAGCTCGAAGACTTCATCGACGCCGTCCGGTCGAACCGGCCCCCGCTCGTGCCCGGCGCTGATGGGCGGCGCGCCCTCGCGCTGGCGCAACAGATCACCGATAGAATGGCTGTCGAAAGCGGCCCACGAAGCGACGAAGACACGAAGGGTTGACTGGCTGGTCATTCATTCGTTGGCCCGGTGGTCTTTGTGCCCGGCGTTCTTCTTCGTGCCTTCGTGGCTTCGTGCCTTCGTGGCTAGCTTATGTACGCAGACCTGAACGATTTCATCGCCGACCTCGATACGCGCGGGCTGCTCGCGCGCGTCGCGGAGCCAGTGAGCCCTGATCTGGAGATCGCGGCGGTCACGGACCGGGCCTGCAAGTCACCCGGCGGCGGGCCCGCGCTGCTGTTCGAGAGGCCAACCGGCTACGACATGCCGGTCGCGGCGAACCTGTACGGATCCTATGAGCGGATCTGCCTGGCGCTCGGGGTGACGAAGCTCGACGATCTGGCGGCCGAGATCGATGAGTTGATGACGCCGCAGATGCCGGCCGGCATCATGGACGCGCTCAAGATGCTGCCGATGGTCGGCCGCCTACGCGATCTGATGCCCAGGACAGTCAAGGACGCGTCCTGCCAGGAAGTCGTCAAGCGCGACGGCACGCTGGACGAGCTGCCCGTCCTCAAGTGCTGGCCGGACGATGGTGGCCGATACATTACGTTTCCGCTGGTCTTTACCAGGGACCCGGAGACCGGCACGCGGAACATCGGCACCTACCGCATGCAGATCTACGACGGCCGGACGACCGGCATGCACTGGCAGCGCCACAAGGGCGGCGCGCATCACTACCGCATCGCGGAGCGGCTCGGAAAGCGCCTGGAGGTCGCGGTCGCCTTGAGCGCGGAGCCGGTGCTGCCGTACTGCGCGACCGCGCCCATGCCCGAGGGGCTCGACGAGCTCCTGCTCGCAGGGTTCCTGTCACGCAGACGCATAGAGCTGGTGAAATGCGTCAGCATCGATCTCGAAGTGCCCGCGAGCGCCCACATCGTGCTCGAAGGGTACGTCGAGCCTGGCGAGCGCCGGCGCGAGGGCCCGTTCGGCGACCATACGGGTCTCTACTCGCAGCCCGACGACTTCCCGGTCTTTCACGTGACCTGCATCACGCATCGCAAGAAGCCGACGTATCTGACGACGGTCGTCGGTGTGCCGCCGATGGAGGATGCGTACCTTGGTCTCGCCAGCGAACGCATCTTCCTGCCGATGATCAGGAAAACCCACCCCGAGATCGTCGACATGCATTTCCCGGCCGAGGGCATCTTCCACAACCTCGTTATCGTCGCGATCGACAAGCGGTATCCCGGGCACGCCCGCAAGATCATGAACGCATTCTGGGGACTCGGGCAGCTGATGTTCTCCAAGGTGATCGTCGTCGTCGACAAGGACGTGGACGTCCACGACATGAGCCAGGTGGCGTGGATCGTCGGCACACACATGGACCCGATGCGTGACGTGCAGATGACGAAGGGTCCGGTGGACGACCTCGACGACGCCGCGGAGCTGCCGGCGTACGGCGGCAAGATGGGCATCGACGCGACGAAAAAGTGGGCATCCGAGGGCTATACGAGGTCGTGGCCGGCGCGCGTGGCGACGACCGAGGCCGCGGGGCGCCGGGCGTCAGACATCTGGTCCCGCCTTCGCCGCTCCCAGGCGTAACGGCCGGGCCCCCCGACGCCGATAGAAGGACGGAGGCAGTCTCCAATGCCAAGCAATCTCAGCAATGTCATCGATGCGCCCGGCCGCCGCCAGGTCAGCGGTGTCGTGTTGTTCTTCGCCATTGTCGTCGGCCTCTTCGTCTTCATGGCGGGTGGGCCGTTTCGCGCGGTCCCCGCGGGGCACGTCGGCGTCAAGGACTTCTTCGGCCAGGTGTCGTCGTCAGTACTGTCGCCCGGTATCAACGTGGTGATGCCGCTGACGAGCGTCGTCAAGATGTCGGTCCAGACCCAGGAAATCAAGGAAGTCGCCGAAGTGCCGTCGCGTGAAGGGTTGATCCTCAACCTCGAGACCTCGCTCCTGTTTCAGCTGGATCCGGCGAAGGCGGCCGACATCTATCGGACAGTCGGCAGCAATTACGTCGGGACGATCGTCGAGCCGCAGTTCCGGTCCGCCATCCGCGAAATCACCGCGTCCTATGATGCGAAGGCGTTGTATTCGGCGGAGCGCGACAAGATCGCGGGTGAGATCTTCGACCTCTTCCGGCGCATGGCGGGGCAGCGCGGCGTTATGGTTCAACAGGTGCTGCTGAGGAAGATTGGCCTGCCGCCGGTCGTGGCCAACGCCATTCAGGAGAAGCTGCGGCGCGAACAGGAAGCCGAGCAGATGAAGTTCGTGCTGCAGAAGGAACAGCAGGAAGCCGAGCGTAAGCGCATCGAGGCGCAGGGTGTCGCCGATTTCCAGCGCATCGTCGCGACAGGCATCAGCCCGCAGCTTCTCGAGTGGAAGGGCATCGAGGCGACCGAGAAGCTTGCGACGAGCAGCAATGCGAAGGTCGTTGTCATCGGCAGCTCGAAGAGCGGCTTGCCGATCATCCTGGGCGACAAGTAGAGTAGAAGCCGAGTAGCCCCCAACGGGGCATCTGATGACGCGCTGTCGAGTCGCTCTGGCTGTCGGATTGCTCGCGATTGGCGGCGCCCTCTTTCACGCCCAGGCGCCCCTGGGGCCCCTGTCACCGTCGCAGCCGCTGGCGCACGCCTTCACGCAGATCGCGCCCGGCGTCTACAGCGCCGTTGGCATCGGTACCCCGACCGCGGGCTCGAACTCCGCCGTGATCGTCAACCAGGACGACGTGGTCGTGGTGGACGCGCACATCTCGCCGGAATCCGGACGCGCACTGCTGCGGGACATCAAAACGATCACCGACAAGCCGGTCCGCGTCCTCGTCGACACCCACTTTCACTACGACCACGCGAACGGCAACCAGGTCTTCGCGCCGATGGCGGAGATCATCGGCCACGAGTACACGCGGAAACGGCTGGCCGGCGACATTCTCCAGAAGGGGATGTTCTCAGAGCTTCTCACGAGCCTGCCCAGGCAGCTCGACGATCTCAAGGCGCGCGCCGCAGCCGAGCAATCGCCGGACGCCAGGGCCAGGCTCGAGCAGCAGGTCCGCGGCCAGGAAGCGTTCACGCGGCAGGTGAGCGAGACGAAGCCGACACCGCCCAATGTCACCTTGAACGATCAGCTGACGCTGTACCGCGGCGAGCGCGAAATCCGGTTGATCTACCTCGGGCGCGGTCACACGGGCGGTGACGTGGTCGTCTATCTCCCGAAGGAGCGCGTGCTCTGCTCGGGTGATCTGCTCGTCAACCAGATCGCCAACCTGGTCGATGGCTACGTGAACGAGTGGCCGGCAGCGCTCGAGAAACTGCGCGGGCTCGATTTTACCGACGTGATCCCCGGGCACGGCGACCCGTTCAAGGGCAAGGAGCGCATCGACTGGTTCCAGGCGTATCTGCGGGATCTGTGGACGCAGGCGCAGAAGCTCCACGCCGACGGCATTCCCGCGCCGGAGGCGGCCCGGCGCGTCGACATGGCGGCGCACAAGCCGCACTATCCCGGCATCAACGGACCGGGCGTCCCCCTGGCAGCCGTGTCTCGCATCTACGCCGTGATGGACGGGCGAGCGGAGTAGCCTGGCTTGTTCTCCGGGCGGACGCTGTCGTAAGCTCGATCGGATGCAGGTCTCCCCGCAGGAGCTTTCAAGCCTCGCCCGGTCGCACGACATCATCAGCATGGGGATGGCGGCCGACGAAGTGCGCCGCAGCCGCCACGGCGCGCGCACGACCTTCGTTCGGGTCGCGGACGTGAACGCCGACATCGGCGCCGACATGTCATGGCCGGCAGCGACAGGGGAGATCCGGATCGTCGGAGCGCCGGCGTCACGCGCGGCAGCGGTCGAGCGCGTCTGCCAGGTCGCCGGCAGGGCCCGCGGCGTTGCGTTGTCCGGGTTCTCGCTCGCCGACCTCGAGCTGCTCGCGTCACGTGAGAGGGCGACGCTTCGCGGCCTTCTCGAGGAGCTCCACGCCGCAGGACTGGAGCTCGTCGCGGACGCGGCGTTCGATCAGCTGCTGGATGCGCGCCGATCCATCGAGGAGGTCAATATCGCCGGCCTCGCGCTGGCCCGCCTCACCGTCCACCAGTCGCCGTCGCCGGACCCGCTGCCGCTGCTGCAGGGGGTCGCCGACCTGCAGCGGGGCGTCGCCGTGGTGCGGGCATTCGCGCCGCTGCCGCGGCGCGTCAACCCAGCCGTGCCGACGACCGGCTACGACGACGTCACGCGGATCGCGCTGGCGCGCCTGGTCTGCGACAACGTCCCGTCGATCCAGGTGGACTGGTCTCTCTACGGTCCGAAGCTCGCGCAGGTCGCGCTGACCGTCGGCGCGGACGACGTAGACCACGTGTCGCCGGTGGACGAGACGACCGAAGGCCGCCGCCGCGCGCCGCTCGAAGAAATCCGTCGGAACATCCGCGCCGCGGGATTCGAGCCGGTTGAGCGGAACGGCAGATTCGATCCCGTCGCCGCATGAGCCCGGTCCGCCTCGGCGCGGTGGGCTACCTGAATGCCCGGCCGCTCGTCTACGGTCTCGACCGCAACCCGCACTTTCACCTCAGGTACGACGTGCCGTCGGAGTGCGCGCGGCTCCTGCACGCGGGGACGATTGACGTCGGACTGATCCCATCCATCGAGTACCTCCGCGGCGGGCCGTACCGCATCGTCCCCGATCTGGCGATTGCCTCGCGGGGGGCCGTGGCCTCTGTCGCGCTGTTCACCACGCGGGCCATCGCGGATATACGCTCGATCGCGTTGGACACCAGCTCCCGGACGTCAGTCGCGCTCGTGCGCGTGTTGTGCGCGCGCCTCTTCAAGATACAGCCCGCGATCGAATCGCGGGGGCCGGATCTCGCGGATATGCTCGCGCGCTGCGACGCGGCGCTGATCATCGGCGACAAGGCGCTCTTTCAAGAGCCCATTGGCGACGGCCCGTCGCGGATCGAGAAGATCGATCTTGGCGACGCCTGGCTGAGGCTGACCGGACTGCCGTTCGTGTATGCGTTCTGGGCAGGACGGCCGGACGCGCTCACCGCCGCTGACGTCGCGGCGCTCCAGAGCGCGCGCGACGAAGGCGTGCGGCGCCCGGAGGAGCTTGCCCGGACTTACCTCGCTGACGCGCCGGATCGCCAGGCGCTCGGGGCGCAATATCTGCGGGATAATATCAAGTACTATCTTGGCGACGAGGAGCGCGCGGGGCTCGACGCCTTCTATCGCTACGCTGTCGAGGCCAGCGTGGTCGAACAGGGGGCCACACCCCTTTTCTACTGAAATGTGATCGTCTGCGCGAGATGAGCATCGATCGAATCGCGGACAACGTGCGACAGGGAGAGCGCATCAGCGCGGCGGACGCGCTCCGCCTGTACCGCGAGGCGCCGACGCATCTTCTGGGCCGGCTGGCCGACGGCATCCGCTCGCGCCTGCACCCGGAGGGCGTGGTCACCTACATCATCGACCGCAACGTCAACTACACGAACGTGTGCGTGGCGAAGTGCAACTTCTGCGCGTTCTACCGCGACGTGGGCTCTCCCGACGGATACGTCCTGGGATTCGACGAGCTGTTCCGCAAGATTGACGAGACGATTGCCGTCGGCGGCGTGCAGCTGCTGATGCAGGGCGGGCACAACCCGGACCTGCCGCTCGAGTGGTACGAGGATCTCTTCCGGGCAGTGAAGGGGCGTTATCCATCGTTCAAGCTGCACGCGCTGTCACCGCCGGAGGTCATCCACCTCTCCCGGCTCTCGCAGCTACCGGTCCCCACGATTCTCGATCGGCTGATAGCGGCCGGGCTCGACAGCGTACCCGGCGGGGGCGCCGAGATTCTGGTCGACCGCGTGCGGCGCCTGCTGCACTGCTACGGCAAGGCGTCGTCGGACGAGTGGCTTGACGTGATGCGCCACGCTCACCGCGCCGGACTGCGGACGACGGCGACGATGATGTACGGCACGGTCGAAACCGACGAGGAGCGGCTCGAGCACCTGCTGCGGCTGCGCGGGCTTCAGGACGAGACGAGCGGGTTCACGGCCTTCATCACGTGGAGCTACCAGCCCGACCACACGGAGCTGGGCGGACGCGAGGCCACAGGCGTCGATTACCTTCGCACGCTGGCCATCGCGCGTATCGTCCTCGACAACTTCGACAACCTGCAGGCATCGTGGGTGACACAGGGCGGCAAGGTGGGTCAGCTCAGCCTCGCCTACGGCGCCAACGACATGGGGAGCGTCATGATCGAGGAGAATGTCGTTCGCGCCGCTGGCGCCAGCTACTGCATGGACGAAGTCGAGATCGTCCGCAATATCGAGGATGCTGGATTCGTTGCGAAACGCCGGAACATGCACTACGAGATTCTCGGCGATCCGTTCTGCCGCGAGCGCGAGGTTCCGCGCATGCTCGAGCTCGCGACCGCGCGCGCCGACGGCGACACGTCGATGCCCTCCGAGCTCGCCAACTACGAGGCGCGCAGCCGATCGGGCAAGCAGCTGCGGGTCGTGTCCGCCGCGTCTCCCGAGTCTCCCGGATCTTCCGGTCCCCATTGATTCGCTATCACGCCCCCTGGATTCTGCCGGTCAGCGGGCCGCCGATCCGTGACGGCTGGGTCGCGGTCGATCGCGGCCGCATTGTCGCAACTGGCCGGCGCGTGCCTCCGGACGGCGCCGAGGACGTCCGCCTCGATGATGCGGTCGTCATGCCGGGTGTCGTGAACGCACACACCCACCTCGAGCTTTCGTACCTGCGCGATGAAGTGCCGCCGGCATCGGCCTTCGTGACCTGGATCCGCGCCGTGATGGCGGCCCGCCGCGCGCGGCCCGACCCCCGGGCGCCCGAGATTCTCGCCGCCATCGAGTCCGGCATCAGCGAAGCGCGCTCGGCCGGGACCGCGGTCCTCGGCGACATCAGCAACACGCTCGTGACGTTCGATCCGCTCGCCCGCAGTCACCTGGCGGGTATCGTGTTCTACGAGCTGATTCGGTTCAACGCGCCCGACCCGCGCGGGTTCGTTGAGGCGGCTCTCGCGGAGATCAACCGCCTCCCGGCGACCGCAGAGGTCCGCCCCAGCCTCGCCGCGCACGCGCCCTATTCGGTCGGGCCCCTCGTCCTGCGCGCCCTCCGGGAGACTGTCGAGCGGGACGCCTTCACCCCTTGCAGCATCCATCTCGCCGAGTCCGCCGAGGAGACCGAGTTCATCGCCAGCGGCGGCGGTGCCTGGCGGGCGCTGCTCGAGGAGGTGGGTGCGTGGGATCCCGCGTGGGTTCCACCCGGCGTGTCGCCCGTCCAGTTCCTGGACGATGCCGGGTTTCTGGGCTCGAATGTGCTGGCGGTGCACGGCGTGCAGATGTCGCTTGATGACCTGGGCCGCCTGAAGGCGCGGGGCACGACCATCGTCACCTGTCCGCGCAGCAACGGTCACACCGGGGCGGGCGCGCCACCGATCCAGGACTTCTACGATGCGGGTGTCCGCGTAGCCGTCGGCACCGACAGCCTCGCGAGCACGCCGGATCTCAACGTCTTTGCCGAGGTCGCCACCATGCGCGCGCTCGCACCCTCGGTGCCCGCCAGCGCCTTGATTGAGAGCGCCACGCTCGAGGGCGCCCGCGCTCTCGGCTTCGAGGCCGACTACGGCTCGATCGATCCCGGTAAGCGCGCCAAGCTGATCGCCGTGCAGCTCTCGACCGACGTCGACGATGTGGAAGAATATCTCGTGGGCGGGGTCCGGCCCGACCAGATTCGCTGGTTGGACGACCTCAACGCCCATCAAGAGGTGTGAGCTCAGTGACCTTTGTGGATCCCATGTGGTCCCGCCTTCGCACCTACGCGTCGTTCGTGAGATTCAGTCACTCCGTGTTCGCGTTGCCGTTCGCGCTGGCCGGCGCGCTGCTGGCGGCACGGACGACGCGGCTGACCTGGACGAGCCTGATGTGGATTCTGGTGGCGATGGTTGCCGCCCGCAGCGCCGCAATGGGCTTCAACCGCATCGTCGACGCCAGGATGGATGCGCTCAACCCGCGCACGGCTGCCCGGGAGCTGCCTCGCGGTGCGATGAGCGGTCGCGAGGCGGTGTTGTTCGTGGGCATTGCGTCGGGAATTTTCGTTCTTGCGGCTGGAAAGCTGAACACCGTTTGCCTTGTCCTCTCCCCCGTCGCGCTGGCAATTGTCTTCTGGTACTCGCTGGCAAAGCGCCATACCACCTGGACGCAGCTCTTCCTCGGGCTCGCGATGGCTGTCGCCCCGGTGGGCGGGTGGCTGGCGGCGGGTGGTCGCGGCGGCTGGGAGCCGTGGGTGCTGGCGGCGGCAATTGGCGCGTGGGTCGGCGGGTTCGACGTGTTATACGCGTGTCAGGATCTGGAGTTCGACCGCGCGCACGGGCTGCGTTCGATTCCTGTCAGGTTCGGCGTCCGCGGATCGCTCGCGATCTCGCGATTCATGCATGGCGTCGCGGTCGTGTGCCTGCTCTCGCTCGCGCTGGTCGCTCCGCTCGGCCCGATCTACCTCGCCGGCGTCGCGATTGTCGCTGCGCTGCTCGTTTATGAGCAGTCACTCGTGTCGGCGGACGATCTCTCGCAAGTGAAGCGCGCGTTCGATCTGAACGGCTATGTCGGCATCCTGTACCTGCTCGTCCTGATGGGTGCGTTGTATGGCCACTGACACCGGTCCTTCGGTGGCGATTGCCGTCACGGGCGCGAGCGGCGCGATTTACGCCACGCGCACGCTTGCGGCGCTGCTCGAGCGCGGTATGCGCGTGGAGCTGATCGTGTCGGATTACGGGCGCCGGCTGCTCCGCGATGAGCTGGGTGAGTCCGCAAGCGTCGATCGGATCGTGCCCTACCTGGCCGAGCGGTACGGCAGCGGCGTCAGGGCGGGTTCCATCACCCTGCACTCGAACCGCGATCTCGGCGCGACTATCGCGAGCGGGAGCCACGGCTGCTCGGGGATGGCCATCGTGCCGTGCTCGATGAAGACGCTCGCGGCGGTGGCGCACGGGCTGTCGAGAAATCTCGTCGAGCGCGCGGCGGACGTCATGCTGAAAGAGCGCCGCAGGCTTGTCATCGTCCCGCGCGAGACGCCGATGAGCCTGCCGCAGCTGCGGAACATGGTCCTCTGCGCCGAAGCCGGCGCCATGATCCTGCCGGCCATGCCGGCGTTCTATCAGCAGCCGAAGACCCTCGACGACCTCGCTGACTTCATGGCGGGGAAGGTGTTGTCGGCTCTCGGACTCGAGCACTCTTTGTATCCGGCATGGACCGGACAAGTTGGTCCCTAACCAAGGACCACCGATTGCAGGCCCCGCTAAGTCGCCCGCGCGCATCGCAGCGATGTTCGACGCGATCGCGGACCGCTACGACTTCCTGAATCATGTGCTGAGCGCCGGAATTGACCGGCGCTGGCGCCGGCGCGCGGTCCGTTCGCTGCGGCTCACCGGCCGCGAGACGGTTCTCGATGTCTGCACCGGCACGGGCGATCTCGCCATCGCAGCGATTCAGGGATCGCCGGGAAGTCCCGGCGCACGACGGGTCGTCGGCGTCGATTTCGCGGGCGAGATGCTCCGCGTCGCTTTCGCAAAGCTGCAGCATCATGCGCTCGATCGGCGGATCGCCCTGGCGCGGGGAGATGCCGCTCGCATCCCGGTCGGGGACGGAGCCGTCGACGCCGTGACGATTGCGTTCGGCATCCGCAACGTCGAGGACACGCGCGCCGCGTGCCGCGAAATGGCTCGAGTGCTGAAGCCTGGCGGACGGCTCGCGATCCTCGAGTTTGCTGTTCCAACTCTTCCGGTCATCAGACCGATCTACCTCTGGTACTTCCGGCACGTGCTGCCGCGCATCGGCCGGCTTGTGTCTCGCCACACTGCTGCGTACGGATATCTGCCGGCATCGGTTGACGCGTTTGCCACGCCCGATGAGTTTGTGACAATACTGCGACAATCAGGCTTTGCCGGCATTTCGGCAGTCCCGCTCAGCTGGGGAATCGTCTTTCTTTATACGGGCCGGCGCGACGCGTAGCTGGCCGCGCCGACGCTCGCCGCTTCGGCGGAGCGAGGGGAGGCGGATCGTCGATCATCTTCTTTACGAAAACGCGCGCACAGTCGAGCATCGGGCGCACGAGCACGACCAACGAGTGCGAGTAACGCGCGACGGCTGATATACTGCTGTAAGTTCCTGATGTATTTCGATTTCGAGGACTATCGACCCGACGTTCCAACCATCGGGCGCGTCATCTCGGTCCGCGAAGGTGTGCTCCTTGCCTTCATCGCCCACCTGGTGGGCATCATCTTCGTGCTGGTCGCGCCTCGAGTGTTTCCGGAGGACGTCGAGCGGATGCGCGCACGTCTGCTGGCCCAGCAACAGCGGCTGCAGGACCAGGCGCGATTCGTGTTCGTGCAGCCGAAGCTGGATCGTCCCGCGCCGAAGGCGCCAAATCGCGCGGAGCTCTCCGACATCGATCGCGAGGCGCAATCTCCGAAGCGTGCGGAGAAGCCCACGAACCCGCTGCCGTACAATCGCGGCAACAGCCCGGAGCGCGTGGAAGCGATGCGGGAGGCCGTGGCGAAAGGGCGAGGGGCGCAGCCCGATCCCGCGCCGAGCCAGCAGAAGCCGCCCGACTCCGCCGACTCCGCTATCAGGGCGCCGCAGTTGGACGCGCCGCTTCAGATCCCGCAGTCGCCGTCCCAGTCACAGCCCACCAACGCCACGGGCCGGGCGACGACGCCAGGCGGGTCTCTGGGCGATGCGTTGCGCAACCTGCAGCGATACACACAGAATCAGTCGTTCGACAATCAGGGCGGCGGTGGGGGCCAGTTCGGTCCCGAGATCCAGTTCGACACCAAGGGGGTCGAATTCGGGCCGTGGATCCGCCGGTTCATCGCGCAGGTGAGGCGAAACTGGTTCATCCCGTACGCCGCGATGTCGATGAAAGGCCACGTCGTCATCACGTTCAACGTGCACAAGGACGGTTCGATCTCGGATCTCGCGGTCATCGGGCCATGCCCGATCGACTCCTTCAACAGCGCGGCGTTCGGCGCGTTGTCCGCGTCGAATCCCACGCAGCCGCTGCCGCCGGAGTACCCGTCGGATAAGGCATTTTTCACGGTGACGTTCTTCTACAACGAATCGCCGCGGTAGTGGCGACGCGGCCGGTGCTCGTCGCGATCCTGGGCGCGACTGCGACCGGTAAGAGCGCGCTGGCGCTGGCGCTGGCCGAGCGGTACGGCGGCGAGATCGTCAACTGCGACTCGACCGCGGTCTATCGGGGGTTCGACATCGGCACCGACAAGATCGCGGTGGCCGATCGTCGCGGAATCCCGCACCATCTCATCGACATCGCCGATCCGACTGAAGAATACACGGCCGCGCGCTACGCTCGCGACGCGAGCAGGGCGGTGCGCGCCATCTCGGAGCGCGGGCGGCTGCCGATCCTGGCTGGCGGCACCGGGTTTTACTACCGGGCGCTGACGAGGGGTCTCTTTCCGGGGCCTGCCGGCGACGCCGCGCTCAGGCAACGACTGTTGGAACTGGCGGGCCGCCGGGGCGACCCGTTTCTCCACCGGATGCTCCACCGCGTGGATGCGGCGTCAGCCGTCCGCATCCAGCCGCGGGACCGCAAGCGCCTGATCCGGGCGTTGGAGGTCTTCTTTCTCACCGGGCGCCCGTTGACGGCGCACTTTGCCGAGACGGTGTCGCCGCTGCCCGACGTCGACGTGATCGCGATCGCGCTGAAGCTGCCGGCGGCACAGATCTCCGACCGCGTGACGCGCCGGGTGAACGAGCAATTCGAGCGCGGGTTGCTGGACGAAATCCGGACGCTGCTCGCCCGCGGGATCCCGGAGACCGCGAGACCGTTCGGCGGGCTCGTCTACCGGCAGGCGCTCGAGCATCTGCGCGGCGTTCGTGACGAGCCCGCAACGCGCGCGCTCATCGCGCAGGAGAACCGGCGGTACGCGCGCCGCCAGTTGATCTGGTTCCGCAAAGAGCCTAATCTAGGCTGGTTCGATGGCCCTGGCGAGTCGGCATCCGCGCTCGCCCGCGTCGTGGAGTTCCTCGACGATCGGCTTTCGGAGCGCCAGCTCCGGAAGAAACAGCCGCCCGGGTAGTCCTGGCGGAAAAACGGCCCGGGCGGAAAAACAAAGCCATGTCCGCGGACACAAAATCCACTCCCAATATTCAGGACGTGTTCCTCAATTACGTGCGGCGCGAAAAGCTCACGGTCACCATCCGCATGATGGACGGCAGCGAGCTCGATGGCCGCATCAAGAACTTCGATCGCTTCGCCGTCGTCATCGAGCAGAGCGGCGTGGATCACATGCTCTTCAAGCACGCGATCGCCGCCATCAAGACGCCGAAGTCGGTATCGAACTACTTCTCGCACCAGTAGAATATCCGTGGCCTCGCCGTTCGCGAGAGCGATCGTCCTCGTGCTCGACAGCGTCGGGATTGGCGAGCTCCCCGACGCGCCAGCGTACGGCGATGAGGGCAGCAACACGCTCGGGAACATCGCGCGGCAGGTGCCGCTCGCGGTCCCGACGCTGCGGGCGCTTGGCCTCGATCGTCTGGTCGAGATCGGGCACGCGGGCGCGGCGGCCGCCGCCCCGCGCGCCGCCATCGGCAGAATGGCCGAGGCGTCCGCCGGCAAGGACTCGGTCACCGGGCACTGGGAGATGATGGGCGTCGTGCTCGATCGCGCGTTTCCGACGTTCCCCCACGGATTTCCCGCGGACGTGATGACTGAGTTCTCACGCCGTGTGGGGCGGGCCGTCATCGGCAATCGAGCGGCGTCCGGCACGCAGATCCTCGACGATCTCGGGCCGGAGCATCTGCGCACCGGCGCGCTGATTGTGTACACATCGGCGGACAGCGTCTTTCAGATCGCTGCTCATGAAGAGCTCGTCCCGATCCCGGAGCTGTATCGCGCGTGCGAGATCGCTTACAAGCTCGTCGGCGAAGGTCTCGGCGTCGGGCGCATCATCGCGCGCCCATTCGTGGGCGTGCCCGGCGCCTTTCGGCGGACGGCGAATCGGCGTGACTACGCGCTGCCGCCATCGGGCGAGACGCTGCTCGATCGCATGCAGAGCGCGGGGTTCCCGGTGGTCGCGATCGGCAAGATTGAGGATCTCTTCGCCGGGCGGGGCATCACCCGCGCCGTCCATACGACGAGCGACGACGATGGCATGGACCAGGTTGACGCTCAGATGAACCGTGTCGATGGCGGGTTGATCTTCGCGAACCTCGTGGACTTCGACACCCAGTACGGGCACAGGAACGACGTCGCGGGCTACGCGGCCAACCTCGAGCGCTTCGATGCCCGCCTCGCGGCGCTGCTGCCACAGCTCCGTGAGGATGACCTCCTCGTCGTGACCGCCGATCACGGGAACGATCCGACAACGCCGAGCACGGATCATGCGCGCGAGTACGTACCGCTCCTGGTGACCGGAAACCGCGTCGGGCCTGCCGACCTCGGCACGCGCCAGACGTTCGCGGATCTTGGACAGACCCTGGCAGACGTCTTCGGCGTCGGCCGGCTCGCGCATGGGGCCAGTTTCCTGGGTAACATCACCCGCTGACATGCCGAACCGAAGGCACGTAGACACCGGAGCGGCGACCAGTCTTCGCGCGCAGCTCGAAGCGCGCGAGCGCGAAATTCTCGCGCCGCATGCCGCGCACAGCGCCGATTCGCGCGGGCGGCTGCGCCCGGAGCCGGAAGACGACGTGCGCCCGGCGTTCCAGCGCGATCGCGATCGCATCATTCACTGCAAGGCCTTCCGCCGGCTCAAGCACAAGACGCAGGTGTTTTTCGCCCCAACCGGCGATCACTACCGGACCAGACTGACGCACACGCTCGAGGTCTCACAGATCGCACGCACAATCGCGAAGGTCCTGCGACTCCACGAGGAGCTCACCGAGGCGATCGCGCTCGGCCACGACCTCGGTCATACGCCGTTCGGCCACGCGGGTGAGCGCGTCATCGACCAGCTGATGCCGGGTGGATTCAACCACTACGAGCAGAGCCTCCGCATCGTCGATATCCTGGAGAACGATGGCCGCGGCCTGAACCTGACCTGGGAGGTCCGAGACGGCATCGCCAAGCACTCGAAGGGGAAGTCCGGAGCCCCCGTCGGGATGGCGCCCGAGCTGCGCTCGGCGACGGTCGAAGGGCAGATCATGCGCGTCGCCGACCTCATCGCGTACGTCAACCACGATATCGACGATGCGACGCGGGCGGGGTTGCTTCGCGCGAGCGATCTGCCGGCCGAGCCGGTCGCCATTCTGGGAACCACCTCCTCCGCGCGCATTGCCACTCTGGTCAAGGACGTCGTGACCGAGACGCTGAAGGTCCTGGAAGAGGGGCCCGCGGAAATCCGGATGAGCGATCGCGTCCTCGGCGCCGTGCTCGCCATGCGCAGCTTCCTGTTCGATGCTGTCTACGAGAACTCCATCGCCACCGCGGAGTTCAAGAAGGCGACCGGGATCCTGAGCGGCCTCTGGGAGAAGGTTCGCGAGCGGCCGGACGACTTTCTCGATCGCGCCACGATTGACCGCGATGGTCTCGACGCCGCCACGCGTGACTTCATCGCAGGGATGACCGACCGGTACGCGGTCAGGCTCTTCGAGCAGCTGTACATCCCGAAGCCTTGGACGGTCGACTGAAGCGGATATCCCCGTCAGTTCTGAGTGGTGAGTCTTGAGAGTCCGGAGTCGCACTCAAAACTCAATACTCAAAAACTCGATACTCATGACTTCACTGTGACCAGACATTGACCGCATGGTATATTGGGGGGTTCCATGTTGCTCGACCTGGGTCGGATCCGTACGCCGCAGGAGCGCTACGAGAAGGTCTACGCGCCCGACGCGTTCGTGGCGGACGACCAGTTCCGCGTGGTGGCGCCGGTGTCGCTGGCCTTTGACATCCGGAAGAGTGCCGGCCATGTTCAGCTCACGGGGCGTGTACAGACGACGCTCGAGCTGCCGTGCAGCCGATGTCTCGAGCCGTTTGCCTCGCCCGTGGATGCCGCGTTCGATCTGCGGTATCAGCCGCAGAGTACCAACGCCGGAGACGCCGAGCGCGAGATCGCGGAAGACGATCTCTCGACCGCGTTCTACGAGAACGACGAGATTGACCTCGGCCAGTTGATGCGCGAGCAGTTTCTGCTGTCGCTGCCGATGAAGCCGCTGTGCCGCGACGCGTGCAGCGGCTTATGTCCGGTGTGCGGCGCGAACCTCAATCGGGCGCGCTGCGACTGCAGGCGCGACTGGGACGATCCGCGACTCGCTGTACTAAAAGCCCTGAAGACCCTGAAGGCGCAGAAGGCGAAGGGGGACAGCTGAGCCGTGCCGCCTGAGCGTGAACCGACCGTTTGACGTGAACCCCGGGGCCTGCCCCCGGACTTGAGCCCTGAGAGTTGACCAATGCCGAATCCCAAACGACGACACTCGAAAACGCGGACCGCGAAGCGACGGACGCACGATGCCTTGAAGGCCGCCGGGCTGAGCGAGTGTCCGCACTGCCACGAACAGAAGTTGCCGCACCACGTCTGTCCCAACTGCGGCTACTACCGCGGTCGCCAGGCGAGGGCTGTCGATGAGAAATAGATAGGTTCGCGGGGTTCGCAAGGTTGGCAGAGTTCACGAGGTTCGCGACCCATAGAACCCACAGAACCCTGAGAACCCATAGAACCCTGAGAACGTTGCGAACCCCGCGAACCTTGCGAACCCTGCGCTCCCTCCTCCTTCCGCCCCCCCATGATCTGGATTGCGGTTGACGCAATGGGCGGCGACAACGCCCCCCACCACATCGTCGATGGCGCGCTGGCGGCGACGCGGCATTTCGCCGTCGGCGTTGCGCTTGTCGGTCCGGCAGCCGTGCTCGAGGCCGTCGTGGCGACGCGCATCGAGCGGGGGGACGCCGAGCGCTCGCGCGTCCGCATCGTGGATGCCCCGGCTGCGATCGCAATGGACGAGTCGCCGGCGGCCGCCCTGCGGCGGAAGCCGAACGCCTCGATACGCGTGGCCGCTGAGACGGTCGCGCGCGGGGAGGCGGCGGCCCTGTTCAGCGCGGGCCATACCGGCGCGACGGTGATGGCCGCCCACGCGGCGTTCGGAATGCTGGCGGGCGTCGACCGGCCGGCGCTCGCCGCAGCCATTCCCACGCGCCGGCGTCTGCCCGCCGCGGACGGCAAGCCAGGTCTGCCGCTGCCAGCCATTCTGCTCGACGTGGGCGCCAGCGTTGAATGCCGGCCGCAGCACCTGGTGCAGTTCGCGGTGATGGGCCGCCTCTACGCGCGGGTGGCCTTCGACATCGAGACCCCGCGCGTGGGGCTGTTGTCCATCGGTGAAGAGGCCAGCAAGGGCAACGAGCTCACGCGCGAGGCGCACCGGCTGCTCAAGGCCTCGACGCTGTCGTTTGTCGGCAACATCGAGGCGCGGGATGTTTACAGCGGCGCGGCGGACGTCATCGTGTGCGATGGCTTCACCGGCAACGTGGCGCTCAAGATCAGCGAAGGGCTGGTGGAGGTCGTCGAGACGCTGCTCAGCGAGGAGCTGTCGAGCACGATCACGATGCGCGTCGGATCGCTGCTGACGCGTCGCGCGCTGAGGCATTTCCGGCGGCGCGTCGACTACTCCGAGTACGGCGGCGCGCCGCTCCTCGGGGTGGCCGGCGCGACGATCGTCGGGCACGGGCGCTCGAGCGCGAAGGCGGTGCGCAACGCGATCGCGATGGCATACCGGTTTGCGGCCAATCGCTACGTCGAGCGCGTCGAACAGGACATTGCCGCCGCCGGCGGCCAGCCGTAGATATGCTTGCATTCATCTTTCCGGGTCAGGGATCGCAGCACGTTGGCATGGGCCGCGCGCTCGCCGCCGCGTTTCCACTGTGCAGGGCGACCTTCGACGAGGCCGATGCGGCACTCGGCGAGCCGCTGAGCCGCATCATCTTCGAGGGACCCGAGGATCAGCTCACGTTGACCCGGAACGCGCAGCCGGCGATTCTGACGGTCAGCACCGCCGCGTGCCGGCTTCTCGAGTCACGGGGCCTGCAGCCGGCCTTTGTCGCCGGTCACAGCCTCGGCGAGTACTCCGCGAACGTCGCCGCGGGCACGTTCGCGTTCGCCGACGCCCTCCGTCTCGTGCGGCGTCGTGGTGGATACATGCAGGAGGCCGTGCCGGTCGGTGAGGGCGCGATGGCCGCCATCCTCGGCCTCGACGCCGGCGAAGTGGTGCAGGCCTGCGCCGATGCCGCGCGAGAGACAGGGCAGGTCGTGAGCCCGGCCAACCTGAACGGCGGGAAACAGGTCGTGATCGCGGGCGCGCGCGAGGCGGTTGCCAGCGCCAGCGAGAAGGCGAAGGCTCGCGGCGCCCGCCGGGCGATTCCGCTGCCCGTCAGCGCGCCGTTCCACTGCGCGCTCATGAAGCCGGCCGAGGACCGTCTCGCGCCAGAGCTGCGCGCCGTCGATGCCCGGGATCCACGCGTGCCCGTTGTCGCCAACGTGGACGCGGAGCCAAAGCGCGATCGCGCAGCCGCGATCGACGCGCTCGTGCGGCAGGTGTCGTCGCCGGTCCTCTGGGAGGCGGTGGTCGCGCGCCTTGCGTCCGAGGGCGTCACAACGTATGTTGAGGTGGGGCCGGGCACCGTGCTCAGCGGTCTCGTGAAGAAGATTCACCGCGACGCGACGGTGCTCAGCTTCGGAAGCCCCGACGACCTGGAGGCCGTCGGGCGCGCGCTCGCCTAGGCCAGTGACAACATGTTTGATCTCAGCGGCAAGGTCGCGCTGGTGACGGGTGCGTCGCGCGGCATCGGGCGCGCGATTGCCGCGCGGCTCGCCGAGCAGGGCGCGACCGTCATCGCGGCGGCGCGGGGGTCGAACGCCGACGGCTGCGTGCAGGCGCTGACCGCCAGGGGGCTGCACGCCGAGGCGCTGACGCTCGACGTCACCGACGCCGGCGCTGTCGCGCGGGTGCCCGCGGACATCGTGTCCCGGCACGGGCGGCTCGACATCGTCGTCAGCAACGCCGGCGTGACGCGCGATCAGTTGCTGATGCGCATGAAGCGCGACGACTGGGACGCCGTGATCGCGACCAATCTGACGGCGACCTTCGGTCTCGCGCAGGCGGCCATCCGGCCGATGATCCGCCAGCGGAGCGGCCGCATCATCGCCGTCAGCTCGGTCGTCGGGCAGACGGGCAATGCCGGGCAGACCAACTACGCGGCGTCGAAGGCGGGCCTGATCGGGTTTGCGAAGGCGCTGGCGCGCGAGGTGGCATCACGGGCAATCACCGTGAACGTCATCGCACCGGGCCTCATCGACACCGACATGACGCGCGCCATCGACGGGAGGGCGCAGGTGGAGTGGGCGGCGCAGATTCCGCTCGGGCGGCTCGGCGCGCCGGACGACGTCGCGGCGGCGGCGTGCTTCCTTGCATCGGACGAGGCAGCGTATATTACAGGGCACGTGCTCGCGGTCAACGGCGGAATGTACATGTAGTGCCCGCCCCCAGGGCGGACACCAGTAGGACGTGTCCGGCACCAGCCGGACCCAGGAGGCGTGATGGCGGTATCCGACAAAGTGAAGAGCATCATCGTGGAGCAGCTCGGAGTCGACGAGGAAGAGGTGACCCCGGATGCCTCGTTCGTGGACGACCTCGGCGCCGACTCGCTGGACACCGTCGAGCTCGTGATGGCGTTCGAGGAGGAGTTCGGGATCGAGATCCCTGACGAGGACGCCGAGAAGATCACGCGCGTCAAGGAAGCAGTCGAGTACATCGAGTCGCACGCGAAAGCGAAGAAGTAGGACCAACGGAGCCACGAGCGGAGACCCCGGAGAACAATGACCAATAGTCGGCGAGTGGTCGTCACGGGCATCGGCCTGGTGTCGTCGCTTGGGATCGGAACGGAAGCGAACTGGGCGGCGCTCACGGCGGGCACGAGCGGTGTCGCGACGATCACGAAGTTCGACGCCTCGCAGTTCGCTACGCGGATCGCGGGCGAAGTCCGCGGATTCGACCCGCTGCGTTACGTCGAGAAGAAAGACGTCAAGAAGATGGACGTCTTCATCCAGTACGCGATCGCCGCCGCGCAGTACGCGATGGACGATTCCGGCTTCACGGTCACGCCGGAAAATGCGCCGGATGTCGGTGTGTACATCGCCTCGGGGATTGGCGGGTTCACCACCATCGAGCGCGAGCACAAGGCGCTGCTCGAGGGTGGACCCCGCAAGATCTCGCCGTTCTTCATCCCGTCCGCTATCATCAACCTCGCCGCCGGGCAGGTCTCGATCCGGTTCGGCGCCAAGGGGCCGAACTCCGCCACGTGCACGGCGTGCTCGGCGTCCGCCCACGCGATCGGCGACGCGTTCGAGATCATCCGCCGCGGCGACGCCGATGTAATGATCGCCGGGGGGTCCGAGGCGGCGATCACGCCGATGGGCATCGGCGGCTTCGGCGCGCTGCGAGCGCTGTCGCAGCGCAACGACGAGCCGCATCGCGCGAGCCGTCCGTTCGACCGGGATCGGGATGGCTTCGTGGTCGGCGAAGGCGCCGGCGTCCTGATCCTCGAGGAATACGAGCTGGCGCGGCGGCGCGGCGCCCGCATCTATGCTGAGCTCGCCGGATATGGCATGGCCGCCGACGCGTACCACATCACCGCGCCGTCAGAGGACGGAGACGGCCCGCTGCGGGTGATGCAGCGCGCGATGAAGAGCGCGGGCATCCAGCCCGATCGCGTGTCCTATATCAACGCGCACGGCACGTCGACGCCGCACGGCGACAGGGTCGAGACGATCGCCATCAAACGGTGCTTCGCCCGGCCCGGCGCGGAGGCACACTTCCCGCCGGTCTCGTCCACCAAGTCCATGACAGGGCACCTGCTGGGCGCGGCAGGCGGCCTCGAGGCGGGCATCAGTGCACTCGCGGTGTACCACCAGGTCGCGCCGCCGACCATCAACCTCGATTGCAGCGACCCCGACTGCGATCTCGACTACGTCCCCAACAAGGCGCGTCCGATGCGCATCGAATACGCGCTGTCGAACTCGTTCGGGTTCGGCGGGACGAACGCTGCGCTGTTGTTCAAGAGATTCGACGGGTGAATTTGATTATCTGGTCATCTGGCTATCTGGTTGTCAGGTCAAGTAACCAATTCAAGAATTCACCAATTCACCAATTCACCAATTCTCCCAATAACCAGATAACCAGATAGCCACATGAAGATTGCCGTCTGTATCAAACAGGTGCCGACACGCGAGTGGCAGCCGCGCCTGGACGAGTCGAAGACCTGGATCCGCGAAGCCGACGCGAGCTTCGAGATGAACGAGCCCGACGCGTACGCGCTCGAGGCCGCGCTGCGCCTCAAGGACACGCACAATGGCGAGGTCGTCGTTTGCTCGGCCGGTCCGGCCCGCGTCGCGCAGGTCATTCGCGAAGCGCTGGCTCGAGGTGCCGACCGCGCGATCCATGTCGAAGACGACGGGCTGGCGAGCGCGGACGCGTTCGTGACGTCGACCGCGCTCGCTGGCGCCATGAGAGATGAACGGTTCGATCTCGTCCTCACCGGCCTCCAGTCCGACGACCAGGGCTTCGCGCAGGTCGGCGTGATCCTGGCGGAGAAACTGGGGCTCCCGCACGCGACGATCATCATGGAAGTGCAGGTGAGCGGAGAGGCAATGAGAGTCAAGCGTGAGCTCGAAGGCGGCTGGTTTCAGTGGGTGACCATGCCGCTCCCCGCGGTTCTGACGATCCAGAGCGGCATCAACCAGCTGCGCTACGCCACGCTCAAGGGCATCATGGCCGCCAAGAAGAAAGAGATCCGGAAGACCGCGCCGGCCGCCGGCGTGGCGGCGCGGCAGAAGATCCTCGCGATGTATACACCGGAAAAAGGCAAGAAGACCCAGATCATCGGCGGCTCGCCCGCCGAGGCTGCCACAGAGCTCGTCCGCAAGCTGCGCGATGAAGCGAGGGTCCTCTAATGGCAGGAATCCTCGTCGTTGCCGAGCAGCGCGAGGGCAAGCTGAATCGCGCGTCGTGGGAGACCGTCGCCGCTGCGCAGCAGATGAGTGGCGAGGTGCCCGGCGAGGTGACCGTTCTCGCCATCGGCGCCGACGTGCGCGGCGTGGCCGCCGAGCTCGCCCGCGCCCAGGTGAAGGAGGTCGTGACAGTCGAGCACGCCGCCCTCGAGCCGTACACGCCGGACGGGTTCACCGCCGCGCTGCAGGATGCGGTGGGCCAGGTGCAGCCCGACTACGTGCTGCTGCCGCACACCTACCAGACGCGTGATTTCGCGCCGAAGCTCGCCGCGCGGATGGACCGCGCGCTTCTCACCGACGTCACCGCGGTCAAGAACAGCGGTGGGCTCGTGTTCGTGCGCCCGATGTTCCAGGGCAAGCTGACCGCGGATGTCGTACCGCAGGGATCGGCGCCGCACTTCGTGACGTTTCAGATCGGCGCATTCCGCGTGGACCAGGCCGCTACGGGCGCGGCCGCCGTGCCTGTCCGCGGGCTGACGGTCGCCGTTGACGCCGCGGCTATCCGCCAGCGGCCTGAACCGCCGTTTCAGCAGGCAAAGCAAGCGGTCGATCTCTCACAAGCCGAGCGCATCGTTTCGGTGGGCCGGGGCATCAAGGAGCAGACGAACATCCAGGTGGCTGAGCGGCTGGCGGAGGCGATCGGCGCCGAAATCGCGGCCTCCCGTCCCATCTGCGACGCCGGATGGCTGCCGATGGAGCGGCAGGTCGGCAGCTCCGGCCAGACCGTCGCCCCCAAGCTCTATCTCGCGCTGGGGATTTCCGGCGCCATCCAGCATCTCGTCGGGATGAAGGGCGCGAACACGATCGTCGCGATCAACAAGGACCCCGACGCGCCAATCTTCGAGGTCGCCGACTACGGCATCGTCGGGGACCTGTTCGACGTCGTCCCTGCGATCATCGAGGCCGTGAAGCGGTAGATGGCGGGAACGCTTGCATTCTGGCTGCTGTTCCTGGCGTTTGTCGGCGCGTTCGCGGCGCAGGTAGCCAAGCGCATCCAGATCATCGCGGCGGCGCCCAACACGTTCGCGCTCGACGACCTGCCGTTCCGCGTCAAGCGCTTCCTCCTGGACGTCGTCCTGCAGCGGCGGACGATCCGCGAGCGCCCGGCCGCGGGGCTGATGCACGCGTTCGTGTTCTGGGGGTTCATCGCGTTTGGCGGCTACACGACGGTTGAATTCATCAATGGCCTCGGCATCGCCGATCTGACCGGCACGCGATGGTTCGGTGCGTACCGGCTGGCGCTGACGCCGTTCGCGCTGGCGGTGCTCGTGGGAATTGCCTACCTGCTGATCCGCCGCGCGTTCGTCCGGCCGGTCGCGCTTGGCGCGCGCGTATCGGTCGAGTCGATTGTCATCGCCCTCTTCATCATGACGCTGATGGTGACGTTCCTGCTCGCGTTCAGGCTGGAAGCCGGGAGCGCGCCGGAGCGGCTCAACTGGTGGGTGCACATGCTTGTGATCATGGCCTTCATGGCGCTGATCCCGGCTTCGAAGCATTTCCACCTCGTGCTGTCGCCGGTGACGGTGTTCCTGAAGTCGCCAGAGCTCGGCAACCTGCCGAACCTCGACTTCGAGAAAGAGGAAGTCGGCCTCGAGACGGTCAAGGATCTCGGGAGCAAGATGGCGCTCGACGCCTTCACGTGCGTCGAGTGCGGCCGATGCCAGGTCAATTGCCCTGCGTGGGGCGCGGGCAAGGAGCTGAATCCGAAGACGATCATCCTGCAGACGCAGGCGGCGCTGCTGGCCGGCGCGCGAGACCGCAAGCTTGGCGAGATCTACAGCGACGCTGTGCTCTGGCAGTGCACGACATGCGGCGCGTGCGAGAACCAGTGCCCGGTCGGCATCGAGCACCTGCCGATTCTCATCGGGTCGCGCCGCGGGCTCGTCTCGAACGGCGACGCTCCGGCGTATATGGGGGCGATGTACAACAACCTCGAGCGGCGGAGCAACATCTGGGGCCTGGGCTACGACCAGCGGGCGAAATTTACTCAGTCGGCGGCGCTCGAGACCTTCGATCCCCGCCAGCACGACGTCCTGGTGTGGCTCGGCTGCGCCGGCTCGTTCGACGCCGACTTCCAGAAGTCGCTGCGCTCGATGTTCGAGATCCTGCGAGCGTGCGGCGTCAAGTTCGGCGTGCTCTCGAAGGAGAGGTGCAACGGCGATCCGGCGAAACGCACTGGCAACGAATACATGTTCCAGGAGCTGGCCGCGGCGAACATCGCGGACCTGAAGGCCGCCGCGCCGAAGAAGATCGTGACCTCGTGCCCGCACTGCGTCAAGACGATCGGCGATGACTACCGCAAGTTCGGGTATGACGTGGAGACGGTTCACTCGTCCGTGTACGTGGAGGAGTTGACGCGCGACCTGCTCCGCGGCGCGGGCCTCTCTGACGAACGGGAGACCGTCACCTTCCACGACCCCTGCTATCTCGGCCGCTACGCCGGCCGGGTCGACGAGCCGCGTGCGCTGCTCACGCGGTTCGGCGCCGACATCAACGAGCCGGAGCGCAACCGCGACAACCCGTATTGCTGCGGCGCGGGGGGCGGCCTGCTGTTCGCCGACAAGGAAGAGGAGCCCGGCACGCGCATCAGCGACGTCCGGTTCAAGCAGCTCCAGGCAACCGGCGCCGGTACAGTCGTGACCGCATGCCCGTTCTGCTCGATCATGCTCAAGGGTGCCCAGGCGAGCGCCCAGGCGGACACCCAGCTCGTCGACCTCATGACGTTCGTGAACGGACGGCTGCAGAAGCGAAGTGGCAGCCTCTGACTGGCGCGCGTCACCTCTGAAGCGAAGTCAAGCCGCCGCGATTTCGTTCGTCGGCTACCGCCTCGTCTCGCTTCTCGGGCTCACGTTCGGCTGGCGGGTCGAAGGCGTCGAGCACCTGGAGACGGTCGCGCGGTCAGGCCGACAGCCCGTCCTGGCGTTCTGGCATGGGCGCATTCTTCCCGCGACCTACTACTTCCGCCGCCGCGGCATCGTCGTGATCACGAGCGAGAACTTCGACGGCGAGTGGATTGCCGGCATCATCCAGCGCTTCGGGTACGGGACGGCGCGCGGCTCGACGTCGCGGGGTGCGCGTCGGGCCCTGCTCCAGCTTCGACGGGACATGGCGGCGGGGAGGCCGGCGGCCTTCACGCTTGACGGCCCTCGAGGGCCCGCGCGCGTCGCGCAGGCCGGCGCCGTGTGGCTGGCCAAGGCGACCGGGAACCCGGTCGTGCCGTTCCACCTCGAGGCCAGCCGTCACTGGACGCTCAAGAGCTGGGACCGCACCCAAGTTCCGAAACCGTTTGCGACGGTCGGCCTGGC
>DASZFS010000472.1:0-19851 GCA_035939575.1 Vicinamibacterales bacterium | reverse complement strand
CGCGTGCAGTTGCCTCGCCCCAAAATCAAAATTCCCAAGCGTGTACGGGGTCGTCGGGAATCGAGGGCGTAGGCAACTGCACGCGACCATGAGTTTTCGGCCCATCCGAGGCTCAGTCAGTACGGCTCCATGTGAAGAAGCGGTACAGCCACACGTCGATGGCGATGACGCCCGGCATGACCAGGAACGCTGAGGCACCGTTCACGACGTGGAGCTCGTTCAGCAGCGTTGAAAGGCCGAAGGCCACGATCCAGGCATCGAAGCTCATACAGACCCGGCGGAATGTCTCCGCCCGCACACGTTGAATGAGCCACGCGCCGATCGGCACGCCGACCAGGACGCTCGGCACGATCCAGGGAATCAGCCTGAGGCTCTCCCGCGTCACGAGGCCGGCGGCAGAATACGAGATGGCCGTCAGTGACGACTCCGACAGCCGGATTGCGCCGAGCGCGGCGCGGAAGTCCTGGAGCAGGAAGCCCTGGTTGCTCAGCAGCACTGCGAGCGGGGGGCCGGAGATAGTCGTGACCGCGTAGAGCGTGCCGATGCCGCCGCCGAGCACGAACCCGGCGGCCCGCTCCGATCGGATGGGCCGTCGATATCCCGCGGCCTGGGCGAGAATCAGCGGGAGCAGCACGATGAACGTCCAGAGCCGCAGCCAACCGGGGTTGACCCGCGCGACAATCATCGTCCCGACGAGAATCCCCGGCGCCAGCCCGGCGACGATTGGCAGCACGCGCCATCGGACGTTGCCCGGTGGGCCCAGCGCGCCACGGTTGACCCACAAGACGTAGGCGTTGAGGGCGACCTCGATGACCACCAGCGCCGGGTTCAGCACGCGGTTGGACAGGAACAGCAGCGCGAGCGGAACGGTAATCGACGAGAAGCCGTACCCGAGCGCGCCGTTGACGACGGCGCCGAGGAAGGTGATGGCGGCTAGCGCGGCAAGCACGCCGTGACGCGGGTCACTTGACCGCCGTGAACATGATCTCGACCCCTGCGTCCGCACCCATGAGACCGGTGCCGACCGTGGCCCGGGCCGGAAAATCCTTCGAGAACGTCTCCCGATAAGCAGCGTTCATGTCCTGGAACTTCGACATATCCGGCAGGTATACGACGCCGTCGACGACATGTGACCACTCAAATCCCGCCGCCTTGAGCGTCCGGCCCACCCGCGCCAGCACTTCCGTTGTCTGGGCCTTGACGTCGCCCTTGTTGCCGGCGGTGTTGCCGGTGATGCCGGCCACATAGAGCCGATTGCCCACCCGGATCGCTGAGCTCAGATTCTGATTCGCTGTGCCGGGAGTGCCGTCCGCGTTCGGCGTCGTGATGGCGCTCCGGCCCGCGGCGCCACCCGCGGCGACCGCCACCATGGTGATCTCGACGAGATAGTCGGGGCTCGTCAGCGCGGCCTTGACCGTTGCGCGCGCGGGCGGGGCGCCGGCGCCGAAGTACGATCGGTAGGCGGTGTTCATCGCCTGAAAGCCCGTCTCGTCCGTGAGGTAGACGCGGGCGGACACGACGTCCGCGAAGCTCATGCCGGCTTCCTTGAGGATGGCCGCGCCGTTGTCGAGCACGACTTTCGTCTGCGCTGGCACGTCACCCTTGACGTTCGTGTTGTCCTTGCCGTTCCGGCTGACCAGACCGGACAGGAACAGCGTGTCGCCGCTCTTGATGCCATAGCTGTAGGGGCTGGGCGACTTGATCCAGTCGCGCGGGTGAACGATCTTCCGGTCGCCGCCGGTCGGCACGGCCACCATCGCAATTTCGATCAGACCGTCGGCGTTCGCGAGCGGCTGGGTCACGACGACCGTCGTGCGCGCCGGCGGGTCTTTCGGGAAGTAGCCGGCATACACGTCGTTCATCGCGGCGAAATCGCTCGCGTTTCTCAGGTAGACCGTCACGCTCGTCGCGTTGGCCAGGCTCGATCCTCCTGAGGCGAGGGTCGCGGAGATGTTGTCGAGTGTCTGCTTCGTCTGGGCCTTGATGTCGCCCTTTGCAATCGCGCCGGACCGGTCCGTGCCCAGCGTGCCCGCGACGTAGATGAAACCGCCGGCCTTCACAGCCGGGCTGAACGGCAGGGTCGGATTGCCACCGGTCGCGATGATCTGCTTCGACACAGGTTGTGCAGACGCCAGGGCCATGGCCCCGATGCAGACGGCGGCGAAGGTGAACATCGACAGCACGCGCATGGGTCACTCCTCAAGTGAGCGCCATTGTATTCTTAGTGGGGATGATCGAGAAGCGGCGTTCGGGAATCCAGGGATGGGGTGTGTTCGCCGCAAAGACCATTCCGAAGAACACACGCATCATTCACTACGCGGGCGAGCGGATCTCCAACCAGGAGAGCCTGAAGCGGGAGCGGCGCTACATCCGGCGCGGCCACATCTGGTGCTTCAAGCTCACGAATCGGTCGGTCATCGACGCGGGCGTCGGCGGCAACGTCGCGCGCTTCATCAACCACTCCTGCCGCCCGAACGCCTACGTCCACATTGTCGGCGGCGTGATCTGGATCCGCGCGTCGCGGAAGATTCGAAAAGGCGAGGAGATCACCTACCACTACAACACCGATGGCGAGGGGCTCATCAAGTGCCGCTGCCGGCCGGGGTGCCAGGGGCTGCTGTGACGATCTTCTATCTGCATGGGTTCGCCTCGTCGTCGAAGTCGACCAAGGCCGGCTACTTCGCCGATCGCCTGCGCGAGCACCACGTGGCGCTCGAGTGTCCGGACTTCAACCTCCCTGATTTTTCCACGATGACCATGACGCGGATGCTCGCGCAGCTCGACGCAGCGCTGGCGCGCGCCGGAGAGCCGGCGACGCTCATCGGATCCAGCCTGGGTGGCACGCTGGCAGTGCTTGCGGCCGCTCGCTTCGGCGGACGCGTCAATCGGCTCGTGCTGCTCGCGCCGGCCGTGATGTTCGCGAAGCCCGGCCATCATCTGCTGCCACCGGAGAGAATTGCTGCCTGGCGGCGCCAGGGCGCGCTGCCCTTCTTCCACTATGCTTACGGCGAGGAGCGCCTCCTGAACGTATCGTTCTACGACGACAGCCTCGGCTACGATGCCTTCGGGGCGGCCTTCGATCAGCCAACGCTGATCTTTCAGGGCTCGCGCGACGCGTCGGTCGACTATCGGACCGTCGAGGCGTTCGCGCGGACGCGACCGAACGCCACGCTGTCGCTGCTGGACGACGACCATCAGCTGATCGCGAGCCTGCCGCTGATCTGGCATGACGTCCAGGCCTTTCTGGAGCTCGTCGATTGAGATCGACGGCTGCCGCCGTCCTCCTCGTGCTTGCGGTCGGCGTCGACCGCCCTGTGCTTCCTGCCGCTGCTCCCACCGCCAGAACGCTGCGCGTCGGCATCTCGCGAGCGGGCGGCGGCTACGAGGTGCGGACGATGAGCCTCGAGGACTACGTTGCCGGCGTCCTGGCGGGCGAGGCGGCGCGAGACAGCGCGCCGGCGGCGCTTCAGGCGCTTGCGATCACCATTCGCACGTTCGCGCTGGCGAACATGGGGCGCCATCGCGCCGACGGGTTCGACATGTGCGACCAGACGCACTGCCAAGTGCTGCGGAAGGCGTCCTCTGCCACGGTGGCCGCCGCAGATGCCACGTTGGGGCGGGCGCTCCTGTACAAAGGCGCCCCCGCGTCCGTGTTCTATACCGCGTCGTGCGGAGGGCACACCGAGCGGCCGTCGGCGGTCTGGCCTGGCGCCGACGATCCCGGGTTTCTCCCGGCGCGAGACGACGACGCGTGCGACGGTCAGCCCGCCTGGTCCACCGACCTTGCGGCCGGGGATCTCGTCCGTGCGCTCCGCGCCGGCGGGTTCCGGGGCGGCGAGTTGCGCGACGTGCGCGTCGTGGCCCGGAGCGACTCGGGGCGCGTGACGCGTCTGCGCGTCGACGGCTTCGTGCCCGACCAGATATCAGGCCAGGACCTGCGGACAATGGTGGGCCGCACGCTGGGCTGGCAGTTCATCAAGAGCACAGCGTTCGAAGTCCGCGCGACGCCGACCGGTTTCCGCTTCTCGGGCCACGGTTCCGGGCACGGCGTTGGCCTGTGCGTCATCGGATCCGCGCGGCTGGCGGCGCGGGGTCAGACCTCGACGGAGATCCTCGCCAGGTACTTTCCCGGCCTCGAGATCTCCGCGCGGGCCACGGCGGCCCCCGGCCCTATCGAGACCGGCACCGTGATCTCTCTGCCCGCTGGTGACGAGGGCGAGCGGGACCTCATCCGTGACCTTGCGGCTCGATCTCGCGACAGCCTGGCGAAGCAGCTTGGCCTGGTACCGCCCCAGCGAATCGCGCTGCGATTCCACCCGACCGTGGAGAGCTATCAGCGGGCGACGTCGCAGCCCTGGTTCACTGCAGGCGCGACCGTTGGAGCCGAAATGCACTTCGTCCCGCTGACCGTGCTGCGCGATCGCGGTGTGCTCGAACAGACCATGAGGCGCGAGCTGGTGCACGTGCTGACCGAGTCGGCGTTCGCGGATCGTCCCCGCTGGGTGCGCGAGGGCGCGGCGTCGTATTTCGCCGGCGAGCGGCCAACCGATGCCGGCGGCCCCTCGGGACGCTGTCCGACGGACGACGAGCTGCAGAACCCGGTGTCGCCGGGTGCGCTCCGCATGGCTTACGCGCGTGCGACCGCCTGTTTTGCGCGTCAGATGGCAGCCGGCAAGCCGTGGTCTGCGGTGAAGTAGCGCGGGTTACTTGGGCTCCGCCACTGCCGGCGTGCCGTACACCTTCTGCAACGCCGCCTGGTATTCCCCGAACAGCGCCTTGACGCCGTCGAATTCCTTCTTCACCGCGGCCCGGTATTCGGGGTGCGTCGCGAAGTCGAAGAGCACGGCCGTCATCGTCTGCGCGTCAACCATGAACCCCTTGTGGCCGATCTCGGTCAGGTTGTCCGCATCCATCTCGTAGGTGTGGTTGGCCGCCGTCGACGACTGCGCGGTGATGCTCGCGCCGGGGATATCGCGCGAGACGCTGCCCGTTTCCTCGAAGCCCTGCGGCTTTCCAGGCTCGGGCATGACGTTGGTGGCGCCGAACTTCTTCATGTAGGCAAAGCCCAGCTCGCCGAGCGTCGCCGTGCTGACGCCGTCGAGGTCCTTGCCGTAGTGATCGATCTTCACTTTCGTGCCGGTGGCGAGCGCCGCCGCTTTCGCGGCGTTGTCGACGAACTCGACGACCTGCTGCAGGTAGACTTCGTCCGGGTAGCGGATGTAGAAGTCAGCGACGGTCCGGTCGGGCACGACGTTCGGGGCGGTGCCACCCTCGAGGATCACGCCCTGGATCCGAGCTTCGGGCCGGATCGTCGAGCGGACGCTATCGATGTTCTTGAACAGATCGATGACCGCCTCGAGCGCGTTGCGGCCGGCCCAGGGCGTCATCTGGTGCGCGGGCGCGCCGCTGAACGTGTACCTGGCGCCCACGATGTTCAGGCAGCAGCTGCCAAAGCCGTACGCCGGACGTGACGTCGCGCCGACCGCGTGGCTGCGGACGATGATGTCCGCACCGTCGAAGACGTGGGCCGCGTGCATGACCGTCTTCGCGTTGGGCGGCATCATCTCCTCCCCGGGCGTTCCGTAGACGACGACGCTGCCGGGTGTGCGGGTGAGCGAGAGGTACTCGGCGATCGCAACGGCGGCGGCGATGCCGACCGGACCCTGGGCGCTGTGTTGATCGCCGTGAAACGCCCCCTTGGTGCCGCGCAGCGCGTCGTACTCGAGGATGACGCCGAGTGTCGGCGCGCCCGCGTTGCGCTTGTACCGCGCGACGAACGCCGTCGGCAGCCCTGCAACGCCCATCTCGACGTCGAAATCGTGCGCCTTGAGGTAGTCGGTCAGCCTCTGAACGGAGCGCTTCTCCTCGAAGCCGATCTCGGGGTGCGTCGCGATGTCGTCGGCCATCGTGAGCAGCTCCTTCGCCATCAGCTCCTGCGCGCGCGTCACGACGCGATCGCGCGCGTCGTTCGCGGCGGTCAGCCGCGCCACGAGGCCCGGTACATCGAGTGACTGCTCGAGGGCGCCCATCTTCTTCAGAACGTCGCGGGCGGCGTCGCGTTCGGTGGGTGTATCCTGGGCGCCGGCCCTGGGCGCCGCGCCGAGGGCGCAGAGGACGACTAGGCAGCAGACGACTTCAGCATGTAGGCGCATCCACCAGTTATACGCGAACTCGCGTGGCTGTTGATGGCTAAAGACTATGGGATCGGGGATCGGGGTTATTGTCAAGGCTCTGATAAGCGGGCTGAAGACTCATGGTCGCGTGCAGTTGCCTGTCGCCCTCGATTTCTGACGACTTTTTTGAACGCTTGCAATCTTGATCTTGGGCGAGGCAACTGCACGCGGCCATGAGTCCTCAGCCCGCCGTCAAAGGCTTCAGCGGCCCCTACCCCCTGTCAGGCAACTACCAGGAGATGCCGCGGTATTCGGCGCGCAGGAGGTCCACGTCGATCGGAAGCCGCACGAGGTCGATCACGATCTGATCCGGCCGGCACGCGGCGAGCGCAGGGCCGAACTCGGGCGACGCGTTGCCGATGACGATCACGTCGGAGGTCGCCACGACCTCGTCGATCGAATCGCACAAGAGCGTCCCCAGATGTGGAATCTGGTTATCGATGTAATCCCGGTTCGCGCCCACGAGCTTTGCGAGCGACACGTTCTTGTCGTAGATGCGCAGCGTGAGGCCCTTGCCGAGCAGCGCCTCCGCCAGGACCACGATCGGGCTCTCTCGCAGGTCGTCGGTGCCGGCCTTGAAACTGAAGCCGAGCACGCCGATCTTTCGGTGGCCCGTCTCAATGACCTGATCGACGGCGCGTCGAATCTGCATCTGGTTGCTCGGCAGGATCTGCGAGATGACCGGCAGGTCGACGTCGACCTCCTTGGCGCGGTATTGGAGCGCCCGCACGTCCTTGGGCAGGCACGATCCGCCGAATGCAAACCCCGGCTTCAGGTAGTACGGCGACAGGTTCAACTTCTCGTCGCGGCAGAAAATCGCCATCACTTCATGGCTGTCGATGTTCAATCCCTTGCACAGGCTTCCGATCTCGTTCGCGAAACACACCTTCAAAGCGTGCCACGTATTGCTCGTGTACTTCATCATCTCCGCTACGCGGATGCTGGTGCTCACGAGCGGCGCGTCAATCGACTGATAGAGCGCGATCGTGCCGCTGGCATCGGCGGCGTGGTTGTGCCCGACCAGCGTCAAGGGCGGCTTGCGAAAATCGGCGAGCGCCGTGCCCTCGCGAAGGAACTCCGGGTTGACCGATACGCCGAACCCGTCGCCGTAGACCTTGCCCGACTCGCGCTCGAGCGCGGGAATCACCACGTCGTGCGTGGTGCCGGGAAGAACGGTGCTGCGCACCACGACGACGTGATAGTGCGGCGTCGAGGCGAGCGCTCGCCCAATCTGCGCGGACACGCGCTCCAGATACGTCAGGTCGAGGCTGCCGTTCTTCCGGCTCGGTGTCCCCACGCACAGCAGTGACACTTCAGTATCCCGAACCGCCTCGGCCGCTTCAGTCGTCGCGCGCAGGTGTCCGCTGGCCACGGCGCGAGCCAGCAGCGCGTCGAGACCCGGCTCGACAATCGGACTCCGTCCCGCGTTGACGGCGGCCACCTTGTCCGGGTTGACGTCGATGCCGATCACCTGGTGGCCGTCAGCCGCAATCGAAGCCGCTGAGACGCTCCCCACATACCCAAGACCGAACACGCTCACCCTCATGGTCACTCCAACCTGATCATTTCAAGACGCACTCGGCGACCCGCGATTGGCTCAGCTCGGCGTCCTGCCGTGGCGCCCGCGCGAGCCCCAGCAGCGCATCTTCCAATTCGCGTGCCACTACGGACCAGTCGAAGCGATCGAGAACGAGCGCGCGCGCGGCGCGTTCCAGCCGCCGGCGGCGATCGCGATTGCGCAGGAGATCCAGCACGCTGCGCGCGAACTCGACTGGACCGTCGGCAAGCACCAGCTGTTCATCGCTGGTGACAGGCAGACCTTCGGCGCCGATGACTGTGGACACCACAGCCTTGCCCATCGCCATGGCTTCGAAGATCTTCAAGCGAGTGCCGCCGCCGATGCGCAGCGGCACGACATAGACCGCCGCGTCCCGCATGAACGGCCTCACATCGTCGACTCTGCCGGTCACCGTGACGCCGTCTCCCGCGAGTTTCCTGACCGCCGGCGTCGGCGCGCGCCCGACGATGGACAGGTGCACGCGGGGATCTTCCGCGCGGAGAACCGGCAGGATCTCCCGGGCGAAATAGAGCATGGCGTCCTCGTTCGGGAGCCAGTCCATCGAACCGGTGAAGATCAGCTCGCGCGACTGGGACGTGTCCGCGCCTGTGTCCGCGGGGCCGACGGCAGGGGCGAAGTACTCGGTGTCGACGCCGGTGGAGACCACCTGAATCGGCCGGGCGAGGGCGTGTGGATAGAGCCGCCCGAACGCCAGGCGGTCGGCATCCGACACGGCAAGGACTCCGTCGAATCGAGCGAGCGCGCGGGCCTCGAACCGCTGCATCTTCTTGTGCTGAGCGCGGAACAGCATCCGCCGGAGCGCGACCGTTTGCGTGTCCGCGTGTCGCCGCCAGATCTCCGACTCGACGTTGTGCGTGAAGAGGACGGCCGGACAGGGCAGCGCGTCCGGGAGGTTGACCGCGGGGACGAGGAAGTCGCACACCAGCACATCGAAGCGCTTCCGGGCGAGCAGCGCGTTCAGCCGCCGGCGGTAGGCGTGCGACCGATACGTCCCGACGGCGTACGGCAGCCGGTCCAGCGCGTGCGCCGCGGCATCGGCGTAGAAACGAAGGGACCCCTTCGGGCGAGGGGCGCGCGGGACGGTTTCGACGTGGGACGCGACTTCCGTCATGCCGTCAATGAGCGCGCGCGGCGTGCGGGCCTCGGCGAATGCGAGGTACGTAATCTCGTGGTGCCTGGCGAGCTGCCTCAGCAGGTGCCAGGTGCGCAGCTTGCCGCCTGAATCAAGCGGCAGCAGCAGGTCCGACTTCAGCCACAGCACGCGCATAGGGGAGGGTCTGAATTCCTTGTCGATCGATGAACGTCCGATACCAGAGCTCGAGATTCAACAGGCTCCAGAGGCGATCCGCGCCGTCGGTGCGGCCGTCCGCGTGATCGTCGAGCAGCCTGGCGACCGCCTGCGGATCGATGATGCCGCGCTCGCGTGAGCGGCGATCGAGCAGCACGTCGCGCACAACGCCGTTCCAGCCGCCCTGCGCGGTCCACGCGGCAAACGGGACGGGGAATCCCATCTTCGGCCGGTTGAGAATCGACGCGGGCAGCACGCCTTTCATCGCCTCACGCAGCACGCGCTTGGTCGTCCAGCCCCGGAGCTTCCAGGGATCGGGCAGCCGCGCGGCGAACTCCACGAGCCGGTGGTCGAGAAAGGGCACGCGGCTCTCGATCGACGCCGCCATGCTCATCTGGTCCTGCTTCATCAGGAGCTCGACGAGGTAGGTCTTCATGTCCGCGTACAGCAGCCGATCGAGGAGGGTGCTGGCGCTGTGCGCGTTGAAGTACGCCATCGACGTGCCGTACGCCTGTTCGCGCGTTACGGTCTCGCGGAGACCCGGCGCCAGCAGCCCTCGCTGATCGGCGATCGGGACCGCGGCGAAATTGTCCAGAAACATCGATTCGATCGAGTGGTCCTTCGTGACGAACGAGCGGCGCGCGGCGCGCCCGAGGCGCGATGGCAGACACGGGACGAGGCGTCGCTCGATGGCCCGGCGAACGACGGCGGGCACGAGCCGCTCGTACGCCGCACCGGCGCGCCAGTTCCACGCGGTCCGCGGATACTTGCCGTACCCGGCCAGCAGTTCGTCGCTGCCTTCACCCGTCAGGACGACGGTCACGTGCCGGCGCGCGAGGGCTGACACGAAGTAGAGCGGAACGCTCGACGTGTGCGCGATCGGCTCGTCTTCGTGCCAGATCAGCCGCGGCAGCGCGCCGAAGAAATCGCGATCGTCGATGACGATCTCATGCGAGTCTGCGCCGATCGCGCGGGCGACGGCGCGCGCGTGGCCGAGCTCGTTGAACGCGCGCTCCTTGAACGCCACCGAGAAGGTCTGCAGCGGCCGATCAATCTGCCTGGCCATGATCGCGGCAATGGCGCTGCTGTCGATGCCGCCGGACAGGAACATGCCCAGCGGAACGTCCGACATGAGTCGCAGCCGGACCGATTCCTCCAGAAGCGCTCTGAACTCCGCGACCGGATCGCGCACGGTCACATGGCGGCCTTCGGCCTCGGCAGGCGCGCGCGCTCCGGCCGGTACGTCCCAATACTGCCGGATGCGCTCGCCTCCGTCAGAGAAGACGAGTTGATGGCCGGGCAGGAGCTTGTGAATTCCGCGGAACGCCGTCGCTGAGCCCGACGTGTAGCGCGTACTTAGAAGCTCGGGGAGCACGGATGTGTCGGCGTCCGGCTCGATCAAATCGCTCGCGAGAAGCGCCTTGATCTCGGAGGCGAAGAGAAGGACGTTGGCGGCGCGACACCAATAGAGTGGCTTGATCCCGAGGCGATCGCGCGTCAGCAGCAGCCTTCGCTTGCGCGCGTCCCACACCGCGAACGCGAACATGCCGCGGAAGCGGTGGACGCACTCGTCGCCCCATTCCTCGTACGCGTGAACGATGGTCTCCGTGTCGGATCGCGTGCGGTACCGGTGCCCCCTGGTCTCGAGATGGCGGCGGAGGTCGGCGTGATTGTAAATCTCCCCGTTGAAGACGACCCACACGCTCTCGTCCTCGTTCGCCAACGGCTGCTGTCCGGTGCTGAGGTCGACGATCTTCAGCCGGCGATGCGCGAGCGCTGCGTGGGCGTCACAGTGCAGACCCGACTCGTCGGGGCCGCGGTGGGCCAGGATGTCGCGCATCCGGACTGCGCGCGACGGCGCCTCGTTGTCGAGCCTGTCGGCCGCGACGATGCCGGCGATGCCGCACATGTCAGGCGGCCTCGCCCGACCGGGGCCCCGGTTGACGCTGTTGACGTTCTTGATGTTCTTGACGTTGCCGACGTTGGTGACGTTGTTCCCAGGGCGCGCCGGCGAACTGACGGAACCACAATTCGAGCATCACGAGGCTCCAGAGGCGGTGGCGGTGGTCCTGGAGCCCGGCGCGGTGCTCCCGCCACAGCATCGCGACGGCCGCGTCGTCGAACAGACCGCGATCGCGCAGCCGGCCATCGCGCAACAGGTCGTTGACCATCGGCGCCAGTGGACCTCGCAGCCATTCGGCGATCGGCGCCTCAAAACCGTGCTTCGGGCGCTGGACGATGGCCGCCGGCAGGCGGCGCTCGAGCAGCCGGCGCAACAGATATTTCCCGCGGCCGTTCTTGACCTTCAGGGCGGTCGGCACGGTCGCGGCAAATTCCAGGAGCCGGTGATCGAGCAGCGGCTCGCGCGCCTCGAGCGAGACCGCCATGCTCATGCGGTCGACTTTCGTCATGATGTCGTCAACGAGGTACGTCTTTACGTCGACGTACAGCGCGCGATCGAGCGGATCGGCGGACGGGCAGGATGCGTAGGCCTCTCGAAATCCCGCGAACGGATCGGCGTGACGGACCGTGTGCGCGAAATCGCTGGAGTAGAGCCGTGCCCGCGAATCGCCGTCGAACAGCCCGTACGCGTGTTTGCGTGCGCAGGCGTCAGCCGGCGCCAGGCCGAGATGTCGGAGCGACCGCGCACCCTTCACACCGAGCGGCAGACGCGACCCGAGCGCCCCGACGAGGCGACTGCCGCTCCGGCCGAGCCAGCGTCGCGCGGTGGCCTCCCATCGTTCGACCCGGTGGCGCGCGTACCCGGCCCACAGTTCGTCTCCGCCATCCCCCGACAACGCGACCGTCACGTGCTCGCGGGCTGCCTGGGACACGTAGTACGTCGGAACAGCTGAGGAATCGGCGAACGGCTCGTCGAAATGCCAGGCGAGGGCCGGCAGCCGATCGGCGATGTCGGACCGGACGATGCGCTCGCGCTGGTCCGTGCCCAGATGGGTCGCGACCGAGCGCGCGTACGCGAGCTCATCGTACGCCTCTTCGTCGAATCCAACGGACGTGGTGATGACCCGCTGCGATCCGGCGTCGACCATCGCGGCGACAACGGCGGTCGAATCGATGCCACCCGACAGGAACGCCCCGAGCGGCACGTCGCTCACCAAGCGGAGCCGGACCGATTCGTTGACGAGCGACTCGAGGCGGTCGAGGTATTCCGCTTCGCGGCCCGGGTCGCCGTCACCGGTGAACGCCAGGTCCCAATACCGACGAACCTCGATGCGGCCAGGCTCTGCGACGAGGAAGTGGCCGGCCGGCAGCTTGGAGATGCCTTTGAAAATGGTCTGCGGGCACGGGACGTACTGCAGCGCCAGGTACGCGTCGACCGCCTCGGCGCTCCAATCCCGCGGCACGTCGGGATCCTCGAGCAGCGCCTTGATCTCCGACCCGAAGGTAATCCCAGTGCCGCTCGCGCTGTAGTACAACGGCTTGACGCCGATGCGGTCGCGCACGAGCAGGAGCCGGCGAGCGGCGTCGTCCCACAACGCATACGCGAACATGCCGCGGAAGCGCTCGACCGACTGAGTGCCCCACTGCTCGTACGCGTGAACGATGACTTCGGTGTCGCCGGTTGTGCGGAACCGATGCCCGTGGCGCTGCAATTCAGACCTGATCTCGGCGAAGTTGTAGATCTCGCCGTTGAAGACCACCCACACGGTGTGGTCTTCGTTGGCAAGCGGCTGGTCGCCCGTCGAGAGGTCGATGACGCTCAGGCGTCGATGCCCGAGGCCGATGCCGCGGCCGACATGGAAGCCTTCGGCGTCCGGTCCGCGGTGGGCGAGGATGCCGGTCATCGCGCGCAGCCGCTGAGGGTCGACGGCGTGATGGGAATCGAAGTTGAACCTGCCCGCGATGCCGCACATGTCAGCGTGTCACCGATGGATCGAGGCGGGGCCGGGCGACGGAGACGCCGCTGCGCCGCGTCAGCTCGGAGACGTAGATCTGCTCGAACGCCGCGACCATCCGCTCGAACGAGTAGCGCCCCACGGCGTGCCGGCGTGCCGCAGCGCCGAGGGCTGTCCCGGCGTCAGGGCTCTCCATCAGCCTGCAGATCTGAGCCGCCAGCACCGATGGATTGTCCGGAGGGACCAACAGGCCGGTCTCGCCGTCTTGGATCAGCTCGCACATGCCGCCGACAGCTGACGCGACGATGGGCAGTCCTGCTGCCATCGCCTCCAGCACGGCGTTCGGGAACGCTTCCGATCGGGACGGCAGGACGAAGATGTCGGCCGCGTCAAGTCGTGCCCGCACGTCGTCGCAGTGCCCGCGAAACGCGAAGGCGTTCAGGACGCTTCGCTGGCGGGCGCGCGCGATCAGCGGGTCGAGGAGCGGCCCGCCGCCGACCACGTCGAACCGGGCATCGGGGAAGCGCCGCAGGATGTCGGCTGCGGCGTCGATCAGGACGTCGTGGCCCTTCTCGGGCCGGAGGTTCGCAACGACGACGACCTTCCGGCGCGCTGCGGTCGCGCTGACCGGGCGAACGGGGGCCGTGTCGAGGCCGTTCGGCACGATCGCCACGCGGTGCGCGGGAACCCGCTCCCGTATCAGTCGATCGGCGGCGGCGTGGGAGTTCGCCACCACCTTGTGCGCGAACGAGTAGGCCGCCCGCTGCATGGCGAGCTGCCCGGCAGACTTGTCGGGGTTGATCTCGCGGCGGTTGCCGATGCGGACGGCGACCCCGCCCATGGCGGCGCCGGGCAGCCCGAAGATGTTCGAGTAGAGCTCGGTCGTATGGACCACCCTGATCCGCTGCGCCCGGCACCAGCGGCCGAACGACCACATCTCCCCGACCGCGCGGGGTGTCTTGAAGGTCGCGACCGGAAACTCGACAACCGAGCGCGCGGCCTCCTTCACTCTGTCGAACCAGGCGCCGCCGGAGCGGAAGCAGGCGACGTGCACGGTCCATCGACCTCGATCGAGCCGGCGGGCCAGCTCGATCATCTGCCGCTCGGTGCCGCCAGGTTCGAAGCTCGTCATCACGAACGCGATTGGAACCGGGACCATGAGCGTGACGGGGAAGGGCACGCCGCCATCTGAGCAAAGCGGGTGCCACGGCAGCGGTCGAATCATGCCTCACCGCGAGCAAACCGTCGTTCCCAGTGGAATCGCGGGTGCGGAAAGTGGAAGCGCGGTTCCCGTCACCCGTTCTGCGTACTGTCGATGCCATCGCTCGAAAACGACGAGCTGCCAGAGGCGGAGGGTATGATCGCGCCGGCCGGCGAGATGTTCGTTCACCAGCCGGCGCACGAATGCGGCGTTGAAATAGCCGCGCTGGAGGGCGGTCGGGGACAGGAGCGTGTCGGCGAACAGCTCCCTGATGCCGCCTCGAAACCAGGTGCCGAGCGGCACGCCGAACCCCTGCTTGGGGCGGTCGAGGATCTCACGCGGCAGCAGGGTCGCGGCGACCTCCTTCAGGATGTGCTTCCTCCGTCCGTTCTTGATCTTGAGTGACGCCGGGAGCGTGGCCGCGAAGGCCATCACATCGTTGTCGAGAAGCGGGACGCGCGACTCGATCGAATGAGCCATGCTCATCCGGTCGACTTTCGTCAGCACGTCCTCTGGCAGGTACGTGTCCATGTCGAAGCGCATCATTTGACTCGACCAGGGCAGGGCAGCGTAGCGATCGAAATGGACCGCGAGCCGCGCTTCCGGGTCTGGCCCGCTGAGCTGCCGGGCCAGCTCGGGCGCCAGCAGGGCGCTCTTCTCATCCACGCTGAAAAAGCGAACGGCGTCCAGGTACCGGCCGGGCCGGTCGCGGGCGACGTGACGCAGAAAATTCTTTCCTCGGGCGCCGTGGGGCAGCCGCTCAGCGGCGAGCGCCGCCAGGCGCCGCAGCGGACTCGGGCTGTAGCGGCTGTAGCGATCGAACGCCACCACGCGCGGGTGAGGCGCGTAGCGGTCGTAGCCGCCGAAGAGCTCGTCGCCGCCGTCGCCCGACAGGACGACGGTCACATGGCGCCGCGCCATCTCCGAGACGTACCAGGTAGGAATCGCAGACGCGTCGCCGAACGGCTCGTCGAAATGCGACACGAGCCGATCCAGAATCGCGACACCGTCGGGCCGGACGATGAACTCGTGGTGGTCAGTGTCGAAGTGCCGCGCCACGCGGCGTGCGTGCTCGAGCTCGTCGAACGCCGGTTCGTCGAAGCCGATTGAGAATGTCTTGATCCTGGCACCGGACGTCTCGGCCATCAGCCCGACCACCAGGCTCGAATCGATGCCGCCCGAGAGAAAGGCACCGAGCGGAACATCGCTCACCAGGTGCGAGCGGACCGCGTCGGTCAACCGCGACCGCAGATCGCGTACCGCCTCCTCCTCCGACCCGCGGAACGACTCGACCGCTGGAAGCTCGTAATACCGCTCGACCGTGGTGCGGCCATCGCGCCACGTCAGCAGATGACCGGGCGGCAATTTCCTGACGCCGCTGAAGATGGATCCGTCGCGGGGCGTGTACAGGAACGACAGGTAATGATCGAGGGCGTCGATATCGATCGCGCGCGGCACCTCCGGGGCCTCGAGCAGCGACTTGATCTCGGACCCGAAGTAGAGACGGCCATTGGCGATCGCGTAGTGGAGCGGTTTAATGCCGATGCGGTCCCGCGCGAGGAGCAGGGTTCGCGACCGCGTATCCCAGATGGCGAGGCCGAACATGCCCCTGAGCCGGGCGATGGCGCCGTTGCCCCACTCCTCGAAGGCATGGACGATCGCTTCGGTGTCGGTCGAGGTCGCAAAGCGGTGGCCCGCGCGCTCGAGCGCCGCGCGCAGCTCGCGGAAGTTGTAAATCTCGCCGTTGAACACGATCCAGACGGTCCGATCCTCGTTGGCGATCGGCTGATGGCCGGTCGTCAGATCGATGATGCTCAGGCGCCGCATCCCAAGGGCTGCGCCGGCGCCGGTCCATACGCCTTCGTCATCCGGGCCCCGGTGACGGATGACCGCGCACATCCGGCGCGCGAGCTCCTGGCGAGCGTCCGGGCCGAATGCCATCGGCGCGGACGTTGACTCTACGAAGCCGGCGATGCCGCACATACCGTGTAGCTCCTGATGCTGGTCTCGTCCAGGTAAAGCGCCGGGGAGGGGCACCCAGTTGCGACGGAGACGAGGCGCTGGCGGTCGCTGCGAACAATCGATCCATCCACGAGCGCGAGCCCGATCGGATCGCCCCGCCGGTTGACTCGGCAGAAGAGCATCCGGGCGTCGGTCTCGAATGCCGCGATGCGCCACGAGCTGGACTTTGCGCCGTGGGCATGCCCGTGAGCAGGTTCGGCGAAGAGCGCGTACGCGACGCTGTCCCGTCGCGAGATCCTGATCCCGGTCGCCTCGGCCAGCGCCCCTGCCTCGGCCCAGACGGAGAGCGCCTCGACGTCCTCCACGGGATCTGCCGGATTCAAGTCGAACACGCTGACGATCCAGAAAGGCGCGTTGGCCTGATGGGTCACGCACACCGTCGTCGCCGGTTCGACCGATCCGTACACGGGCGAGTGCCAGCCGAGTCCCGTTGCCTCGTCTCCGCTGAAGACCTCCAAGGGTCCGTGCGGCACGAGCAGGGCGATCCGTTCGTCGCCGGCCGTCATCGCCACCGATCGATCGCGCGCGGCGACGCGCCATTCCGGACCGATGTGCCACCGTACCGAAGCCGTGTGGAGGTGGTTCGGCCCCGGGTCGCTGACCAAGTCGGCCACTACGATCAGGTCGCCGTGGAGCATCAGCGCCCGGCGCCGATGCCGCGCCGGCGCGTACCCGTCGTGGGATCCGTCGAAGAAATCGAAGGCGCCGGTCGAGCGCCAGCGGTGCGTGGTCGAGCTCGCGGAGCGCGACCACTGGAAGGGTCCGCTGGCAACGGACTGAGGACGGCCGTCGAGCAGGAGCGTATTGTGCAGCGCGGTCGAGCGAAAATGATCGCGGCGGACCGGGTCGATCGTGTAGCACGCGGTGCCGGGATCGATCAGCAACGGGCGGCCGCGCACGGACACCGTCAACGACAGGGCGTCCGCGTGTGCATGCCCGGCGTTCCGATAGCCATGGGGCCCGCCATCGATCACGATGTGCTCGCCGGCAGACGACCGCGAAACGTAGTAGCCCGTTTCGTCGAGCGCCGCCGACGGCACCCGGGCCGGTGCCTCCGCGGCCCGGGAGGGCGTTCGTATCTGGAGCGCGGGGTGCGCGAGCATCCACAGCGCCTCCTCGGGCGGGGCGCCGATGCGCAGCGCGTCGCGTCCGGTCAGCGAGGCCGCGACGGCCAGGGAATCACGCCAGTCGTCGGATCGGCGTCCCGCGATCGGCAGCACCATCCCGCCGTCATCGTCTCCGATGTGCGGGACGCGGCCATGGTCGTCCGCGAGGATCCTCGCCGCGGAGGCGAGGCTGACGACTGCCTGCGCGAACATGGCCGCGGCGGGGTCGCGCGTGATGCGCGCGGTGGCCAGCGCCAGCAGGAAGAAGTCGAGCGTGTAACGATGGTAGTGGGTCGATCGCTCGCAGTGGCCGCCGTCGCGCGCGATCTGCCTGCCCATTTCCGCGACCAGCGTTTTCCGCCCCACCGCCGCGCGGCGCTCGCTTCCCGCCAATTCCGGGAGCGCGCGGCCGCTCACGTACAGCGCGAGCGCTTCGCCGAGCAGGTGCGTGTTGGGGCTGAAGTAGTAGGACAGGTTGTGCTCGATGTGCGTCAGCTGGCGGTCCAGCGCGAGGAGGAGATCGACACTCCAAGGCGGTGAATCCGTCTCCTCGCTCGCACCGGCGAAGAACATGAGCGCCCAGATCCACGAGAGCGATCGCAAGCCGAGCTCCAGCATGCTGGCCCAATTGATCCCGATGAACGGCGGGTTCGCCTCGACCCAGCTCGAGAGCTCATGCACGAATCGGTCGCGATACCTGGACGCGCCGGTCAGCCAGTACGCGCGGCCGAGTGCGAGCCAGTGTTGATGGCGGTTGAGCTCCCAGATGATCTTGTGGTCGCCGCACACGGGATCCAGATACGGCACGCTGGCCCAGAAGCGACGCGGCGCGTGACGGCGGTGCACCGGGTCGTAGTGCCAGGCTGGTCCGTCGGAGAAACGGAGAGCGCGGTAGCCGAGGAGGTCGTATTCACCCGCGACGATGCGATCGGCCCGTTCGGCGGCGTCGCACGCGGCGCCGGGAAACGCCTGCCCGATCTCGGCCACCAGGCTGGGCCGCGCTTCGGGCCCGATCACGAAGCGCGACGGGCGCGTGGCCAGTTGCTGCGACAGCTCGCGGTGTGCGCCGGACCAGTCGCCGTGGCGCAGCGCCGTGCGCGCGCGATTGAGTCGAGTGTCCGGAGCCAGGAGCCTCGCCAGCTGGCGGCGATCCCACCGCGGTGCCAGGACGGCGCACCGCAGATGCTGCCCAAGCGTGCGCGTCGCGGCAGATCCACGCCACGCGAGCTCGGCCGCATCCATGCGCGCGAGACGCCGAAGGAGCGGTCTCACGGGTGTGCGGCCGCCGATGTCGGTGGATCGTTGCGCGCCAGTCGCGAGATCACGGATCCGGCCGGCGAACGTGCGGCCGCCGATCGATAAGCCGTCAGCCAGAGATCCCGTACGGCCGGCCAGGTGCGAGCGGCGCATCCGGCATAGGCCGCGGCGGCCAGCCGGCGCGCGAGGTCCGGCTCCTCCAGCAGCCGCAGAATATGACCGGCGATGGCGCGATGGTCGTCGAGCGGCGCCAGCAGCCCGTTCTCTCCAGATGTCACGATAGCCGGCACGCCGCCGGCTCGTGTCGCCACGACCGGGAGCCCGCTCGCGGCGGCTTCGAGAATCGATGCAGGCATGTTGTCGAGGTTCGGCGTCTGGACATAGATGTCGTTCAGAGCGTAGTGGCGCCCGATCTCATCCGGGTTGACACGTCCCACGAACGTCACATGGCGGAGCGCCAGCGTCGTTGCCAGCGCGCGAAGAGCCCGCTCCTCGGAGCCGCTGCCGACCAGCGTCAGCGCAGCGTCCGGCCTTCGATCCTGCACGAGGCGGAACGCGCGAAGCGTGCACGCGACGTTGTAGAGCGGCTCGAAGTTTCGGGTCGAGAGGAGACGCGGACCGACCGCGGGCCGTTCCCTGAACGCGAAGCGCTCGAGATCGACGATGTTCGGGATGACTCCGGCCTGAATGCCGTATCGCGCGAAGACGTCGACGAGAAACCGCGACGGCACGATGTTCAAACCGGCGGACGCAAGCGCTCGCCGCGCAACAGCGGATCGCCGCAGGTGTTCGGGCGCTTGGCCGCTCCGATAGTTCAAGACGACAGGCTTGCCGAGACTCTTCGCGACGATCAACGCGGGCAGAGGCGCGAGGAGAAACGACGTATACGACGCAGCGAAGACATGGACCACGTCCGCGTGCCGGAGCTCGCGAACGAGCGACGGCACGTACGTCAGCTCGGTCGCAACCGTTCTGGCATATCGCATCGACGTCAGGTAGCGGAGAGGACCTGGCGGCATGGGATTGATGGGAACGAGCCAGGCGTTGACGTCGGGGTCTCCGCGCCATGCGCGAAGCAGCCGATCGGCCTGGACGGCTTGACCACCGAGAATCCGGAGAGACGGCGCGACGAAGGCAACCTGAAGTGCGGGCATGCGAGCTCGACCGGACAGCGAGCTGCAAACGCCGCGCCGGCCAGTGGCCGGTCCACAACGGCTCATGGTCGCATGCGGAACGGGGCTGAAGACTCATGGGCGCATGCTGAACGGGCCTGAAGACTCATGGTCGCGTGCAGAACTGGCCTGAAGACTCATGGCCGCGTGCAGTTGCCTCGCCCCAAAATCAAAATTCTCGGGTTGTAGAAGGTCT
>DASZFS010000471.1:0-4154 GCA_035939575.1 Vicinamibacterales bacterium | reverse complement strand
CGCGTGCAGTTGCCTCGCCCCAGAAATCAAGATTCTCAAGGGTCGTACAGGGTCGTCAGAAATCGAGGGCGTAGGCAACTGCACGCGGCCATGAGTCTTCAGGCCACCTCAGAGTCTTCAGGCCACCTCAGAGTCTTCAGGCCACCTCAGAGCTTCAGGCCAGCTCAGAGTCTTCGGCGAGGCTTGGCGTACCATTGAAAGATGGCACGTGTGCTCCTTCGCCTTTACTTGACCCACGATCGTCCCCTCGGGCCTGGAAAGATTCAGATTCTGGAGTCAATCCGCGACGGCGGATCGATCAGCAAGGCTGCGCGCGGCATGAAGATGTCGTATCGATCGGCCTGGCTGCTCGTCGACAGCATGAATTCTGTGTTTCGGAAGCCGGTCGTCAGTACGACCCTGGGTGGTCCCGGAGGCGGATCCGCGACGCTCACCGACTTCGGCGCAGAAGTGATCCATCGCTATCGAGCGATGGAACGCGCAACGCGGCGGGCCATTGCGAAACAGTTGGCGAGCCTCGAGCGAAGCGTGCGATCAGACCGCCAGCGTACCCGCAAGAGTAGACCGCGGTAGCGAACTATCACAAGAAACATAGCGCTCCAGGCGCCGATCGCATAAGATTCCCCTTTCCGCAGCAGTCCCGGCCGGTGAACACTGTTGTGCGATGAAGGGTGCCGTGATGTCCTCGATCGCGCTTCGATGTTGGAGAGTGGCGGCCACGTGCGCGCTCATGCTCGCGGCGGAGTCCGCAGCCGCGCAAAGCGCCGCAATCTCCGGTGTCGTGCGAGATCCGCAGCAGGCAATCGTCGCTGGCGCTGAAGTCGTCCTGATCAACTCAGACACGACCGCCCGAACGACGGTCCTCACGGATGGACAAGGTCGTTACAGCTTCGTCACCGCAGCGCCGCACAGCTATGTCCTGGAAGTTCACGCCAAAGGGTTCCAGGTCATCACAAGCGATCCGATCGCACTTGCGCCAGGCGAGAGCGTGATGCGAGACGTGGTGCTCGCACTCGCCGGCGCGACGGAGTCGGTGACGGTCACCGGCGTGGGCGGCGTCGCTCAGGGCTATCGCGTCGACGCGGTGAGCTCCCTTGGTTCGTCCGGGCCCTCGAGGCTCCTGGACACCCCGTACACTGTAAACGTCCTTCCGAGTGAATTGATCGACAACGCACAGGTGAAGAGTTTCAAGGAGGCGATGAAGTTCCTGCCGCTGACGGAATTTCAAGAGATGCAGGGGTCGGAGATCATGCGCCCGGAAACGCGTGGGATGCAGGGCAGCAATATGCAGAACACCCGTATGGACGGCATGGGCATCGTCATCACCGGTGCCAATAGCCTGGAAACGGTCCAGCAGATCGAGGTGCTCAACGGCCTGGGCGGCGCGCTGTACGGCCCGGCGAATCCCTCGGGTATGTTCAACTTTGTGTCGAAGCGACCGACCGAGCAGCCGCTGCGTCAACTGACGCTCGACTACGACAGTCGGGCCGTCGGAACTGTCCACGGGGACATCGGCGGGCGCCTCGGCCGCGGAGGGATCTTCGGATACCGCGCCAATCTGTTGATTGGTGACGGCGACGCGTTCGTGAAGGACAGCAGGCTCGCACGCCGCCTCGCCAGCTTTGCGGCCGACGTGCGACCCTTCGAGCACACCGTGATTGAAGGGTTCTACAGCCACTACAACTTGATTCAGCGCGGCTTCCCGGGATGGTTCACCTACGGACGCGCAAACAGCAGGAGTGCATTCATCCAATTGCCGTCCGCTGCGCCCGACCCATCGACACCGGGGTACGGACAGCCGTCCGCCGGTCTCGACCTCACGACCCGCATCGCGCAGCTTCGTGTCAAGCACGACTTCAGCGCCAACTGGCATCTCAGCGCCGGTGCGCTCGATCAACTGGTCGATCGCGACATCAGCACGCAGGTCAACGCGCTGACGGACAATGCCGGCCGTTACACGTCGTCCCTCGCGACGGGTTTTGCTCCGCGGTTCAGGGTCTTCAGCAATCTGGGATACCTCAATGGCCGGCTTGCCACCGGGCGCATCAGGCACAACTTCGCGTTCGGAAGCACCGGATACACCTTCAAGTCGTACTCGGACTTCTCGAATCCGAGTGCCGGCAGCGTGCTCCTTGGGAACGCGAGTATCTCGAATCCCATCGTCTTTCCGCTGCCCGCCGCCGGCCTGCCACAGCACAGCGACATCTTCGCGTCCAGTGTGATCCATCAACAAGGCTTCAACGTGAGTGACTCCGCCACGTTCGATGAACACTGGTCAGTCCGCATAGCCGCCAGTCAAGACTGGATCTGGACCGACAATTACAACAACGTCGGCGTCCGGACGAGTGGCTATCGTGCCAATGGCGTCAGCCCCTCAGGAAGCCTCCTGTACAAGCCGGTCGCCAACATGACGCTGTATGGCAGCTATGGCAGCAGCCTGCAGCAGGGCGATGTCGCGCCCACGACCGTGGCGAATGCGGGCCAGGCGCTGTCGCCGTATAGAAGCCAACAGACCGAAGTGGGCTACAAGATCGCCCTGTCGAGAATGAATGTCTCGACCGCGGTGTTCTGGCTCGACAGACCCTTTGCGAACACGGATCCCGCCGACAACGTCTTCAAGATCTCTGGCGACCAGGTCAACCACGGTGTCGAGGCCATGTTCTCGGGTCGCATCGCGCAGAGGCTCGTCGTGTATGGCGGGCTGACGGTGCTCAACGCGAATGTCACCAAGACAGGCAACGCAGCCACGGACAACAAGCGCTTCGTCGGCATTCCTGAGTACAAATCCAGTCTCCTGACCGAATACCGAGTCCCTGCGGGTGCCGGAACATTCCTGAGCCTCACGTGGCAAACTGTCGGTCGTCGCCCCATCGATGACATCAACTCGACGTGGACGCCGTTGTACAACCTCGTCGACCTCGGCATGCGCTTCTCACGCCCGCTGATGAACCGGACCGTCACATGGCGAGCTGCCGTCAACAATGTGACTGACGTGCATTACTGGTCGACGCTCGGACCCGGCAACATCACCGGCACGAACGTTGGCAGCTACACCGGACACCTGGGAGCCCCACGAACCATCGCTGCATCGATGGAGGTGGCATTTTGAACCGGGTCGTGGGGAATGCGTTGCTGATCTGTGCGCCTCTGATCGTGACGGCGCAGGGCGTCGTCGTGAGGTCACAGTCGGCTGGTCAGCTCAACGTCTGTCACGCCGGCAGCGTTCAAGCGGCGTTTACCGTCGTGGAAAAGAAGCTCACGGCGCAGCATCCGGGCCTCGTCCTCAAAGATATCTCCGGTGGCAGCGTGGCGCTGGCCGCACGGCTCGCCGCGGGACTCCAGCCGTGTGATGTGTACGCCTCGGCGGACTACCAGACCATCGATCTCCTGCTCAAGCCCTTGGGGCTCGCCGACTACACCATCGTCTTCGCCAAGGGCCGAATGGTCCTGGCATACCTGGCAACGGATCCCAAGACCGAAGGCATCGCCAGTGCCGGCGACTTCAGGCCTCCCACGTCGATCCCGAGCGCGGCTCCAGACTGGTATCAGGTCCTGCTGGCGCCAGGGATTCGTCTCTTGAGTTCTCATCCGTTTCTCGATCCCAGCGGATACAGGACGTACATGATCTTCCGCTTGGCGCAAACGTACTACAACGTGCCGAATCTCTCGAACTTGCTGCTGGAACATCTGATGATCAATGCTGCCGCAGGGGTCGATGCCCTGAATGCTCCGACCTTGGGCAGGGACTACAACTTTCAGTTCATTTACGAGCACAGTGCCGCCGCGGCGGCGAGGGGCAATCCTCATTACCGGTATGTGACCGTGCCCGATCGCATCGATCTCTCGAGCACGAACAACAACGGTGACTACGCCCGTGCGTCGGTCATTATTCCAGCCCTTGGACCGCCTGGGAAGCTGGCGTCGGTTTCCATTCCGGCGACGAGAGTGGCCTGGGGACTCACCATTCTGAAGGAAACCCGGAATCTGGAAAACGCAACCGCGTTTGTGAACCTGCTCTTGGGAGCAACAGGGACCGCCGCGTTCAACGACAACGGCCCCACGCCGATCGCGCCGGCGCTTGTCAACCCCAGCGACTACCCGCGCCTTCCGAAGGCGACGCAGTCGCTCGTCACCGCGGGGCCGATAAAGCCCTA
>DASZFS010000470.1:0-12254 GCA_035939575.1 Vicinamibacterales bacterium | reverse complement strand
AGTTGCCTACGCCCTCGGTTCCTGACGACCTTCTGCAGCGCCTGAGAATCTTGATCTTGGGGCGAGGCAACTGCACGCGACCATGAGTCTTCAGCCCACCTCAGATTCTCCCACCTCAGAGTCTTCAGCCTGTTTGCGCTCACTCCTCTCGCAGCGCCGACACGGGGTCGATCACCAGTCCCCGCCGAGCCGCAACGAGGCACGCCAGCATCCCGGTGCTCGCGATGATGCCAACGGCCGCGCTGAGCACGACGGGGTCGCGTGGGCGGACGTCAAAGAGCAAGCTCGCGACGAGGCCTCCGATCGCGAGCGCTGCACAGGTGCCCGCGACGATGCCGGCGGCTAATGAGGCGACGCCTTGCCTCATCGCCATCGCGACGACCTGCCGCGGCCGTGCGCCGAGCGCAACGCGAATATTCATCTCGCGCCGGCGCTGCGAGACGCCGTACGATGTCACGGCATAGACGCCCAGCGTGGCGATGAACAGCGCAACGATGCCGAAGGCGGCAAAAAGCTGCATCTGGTAGCGGCGCGCCGCGACCGACGTGTCGACGAGCGCGTCGAGCGCCCGCGCGTTTCCGATGGCGATCTCCGGATCGATCTCACGCACCGCGCGCCGCAGCAACGGCATCACCAGCGCAGGATCGCCGGCCGTCTTGACGAGCAGCGACGTCGCCGATCGGGCGCGCCACCAGTACGGCAGATAGACGATGAGCGGGGGGGTCCGCTCGAGCGAGGTGATCTTGGCGTCAGCGACGACGCCAACGACCTCGAACCCGTCCTCACCGGGAAGGCCGCGGCTGAACCGCTTCCCCAGGGCATCCTGCTCCGGCCACAGGCGCGCCGCGGTGCGATCGGAGACGAGCGCCGGCATCGCGTGCCGCGGCGGACGTTCCGCATCGGTAAACGGACGCCCGCTGAGCACCGCAATGCCCATCGTCCGGAAGAACTCGGGACCGACGAAGCGGAAGTTTGCGCTGGGGTATTCCGATCGCGGACGCGCGCCGCCCTCCGGCACAACGGTGTTCACCTGCCCGGAGCCGCTCAGCGGCGGCGCCGAAATCGGCGACACCGCGGCGACACCTGGCGACATGCGGACCGCGGCGACGAGTCGATCGTAGACGGCAATCAGCGCGGGCTCAGTCGGATATCGACTTTGCGACAGCGAGACCGGCACCAATAACACGCGCTCAGAGGCGAACCCGCGATCGAGCTGCATGAGCCGCGCAAAACTGGCGCCGAGAAGGCTGGTGACGACGAGCAGCGTCAGTGACAATGCGACCTGCAGCGCGAGGAGCGTGGCCCGCGTCCGCAGGCCCCCGCGATCGCTCGTGGTCGTCAGTGCGCCGGCGCGCAGCGTTTGCTCGAGGTTGCGGTGCGCCGTGCGCCACGCCGGCAGAACCGCGACGACGGCGCCGCAGAGTAACGAAATCCCCGCGGCGAAGGCGACGACGGAGACGTCGATCGTGATCTCGTTCACGCGCGGAAGATCGATTGGCGCGGTGCGAACGAAGACCCGGAGCGCCGCCCACGCGACGGCCACGCCAAGCGCGCCGCCGATCGCTGCGAGCAGCAGTTGCTCGATTGCGGCCCTTGCGACAAGCCGCGATCGGCTCGCGCCGAGCGCCGACCTGATGCCGGCGTCGCGCAGCCGGCCCACCGCTCGCGTCAACGACAGGTTTGCGAGGTTCGAGCAGGCAATCAGGAGAACCGCGCCGATCGCGCCCAGCAGCAGCAGCAACCCACGCCGCGCGTTGCCGACGAGCGCCTCGGCGAGGGGCGTCACGGCGCTGGCGAGCGCCACCGGCTCGTGTGCTTCGCTGGTCGCGATATCGCTGACCTGCCGCTGCAGCACGTCGAGTTCCGCGCGGGCTTGCTCGAGGGTTTCACCCGCGCGCAGCCGCCCCACCGCCTCGTTGTTGTGATCGCCCCACCAACCGACGCGCTCCGCGTCCATGTGGATCGGCACGAACGCGTCGCCGGCTGAGGCGAGCCGTTCTGTGGGCAGACGGAAGTCAGGCGGCAGCACGCCGACAATCGCGCGCGGCTTTCCGTCCAGCACGAGCGCGCGGCCAACGACCCGCGGATCGGAGCCGAATCGCTGCCGCCACGTCGCGTCGGTGATGACCGCGACTTCGGGCTGGTTGCTGGGCTCGTCCGCCGCCGTGAGCGTCCGCCCAAGGGCGGCCTGCACCCCCAGGACGTCGAAGAGCGTCCCGCTGACGCGGCCCACGTTGATCTGCGTCGCGTCGCCAACGCCAGTCAGGTTCGCGGGCAGCACGATGTACTGGGCGAGCGACTCGAACGTGCGGGTGTGATGGCGCCAGTACTCGAAATGCTGCTCGTTGACTTCGAACGTCGGGGTCCGCTCCGACCGTTGGCGCCAGACCTCCCTGACCGAGACGAGCTGATGCGACTCGCGGTAAGCGAGCGGCTTCAACAACGCCCCGTTGACGATGGAGAAGACCGCCGTAGCGGCCCCAATGGTCAACGCAAGAGTGCCGATGACGGTGAGCGCGTACGGCCGGTCGCGGCGCAGCCCCCGGGCTGCATCGCGGAGATCAAATGGCAAGGAGCTCATATGAAGCCTTGGACGGCCCGCGCCGGCCGTCGGTTGACCGGGTCTGCGCCGCCGGCAATCCACGCTGTTCTCGACCGGCCTCTCGACCGGCCGTATACAGTGCGTTGACAGCTACCTTGCAGTGATCTGGTCATCTGGTTAGATGACCACATTTCACCATTCGCTAGGCGTGCCCGAGCAACTCAATGAAAGAAGCGGTGGGTCGCCACTCATCAGGCGCATGCCGCACTGAGGCCGGATCGAGATTGAGGAGGCCCACCAGAACTTCGCCGACAATGCGCGCGCCAACCGGACCGAGCCGATTGCCACCGCACCGCACGTCAGCCTCCCGCTGGATGTAGTACCACAGCGGCGTCTCGCCGCGCCAACCAACCCTCGCAACGCCGGTTTCCTCGCGAGACAACGGTGTTTCTTCGAGACGACGCGCGACGGCCTCGCCCGACGGAAGCCCGACGCCTTGCCCGCGCTCGAGATCGCGAACGGCGAGGGAATGGAACTCTTCGACATGGGACTCACCCGTCAATGCGACCGGAAGAGCGATGAGCGCGCCGACCAGACGGCCATCAATCTTCTTGGCGCGAGCCGCCGCCGGTCGGCTCTCGGCATCGAAGAAGCGCGCCCAGTCGACGCGATGATTGCTCGACACAGGTCGAAATCCGATCAGGTCTGGAAAGATCGCCGTCGGCGCGCTCGCACTGTTCAGCGTGTAAAGGTGACGAATCTGCGAGTGCCCGTAGCGATACGCCGCGTCGGCGAACTCCAGCGGGATGAAGGGTTCGTGCGCCGGACGATAGAAGCCGGGGCCCTTGTCTAGCAGGCTTCGCACCAGATCGGCGCCCACGAGCGTGGGGAGAAACTCCCGCAGGACGACCATTTGATAGTGCCACCGAAGCTCTCGGGCCGCGCTTTCAAATACGGTGGACTCAGGTGCGCCTTCAGATCGGACACGATCAACGAACCTGTTGTGGGCGTGGACGAACGCGAGGTGCATTTGCGACACGAGCACGTGCGAATCGTTCCGCGGATCGCCGATGATCGCGGTGCCCTCACCGTTGCGCAACACGTCGTGTCCGTCCGCACCCGAGAGGAGCTTCGCCGGATCGTCCCGTTGAAACAAGTAGGGATGCCCAACCGGCCCATCGCCGTACAGACATTCAAGGTTCAGTTGCGGCGACCGCGCATTCCGCAGCCGTGCCGGGTCGACGTGCGATTGGAGAGCCGAACGGTCTGATGTGATGTCATGCGCGACGAATTGGCCGAAGAATGGCCAGCCGGCGGCTTCCGTTCCCAGAGACGCCTCACTGTCCTCCTCATCGCCGCAGTCGCAGAGCCCGCCGGCTCGGCCAAGGGCGTACAGGAACGCTTCGTCTGCCGCGAACGCAGGAAGATCGGGAAAAAGTCGGCCGTACGAGCTTGATGTGACCGCGGCGTCGGCCTGGCGGGCCCGTGCCGGCGAGAGACAGTGTGCGTGTGCCATTGCGCAATACTAGCGCGACACGTCAGGGGGGAAGAGGCACCCGGACACACGTCCGGGGGAAAGGGGCCCCCGGAGTAAACCCCTCGCAGTCGCTCTGCCCGTACGGGCGGTGGCAGGACGGGATGAAGGGTGGACAGATCGTGACAAACGACCTGTCCACCCAGTCGACGCGGAGTACTTCGATGGTCAGCGCTCGCGCGAATCGGTGCTGCGATCTCGACCGCTGCCGACAATTGTCGCGAAAACGTCAGGCTGCGAGTGCGTGCCCGCCGCCGGCGACGTCGGAGGCGATGTCCACGTCCGGCGGTTGTCGCCCCAGGCGGCGATCACGCCGCCATCCTCATCGCTTTCGTCACTGCGGCGCGATCGCGCCAGCGTCTGATATTCACCGATGTCGTAGCAGGTCACGACCGTGCGGTCGTAGTTGGTCGTCGACGTCGGCGTTCGAACGACGTTGTTCGGCGTGAGATCGAATGCGGTGGAGCTGAGGTGGCCGTGGTCTTCGACCTCCAGGCTCTTTCCGTGCACCTCCAGCGTCGCGAAGTCGGTCCGCAGACGCTCGTCGGCCTGCTGAACGTAGTAGCTGATGGTCAGCCGATGGTCCCCTTCCGACATCGAGATCGCCGGGTGCACGTGCTGCGGATCGGCGCCGGTCGACGAAGCGACGCGCGTCGTCGTCCACGTCTTGCCGCCATCGCGCGAGAACACGACCTTGATCTCGGAGCCGGCGCTGGGATCGCCGAAGATGGTGCTGGTCGACGTGTTGACGACGAATGCAAACCGCCCCTCGTCGGCGACGGCCTGCGGCTGGGTAATCAACCGCGTCGTCTGCTTGAACCTCGGCAGGCCGAAGCGTCCACCGCCCTGGTCCAGGCCGGCCACCAGCGTGTTGCGGATGCCGCCGCCGGTGCAGTCATTGAGCCGCCCCGGGGTGACGTTCGGATATGCGAACGCGTCGAGGGCGCCCGCGATGTTGAACGCCAGGAACTTGAACGTCGCTCCGCCATCGTCCGACACGAGCACGCGCACGTTGTCGGCGTCCCCGTCGCTGAAGTGCAGGAACGGGATGTACAGGCGTCCACTCGACTGGTCGACCACGGGGCTCGAGAACTGGATGAACGCCGAATTCTTGGTGTCGTCGGCCGGAGCGAAGAGGGTCTTCGACGACCAGGTCGCGCCGCCGTCGATGCTGCGCGCGAGATGCAGCTGTGAGCTGCTCGCCAAGAAACTGGTCCAGGTGACGTACAGATTGTCGCGCGACGGCACCGTCGGATCCTTCCCGATGGCCAGCCACTCCTTGTCGGATCCGTCGTCGACGACGACGACCGTCGCGGCGCCGAAGGTGTCGCCATGATCGGAGCTCTTGTTGATGATGAGCGCGCCGTGCTTGCCGTCGCCGGTCACGCCGAGGCTCGCGTAGAAGATGTTGCCGTGACGGTCCATCGCCAGCGAGGGGTCGCCAGAAGTGAACGGAGCGGCGGCTGACACGGCCGGCACGAATCCGCTCTTCCATGTCTCGCCGCCGTCGTGAGAGACCGAGTAGCCGCTGAACATCACCTTGGTGAACGCCAGGCCCGCTCCTGGAAAGAACTGAACCGTTGCGTCCGCCGACGAGTTGTAGCCCACGACCACGTGCCGGCCGTCTTTGACCGCGGAGGTTTCGCTCTGCGTCGAGAACTCGAAAGGACGCGTCACAATCACCTTCGGGTCGAAGCTCACGATGTGATCCAGCGCTGGATCGTTGACGAGGACGTTGCCGCCGTCGTCGAGTCCGTCGCCATCGGCGCGCGACTCATCGCGGTCGCCATCGACGCGCGTCAGCGGGAAGGTGCCCGATTGAGCGGCGCGGAGAAAGAGCTGTTTCAACTGGCCGCCGGCGGACATGATGCCGATGCCGCCTTTGACGGTGGCGTCGCCGACCGCATCGCCATCGACCGGCGCGGTGTCCTCACTGACGGGGATCACTATCTGGCCGTCGATTGTGGTGGTGTCCGCGGAAAGGTAGACAGCCGCGCCAAGTCCGCCGCCGACCGCCAACGCCGACGCGACCGCGAGTCGCGCAAGACTCCTGTGTGTCATCGTCTCCCCCTTTCAGGGCCGAAGCGCGGCCAGATGGCCGCGAAACCGACGCAGCATCGTCCAAGGAGTCATGAAACGCAAGAGCAAACAAATTCCCGTGGCGAGCGATTGCGCGACGGTTGGGCTGGCGCACCGAACGGCCGACGCCGGTGCCTTACAGGTCAACTCCTCTACCCACGGGAAACCGGTTGTTATCAAACACCCGAACGCCTTACGGCTTGGCGATCATCACCTCAGTCGCCTTCACGACCGCCGTGACCGAATCGCCCGTTTTCAACCCCATTTCCTCCGCGCTGCGACGGGTGATCACCGATTCAATGACGCCGCCGGCCACGCGGACGGTCACGTGGGCGAGCACGTCGCCCAATTGAATCTCCTCGATCGTTCCTTGCAGATGATTGCGAGCGCTGAGTGTCATCGGCCCTCCTCGTGTCGCTGCGTCCATGGATTCGCCAGTGTGGGGTCGTCTAGCAGTTTGTCGTCCGTCAAGGTCTGCAGGAACGCGATGACATCGCGCTTCTGATCCGTCGTAAGCGCGAAGCCGCGGACGACCGGACTCTTGTTTGGATTGTCGCGGCCGATGCCTCGATGGGGACCATCGCTGATCGTGCGACCGCCGGCTGCGTAGTGATCGAGCACTTCTTCGAGCGTCGCGATGCTCCCATCGTGCATGTACGGCGCTGTAGCCGCGACGTTGCGCAGCGTCGGCGCTTTGAACTTACCGATATCCTCGGGCTTCTTCGTCACGTCGTACAGCCCCGTGTTTGGCGCTGGATACGACAGCGCGCCGGCAAGGTTGTACAAACCGGTGTTGTGAAACTCCGGCTCCCGATCGCGGCGGCCCTCGAAATCCGCCGCGCCGGAGAACGTGAACCCGTTGTGGCAGCGGAAACAGGAGAGCGGCTGGCTGAAGAACAGCTGTTCACCGCGCTTCGCCGCGGCGGAGATCGCCGCGTCATCGCGATCGAAGTGATACCGGTCGTACGACGATCGGCCCGAAATGATCGTGCGCTCAAACGACGCGAGCGCACGCGTGGTGTTCACGACTGTGAACGCGTCGCGGTCGCCGAACGCCGACGAGAAGAGCCGTTGGTATTCGGGCACGGTGCGGAGACGCGTCAATAGCTCGTCGCCGGGTTTCGTCAACCCGAGTTCCACCGGGTGATCGCCGAACATCGGAGCGAGCGCCTGTTCCTCGAGGCGCGTGATCGTCGGATTGCCCCAGGTGAGCGCCGACGCGTAGCCGGCGTTCGCGAGGCTCATGCTGCTGCGCGGGTGCAGTTCGCCGGTCGAGCCGATCGCCCTCGCGCGGCCGTCAGTAAACGCTCGTGCCTGCTCGTGGCACGTCGCGCACGACTGACGGCCGTTGCCGGACAGGCGCGTGTCGTAGAACAGATAGCGCCCCAGTGCGACTTTCTCCCGCGTGATCGGATTGTCTGCGGGCACGCGAGGGGTCGGGAACCCATGCGGCAGGCGCCAGGCGAACGCGGACTCGCCGCGTACACGCGCCAGTGAACCCAGCGCCAGCGTCGCGGAGACAATCGCGGCCGTGACTCGCCGGGTCACTTCGGCAGCCGCACGACATCGAGCGTCTGAAGCATCCGGACCGACCGCGCGCCGCGCTTGTCGTGCGGCGCGACCACGCGCAGCGGGCCTTGGTAGTCGAACAGCGGTTTCCCGTCGATCGTATCGGCGACGATGATGTCGCTGCCGGTGAAAGCCGGATCCAGCTCGGCGAGCGAGAAGACGGCCCGATACCCATCCTTCCCCGTCGCCACGACGTACGTCGCAACGGCCGCACCCGTCAGGTCGCGGCCGAGCGGCGCGCCGGCGCGGCTCAGGAGCTCGCCCACGAGCACGCCGTCGTATTTGACCTCGCGCCCCTCTTCGGTCAGCGAGACCGTGGTCCGCGGCATGGTCTTGATGTCCTGAGGGCTGAGCGTCAGCGGCCTCGCGACGTTCCCCGAAATCGCCAACGTGGCCTGGCCGGCCGGCTGCTGACCGAGCACGCCGCTCGCGCCCACGACGACAGCGGCGGCCACCATGGCCCATCGGAACGGACGGAGGAATGTCCTGAACGCATGCATCGTACGACCTCGGGCCCGCATTCTACCGCGAACATGAAAATCGGCTCATTTCGCTGAGTCGATTCGAATCGTTTTGCATGACTCCGCCTCATTTTTATAGAAGTCATTGGTCGATTCACAGATAAAGCTCGCTGATGATGAAGCGCGCCTGCCGGACGGCGCGACGGCTCTCGTCTCGGCGCGGCACGAAGGCGGAATCGTCGCGATGAGTGACAACAGGTTGCCGCTCCCCGTGGCGAGCTTCACAACCGTCGACGTCGGCGGCAGGATGCCGATTCGCAGCGGCATCAGTGTTCAGGCCGGCGTGAAGAACCTGCTCGACGCGAACTACTACTACTGGAAGGGATTCCCGGAAGCCGGACGCGCCGCGTACGTGACGATCCGGTATGCGTTCTCTAGAGCAGCCTGCCAGTCAACTCGCTACCGGAGGACCGCCCATTCGGTCGCTCGCCTTGAAATAGCGTCTTGCGTGGGCGACGATCTCCCCCCCGGTCGGATGATCTGCTGTCTCGACGCCGACGATCCTCGATTGAAGAGGACGGTGATGCTCCTGCACGAACTTGAAGAATTCATGCTTCGCTGAGGCGGGCCCGACGATGAGGACGGAGTCCACCCCATCGAGTTCCTGTGTGACGCGGTCGAAGAAATGCTTCGCATCATCAGGGTGCTCTCGCGGCTCCCCACGCCCTTTTGGATGGCGGTGAATATGGTGCTGCGGCGAAAGGACCGTCGATTCGCCCGCCGCCTCCGGGTGGACGTGAAAGATGCGCGCCTCCTTGTGGTCGATCCAGACGACGGCGTGCGTCATGCTCACCTCACCTCATCAGCCAAAGAGACCGCCGTGTTCGTCAATTTGATACCGATTCGGAATATTACTGCGTGATTCAGTCGTGTGACGAGTTTCATGGTGCTCTCACCCGCCAGGGTGGATCGCCAGCTTTTACGAGCATGGGTCGGCGGGGCCTCGTCCCTTACTCGGCGCGGAGTGCAACGATCGGATCCCGACGCCTTCATGCAGGACGAGCGACATCACGTCGCGCGACCCGGCGCCAAGCGCGATACGAACACCGATCTCGGCGGTCCGCTGTGAGACTGAGTACGCCACGATGCCGTACAGGCCAATGGATGCGATCGCGAGACCGGCGAGCGCAAACGCCGCTATCAGGCTCGTGCGGAATCGCGCCGGCGCGGTCGCTGCCGCGATGAGAAGGCGCGAAGGGCTTCCTGCCAGCGCCCCGCCGCGTCTCCAGCTGCCAGAAGACGCGACCAGGACGAGGGGTTCCCTCGTACTCGCGGGTTGCGTCAATCGCCACAAGGCGGTCCGCGTCCCGATAAGCGAGGGGGCGGATGAGCAACTGATCCACGACACTGAAGATCCCCGTGTTGGCGCCGATGGCGAGGGCGAGCATGCCCACGGCGACAACAGTGAATCCCGGCGCCCGCCGCACGCCGCGAGTCGCGTGACGGATGTCGCGGCCGATGCTGTCAACCAACCCGGATAAGCGGCTCATCGGACACATCGCGCGGAATAGCTTAAAGCCGCCTCCGCTCTGCCGTTGCAAGCGTGTAGGTGCCTTGCGGCGACTCAGGTCAGTTGGCCGATTTGATTTTGATTAATCAAAATATTGGTTTAGACTCTTGAACGATGGGCACGTACGGCGCTCGGCGGGCTATGCAACTGGCTGCGACATCTGCGCTGGCGTCGCTTCTCGTTGTGCCCGTTTCCGCCGTGGGTCAACCAGCGGCCCAACCTGGGTCCCTCACCGGCGTCGTTCGCGATGCGAATGGCGGCGTCCTGCCGGGCGTCATGGTCACCCTCGTGGAGGCCACTTCACAGAAGGCGCTGCAGGCAAGCGTGACGGGATCAGACGGCACGTTCACACTGCCCTGGACTCGGCCCGGTCGCTACATGCTCCGGCTGACGCTGTCCGGGTTTGAACCACACGAACAGCCGCTCGTGGTTGATCAGACGCCGCTCGATGTAATCGACGTCACCTTGTCCCTGTCGCGCGTACAGGAACAGGTGTCGGTACGCGGCACGATCAGCGACGTCGGACTCACACCGTCGACGCGCGTGAACCGCTCGCTGCTAGAGACGCTGCCGAGCGAGAGCGTGAGCAGCGGACTGAGTTCGTTGCTGACGCTCACGTCGCCGGGTGTCGCGGCTGATTCCAACGGCACGTTCCATCCCCTGGGCGAGCACGCGGAGACGTCCTTCAGCATCGACAATCAGCCGGTCTCCGATCAGCAAAGCCGCATCTTTTCGAACCAGCTGTCGCCGAACGTGATCGAGTCGATTGACGTGCAGACCGGCGTGCCGCCGGCCGAATTCGGCGACAAGACGAGCCTGGTCGCCACGGTACGGACGCGTTCCGGATTGGGTGTGCACGGCGTCAGCGGCGCTGCGTCATTCGGGTACGGATCGTTCCGCACGCCGAGCGTCTCGTTCAACATCGGTCGAGGGAACGATCGCCTCGGCAACTTCCTGGCGCTCGACGGCACCGTGAGCGGACGATTCCTGGACACGCCCGAACCCGAACCGCTGCACGCCAATGGACACGTGTACAACCTCTTCGATCGCCTCGACCTTCACCCGTCGTCGCACACGACGGTTCAACTCAATGTCGTCGTCGCGCAGTCCGGGTTTCAGACACCCAACACCTACGATCAGGAGGCCGCCGGGCAGGACCAGCAACAACGGCAGCGTACGATCAATCTGGCCCCGTCGTTGACTCATGTCCTGACGTCGCATCTGCTGGTAGAGGGAAATGGGTGGTTCCGACGGGATCGCGTCGAGTACGACGGCAGTGCCGACCCGCTCGCCGATCAGCCCGCCGCCCTCGCACAACGCCGCGGGCTGACCAACGCCGGCGCGAAGGGAACGGTCAGCTACGCGGCCAGGGGACACACGATCAAGGCGGGCGCGCAGCAAACGACGACCTGGCTGGCCGAACGATTCCAGACGGGACTCACGAGCGCGACGTTCAACACGCCGTGCTTCACGCCGGCTGGCGATCCGTCCGCCGATACGAGCCTGCGCAGCAGGAGTGATTGCGCCGCAGCGAGTCTGGTCCCGCAGGCCAACTTTCTGCCAGCGCTCCTGCCGTACGATCTGACGCGCGGCGGATCGTTTTTCGCGTTCGACGGGTCAGCGCGCATCAGGCAATGGGCGGGCTGGCTGCAGGATTCGGTACAGCTGGGCCATTGGACAGCGATGGCCGGTCTGCGCGGCGACGCCTACGACGGCTTGAGCCACGCATCAGGAATCCAGCCTCGGCTTGGCCTCACCTATCGCCTCGACCGGACTAACACGATCTGGCGCGCGGGATACGGACGCATCTTCCTGACGCCGTACAACGAGAACCTCGTGCTGGCCAGCTCGACTGGCTCGGGCGGCTTTGGCGGCGGCGTCCTCGGAAGCGTCGGCGGCGCGCCGCTGACACCAGCCCGACGCAATCAGTTCGACGCCGGCGTCCACCAGACGACGTGGCGCGGCATCCAGGTGGACGCGGACTACTTCTGGAAGACCACGGACGGCGCGTACGACTTCGACGTCATTCTCAACACGCCGCTCACCTTCCCAGTTCAGTTTCGAGAGTCGAAGATCGAAGGCGGCTTGGTGCGCGTGACGTTGCCGGAATCTCATGGGTTTCAGGCGTACGCGACCTTCTCGCACACAAGCGCGCGTCTGTTCGGACCAGAGTTGGGTGGGCTGCGCTTCAGCGCCGCATATGCGGCGGTCGCGCGTCCGGATCACGACGAGCCCTTTCAACAGACGACGCATCTGGAATATCGAAGCGGCCGATTCAGAGAATTCTGGGTGGGCCTGACCTGGCGGTACGACAGCGGCCTCGTCGCCGTCAGCGTGCCAACGTACGCCGACGCGCTGGCGCTCACTGGCGACGAGCAAGCCGCCATGGGCCTGTCCTGCGGCGGCACGTTCGCAACGGTCACTCAGCCGATTCGGAGCTGCACGACCTCGACACTCGGCGCGACGCGCATTAGGATTCCGGCGCTCGGCACTGAGAAC